>JAYSUK010000212.1:0-1534 GCA_043719085.1 Burkholderiales bacterium | reverse complement strand
ACCTTGAGATCGCTAAAACACTGCTTGAATATGCCGGCGTTAGCGTAGATACTGCAACCGACGGTGCCGATGCAGTCAAAAAGGCGCAGCAGACCCGTTATGCCGCAATCTTCATGGACATGCAGATGCCGAACCTGGACGGGCTGCAGGCAACGCGACAGATACGTGGCGTTACCGGTTACACACACACGCCCATCATTGCCATGACCGCCAACGCTTTTGACGAGGACAAGCAGCTTTGCCGCGAAGCGGGCATGACCGCGTTTCTCGCAAAACCTTTCCACCCGGACACACTGCTTTTGACTTTGCTGCGCGCCCTGAACGACCGCACCGGGCTTCACCAGTAAATAGTTTCGTTAAAACCCCGGTCGGCAAAGCCGGAGTCCAATAGGGCTATCGCTGGTAAGGGCGCACGGGGCGGGCGGCGCATCGACGAAATTCGCCATACGGGCGGAGGCTCATAAACGCTAACTTTATTCACGCCACTTTTCGAATGACTCCCTCCCCTCGGAGGGGAGGGTTGGGGAGAGGGTCCACGCGCCAGAACCACGTCGGCTCCCGACGCTTGCGCAGCTTGCAAAAATGCGTTGAACCACCCGATTCGTCACGCGACTCCCTCTCCCTAACCCTCTCCCCCAGGGAGAGGGAACCTGACATCGCCGGGGGGCAATTATTGATGTGATTGCCTGGCGCGATACCAGTCGATGGCTCGCTACGGCAACGTCAACCCACATTGATCCACCAGATACGGCTTCACTAGTGCCCAGGTGCTGCGCGGGGCGCCGGGGGTTGTGGCATTCGCCACCACCGCATTGCCTGATAAACCGAGTGCCACTCGCAGCAGCATCAGCCCATCGGTGCTGGCCAACACGGTGCCGTCGCCATCGATATCCAGTGGCTTGGTCGCAAGGGCCGCCGCCGTTTGCACATCGACGAACGCGGAAATATCGGTAGCTGAGAGCCGGGTGGCGCAAGCGCGCGGCGCGCTCGTGCCATCGGTAATGGCGGCACCGCTGAAGCCGGCGAACCGGCGCAGCATCAACTGCGCGTCACGCAGGTCGAACCCGCCGTCATTGTCGGCATCCACGTTGCAGGTTGCGCCTGCCGCGTAGGAGCCGCAGCGAGTGAGCTTCACCTCATAGCTGCCGGTTGCATCGTCGCTGATGCCCCAGGTGGTGACATCAATGTAGTGGGTGCCGGTGCTGGGCAACTGAAACAATTGAATGCGCGAATTGCGCTGGCTGCCAGAAACAATGTCATCATTTTCGGCAAGCACACGGCGGTTTGCGTCGAGCAGATACACGTAGGGATCGAGCACGGCGGGCATTGCGGTAGTGCTGTTTAGCTCAAGCGTGATGACATCGCCCACCGTACCGCTAAAGCTGTAGCGCACGGTGTTGAACTCCGGGCCGCGCACGCCACCGTGGCAATAGTTGGCCGGCTGCGCAACGTTGAGTGTGCCCACTTTGGTCTCGCCGTAATTGATGGGTGTCACCACGGCGCAATCAACCTCGGTGATGCGCAGCGTTACCGT
>JAYSUK010000211.1:0-12194 GCA_043719085.1 Burkholderiales bacterium | reverse complement strand
TGCATCTGAGATGGGCTCTATCGTCGCCAAGGCACTGGGGCCATCCCGGGTAGCCCCGTCAGGCACAAACACCGAATTAGCTACGGCACGCGCCGAGGCAATTCCGGAAACTAGGGCTGGCCACACTTCGACGTAATCGCGACGCCAGCCGGCGACGAGAATTAACGCCGACGCAAGCAAAATAACGATCCCCGTTGCCACCGCTGAGCTCGTCATGGGTCTCGCCATGACCAGCGAGTCGCCTGCGGCCTCCCAGTCTGTTTCGGTGTCACGTGCCAATTTCAGGTTCCGCGGCAACAACAGCAGTGCAATCGGCCAGATACCGAGTGCCGAGCCTCGCCAAGCGACCCGCAGGGCGCGGGACGACAGCAGGGTTAGATCGGTTGGTTCGAAATGGTCTGCAGGACGGGTTACACCTGTGACCACTTGCAAACTAAACAACCATTTGCCCGGCGTATTGCCAAACAGCCGATGCGACAGGGTCGTGACCGGAATCGCCAGCAATACCACCAGTGCCGGTAACACCAACAGCGAACGCACCACAATGAAGCCTTGATCGAAAGCGGGCACGATCCGGTCAAGCAGCAGCACGCCGTGGTAAACCGCGACTGCAATCAGGGCATAGTCAACGAGCATCGCGGCGAGCCGCCGCCACGGGCTGGCCGCGGTTACAAATCCCGCGGCGCTTCGAGTCAACTCCATCAGACGAAGTTTGAAGATCCACGCCGTGTCATGCTGCGGTGGCGGTGCGCCTAAAAAAATTGAGCCTTCGCGCCGCCATTTGATGATGGCTAGCCGCGACAAACCGGCCGCTGCAATGCTTGCCTCCTGACGCCGGTTGATCCAGGCTGCCAGCAAAAGGAAGCCTACCGATAAGCAGATCGAGGTGAGCAGTGCATGAATGATCGAGAGCTCAAACCATTCGGTAAATGGGCGAGCCAGCGCGAACCACAGCAATAACCAGGAGGCACCCAGCACCGCCAGCAGCAGCGGCGAGTCCCATGCCTTGCCATCGGGTAACGGTTGCGCCAGCGCGTCCACCCCGGGCAATGCGCTGGGGGTTACGCCAACGATGGAGAGTTGCGACACGCCACCCTCAGCGTCTGCTAGAACTCGGGAGTGAGTTCGCCCATCATTGCCAGCGTCGCGACTGTTGATGGGCATGCGCCAGGGCCCTGCGCCGACGCCAGGGTTAAGCGCAGCATCGTAGTCCTTGCGACGAACCGGATCAACGAGGATGGACGCCGCGATTGCGGCGAAGCGAATCGCCTCTTCCGAGTCGCCAGAGGCATCGCGCGGCACCGCCCAGAAGCGCCGCACGACCGTGCGCAGCGCTGCTTTGATGGCGTCGGTAGAGCTCGACGAATTGACTTCGAGCGCGTCGTAGAGGCTAGTGCGCATGCGGTGAAAGGGGGCGAAATTAACTTGATGATAGCCGCATGTGGCTTTGCCAATTCGCAGGAATCCACGACGACGGGCAAATCATCGCTCCCAAAAAAAACGGCCCCGCAGGGCCGCTTTTATGGTCGGACGATAAGGGACTATGCCGCGACTTTTGCCACTTTACGGGCAGGCAGCTTCTCCTTGATACGCGCCGATTTGCCGGAACGATCACGGAGGTAATACAGCTTGGCGCGACGAACGTCGCCGCGACGCTTGACCTCAATAGCGGAGATGATGGGCGAGTAGAGTTGGAACGTACGCTCCACGCCTTCGCCATTCGAAATTTTGCGCACAATAAACGAGCTGTTGAGACCCTTGTTGCGCTTGGCGATTACGGTGCCTTCGAAAGCCTGTACGCGTTTGCGCTCGCCTTCAACTACGTTCACGCTAACGATGACGGTGTCACCAGGTGCGAACACGGGGATCGTCTTGTTGAGACGAACGATCTCTTCTTGCTCAATTTGAGCGATCAAAAATTTGGACATTGCGGTTCCCTTGTTGGTGTTTTCAGAGTCTGAGAGGTGTGCGACTGGCTTAAACCAGTCTGACTCGCAACACAGTGCGGGGCTGAACACACATCAGGTTCCGGGTGCTGTTTTCGCCCGGTTGAAGGGCAATTACGCACGGAGGAATTTTCTAGTAAGCCTTTAATTATACCGTGATTTCGTCGATGATGGCCAGCTCTTCCGGCGTCAATTTGACCCGCGCTAGCAAATCGGGGCGGCGCATCCAAGTTCGGGCGAGCGCTTGCTTGACGCGCCAACGGGCAATGGCAGCGTGGTCTCCGCCTGCCAGCTCGGGCGGAATTTCTCCTTCTGCTGTAAGCGCATACTGCGGCCAATCAAGCCTGCCTGCGGTAAACGACTCAAAGGTTGCCGACTCGTTGTCGCCGAGCGCACCGGGCAGCAGGCGCACGCAACTGTCGATCACGACCGCCGCAGGCAGCTCGCCGCCAGACAGCACGTAGTCGCCGATCGACACGATCACGTCGACATTAGCGTCAATCCAGCGCTGGTCGATACCCTCATAACGACCTGCGACGAATGTCAGATGCTTCGCTGCCGCGAGCGTTTGCACTTGCGACTGAGCCCAGGGCGCGCCGTCCGGGCTTAAAAGAACCACTGTAGTGGGCTCGTCATGCCACGCGTGGGCGGCTGCGAGCGCAGCATCGAGCGGCGCGGGCAAGAGCACCATGCCGGGGCCGCCCGCAGCGGGTCGAGCGTCAATTGACTTACGGGCGTCGGTCGCGAAATCGTGCAAACCGAAACCGCGATACCGCCACAAACCGAGCTTGAGCGCACGCCCCGTCACTCCGTAGTCGAGCGCGTGTCCAGTCAGTTCAGGAAACGCTGCGATCAGGGAGATCGACAGCATGGGCTATTCCAAACCTTCCCAGTCGACGTCGACGCGTCGCTCAACTAGGCTCACTGAGCGCACAATGGCGTCGACGAACGGGATCAATTCATCAACGCCGGAGGCCTGCCTGACACGAAGAATAGGATGTGCCCCAGACTCAAAAATTTCGCTGATTTCGCCGAACACACGGTCGCCGTTGGTGCAGGTCAGGCCAATCAAATCGAGCCAGTAATACTCGCCGTCCGGCAGCGGCACGAACAGCGCGCGATCAACGAGCACTTCTTTGTTCGTGAGCTTGGCTGCGGCTTCGGGCGAATCAATGCCGACGAGTTGCGAGACGATACTGTTGCCGTGACGACGCGAG
The DNA here is from genome assembly GCA_043719085.1 of Burkholderiales bacterium. GTDB lineage: Bacteria > Pseudomonadota > Gammaproteobacteria > Burkholderiales > Casimicrobiaceae > Casimicrobium. The sequence goes on along the minus strand of JAYSUK010000211.1, from coordinate 9,031 downwards.
CGCATGACGTCAAAGGTGACGGCACCAATGAGCAGCGTCTTCGCTTTGAGCAGCGTTTGCGCGTCTTGCGAGTAAGGGTAAAGATGCACCGCGCCAGTCAGTCCGTATGGGCGACCAACCTTGCCCATCGGGACAAGTTGCGGGGTGCTGCTGCCTGCAGTGCTCACCGAATGTTCGCCATTGAGCGAGTAGGGTGCGCGGAGTGGTCAGCGGCCGTGAAAATGCCGTGACACACTCGAATCTCCGGGCCGCGAATTAAGCGGCGACGGGAGCAGCTACAGGTGCTGCGGACGCTTTTGCGATTGCGGCTTTAGCTGCGTTTTTGGCGAGCTGGGTCACGGTGTCGGACATCTGCGCGCCTTTGCTCGTCCAGAACGTCAAACGATCTTGAGCGATACGCACGTTCTCGGCACCTTCTTTACCCACCGGGTTGTAGAAGCCAAGACGCTCGATGTAGCGACCATCGCGACGATTACGCGAATCAGCAACCACGATATTGAAGAAGGGAGCACCGCGGGAACCACCGCGAGAAAGACGGATAACGACCATGACTTAAGAGTTTCTTTGTTAGCGAAATTTTGGTTAGCCCTAAATTATAAGGCGGCGGCGGCGTTCTGACTAGTCCTGCATTTCAGGATTTCTGAAGCCGCCCTACAGCTTTCCTATAAAGCCATAGTTTTATATGGGCTGAGGCGACGATTAGCCAATTATCGATATATGAGTTTTTGGAGGCAATGCCCTTATTAAATGGTACTTTCAGCGGAAAGCTGTATCTAAATTTACGCGCTGAACTAGTGTCGCGTCTCGTTTGAAACGACGGTATGTTGCGCTGCCATCAGCGGGCAGGGCTAGGCGCAAAATGCAGCGCATGCTGGGGCACGTTCAAGTTTTGCAACGACGCCATGCACGGCGAGGGCAAGCGAGATGCGACATTTCAGGCGTGACACTAGGCTGCGGTCGCGGCACTCGCAGCTAGTGTTCGCAGTTCCGGCAGGCAGGAACCACAATTAGTGCCACACTTTTTCGCCGCTTGCAGGGCTGTGATTTTGGCTGCGCCGTCGCCAGCAGCCGTGGCGCAGAAGTCGGTAATCTCGGTTTCTGACACGTTGAAGCAGTTGCACACAACCTTGCCGCGCGGCCTAAAACCCTGTGGCGCAGCCGCGTTCCCCGCAAGTAAGCGCTGACGCAAGTCGATCACCGATGCACCGGACAGGAAGAAGTCACGCATCCAGGACTCAGCGGCCAAATCGCCTGCCAACCGCACGCCGACCAGCCGACCGTCGTCAACGCGAACGCGGCGGCTGAGATTTCGGCGCGGGTCATCGTAGCCCAAGGTGGCGAGCCCGGTCAGCCCGAGGATGCGGTCAATTTGCTGCATCGTCGTGCGCTCGGGCGCGTGTCCAGCCGCCAGACGCAGGACGACGCCTGGCCTTTCGTTGCCTATCAGCGTCGTACTCGCGAAGAACGCGTTGCCTGAAGCTGGCAGCGCAGAGAAAGTTTGAGCGATTTCGCGCAACTCGTCGCACACCGCGACCGGATCGCGACCGCCTTCAACGTAAGCGAAAGCCACCAGCGACCACGGCAGCACCGCTCGTTCAACACGCACCGCGGTGTGCTTAAGTTCAGGTTGCTTGGAGATTGGGTCGAACGCTGGCAGGGTCAACGCGTTAATGCCGTGTGAGCCGGAGGATGCCAACGTCAACTTGCCCCAGTGCATCGGCACAAAACACTGCCCCGAGCGCACGTCGTCGCTCACAGCTAACCGCACCACCAGTTCGCCGCGACGCGACGCCACTTTCACCACTTCTCCGGCAATCAGCAAGCGCCGCGCTGCGTCCGTCGTGTTCATGGTGAGCATCGGCTCTGGCTCATGCCCGTAAAGCTGCGGGACACGCCCCGTGCGGCTCATGCCGTGCCACTGGTCGCGCATACGGCCCGTGGTGAGGGCAAGCGGATAGCGGGCATCGACCGGCTCGGCCACGCCTTTGTACGGCGTGACTTTGAATTTGGCTTTGCCGGTGGCGGTGGGGTAGACCCCGTTCTCGTAAAGGCGCGATTTGCCAACCGTTTCGCCTTCGCGCAACGGCCACTGCTGCGGGCCTTGCGCGTCAAGCAATGCGTAGCTCATGCCAGTGATATCGAGATCGCGACCGCGCGTGGTTTCGCGGTGTTCATTAAATATCTCTTCCGGCGTTTTGTAAGGAAAGAGCGTTTTTCTCCCTCCCCCTGGGGGAGAGGGTTGGGGCGAGGGTGTGTCTGTCCCATCCAAACTTGGATCGAGTGCCGTGTCCCTCACCCCAACCCTCTCCCACGGGGCGAGGGGGTCGAACGGATGGCTGACCCGTTGGGGCTTAACCAAAAGCAGCTCCAACCGTCGCGCAAAATCGACCACGATGTCCCAGTCGTGACGCGCGCTTCCAGGCGGTGGCAACACACCGTTCACATGCGTAACCCTGCGCTCGGAATTGGTCACCGTCCCGTGCTTCTCGCCCCACGTACTCGCGGGCAGGAGCACGTCAGCTAGTTTCGCGGACTCCGTAGTGCGGAACGATTCCTGCACGATCACGCATTCGGCATTTTCGAAAGCCTCAGCGACCGCACGCAAATCCGGCAGCGATTGCGCGGGGTTGGTGCAGGCGATCCATAGCAGTTTGATCTCGCCACGCTTCACGGCATCGAACATTTCGATAGCCGTTTTTCCGGGCACCGGCGGCAGCGAATCAACGCCCCAAAACTTTGCGATTTCGGCGCGATGCTCGGGATTGATCACGTCGCGGTGTCCCGGCAACAAATTAGCAAGGCCACCCACTTCGCGGCCACCCATTGCGTTCGGTTGGCCTGTCAGCGAAAACGGGCCTGCACCTGGCTTGCCGATCTGCGCGGTTGCCAGATGCAGATTAATGAGCGCCGAGTTCTTGTCAGTACCGCAAGCGGATTGGTTGAGGCCCTGGCAATACAGCGAAAGCGTCGCGTTTGACTGTTTCCACCAAGCCGCAAATTCAACGATCTGCGATTCATTGACACCACAAATTCGCGCGGCCCAGGCGGGCGTGCATTCGCGAACGGCGGTCTTGAGCTCGGCAAAGCCTTCGGTGTGTGCGGCGATGTAGGCATTGTCAGTCGCGTCTTCCCACATCAGCCAGTGCAACACGGCGTCAAACAACGCTACATCCGTCCCCGGCAGAATTGGCAAATGCATATCGGCAGCACGCGCAGTCTCGGTGCGACGCGGATCGATGCACACCACTTTGAGCGCGGGATTTTTCGCCTTCGCATCCTCAAGCCGACGATACAAAATCGGATGCGCCCACGCCGCGTTGCTGCCTGCGATCACGATGAGTTCGGCATGATTCAGATCGTCGTAGCACGCGGGCGGTGCGTCCGCACCGAGCGTGGCCTTGTAGCCGGCCACCGCAGACGACATGCAAAGCCGCGAATTGGTATCCACATTGTTAGTGCCGATCAACCCTTTCACGAGCTTGTTAAAAACGTAATAGTCCTCGGTAAGCAGTTGGCCAGAAATATAGAAGCCGACGCTATCGGGGCCATGTTCGGCAATCGTGCTTGCGAACTTTTCGGCGAGCGTGTCGAGCACAACGTCCCAACTCACGCGCTTGCGATCATCAGCGCGCGAGGTTCGCATTTCGGGATGCAACGCGCGACCATAGGGCGTAGTCGTCAGATGCAGCGTGCTGCCCTTAGTGCAGAGGCGGCCGAAGTTTGCGGGATGATCGGGATCGCCGCGAACATCCGTTATGCGCTGGCCATCCGTTTTAGCAAGTACACCGCAACCAACCCCACAGTAGGGACAGGTGGTTTTGATTTCTTGCATGGTGCTCGTCATGCCCAAGCCAAGTTTGGAACGATGAGATTTGATCGCGAACAAGATTCGACGGGGTCCCCGTGTATTCGACCCCGAGGAGCGGAGGAAAAAGCGGATGAAGCAGCCGACTGTTTGAGCGAAGCGAGTTTCGGCTGCGCCGCTTTTTCCGAGCACCGCAGCCAAGGTGGAGCCTTAGTGTAGGCTCGGACGAATGTCGGGGTCGCATTCTTTTCGGTTGCTTTTCTTCTGCGTTGCCAAGAAAAGTAACTCGCCGTCAGGCGAAATTGACTGCAAATATCCACCTCGGTTGGTATCAATTTGTGGTGGGTTGAAACCCACCCTACGGGACTACGAACCATCCTGCGGGACAGAGGGTCTGAACGGAGACGTGCCCTGACTCGGTCGGGCAAGCGCAACGAACACATCTCCGCCATCAATCTTCACCGGAAATCGTTGCGTGCATCCAATGTCAGGTGCAACAGCGTCGCCAGACTTCAATTCAATAGTCCAGTTGTGCAACGGGCACGCAACGCGCTCACCGAACACGATACCCTGCGACAACGGCCCACCTTTGTGCGGGCATTTGTCGAGCAGTGCAAACACCACATCCTGATCGTTACGGAACACGGCCACGTTGCCGCCTTCGTCTTCGCGGCGTTCCAGAACGCGGGCACCCAGCACGGGTAGATCATCCATTTTGCAAACGTATCGCCAGTTCATTCCATTTTCCCGTTGGCCCTGAGCTTGCAAAAACGTAAGCCCAGGGCCGCACTCATCATTTTTCGTTTGGCGCGGACTGCTCGCCCAATTAATTTAAGCCGTTACTGCTTCCGGCGCTACCGGTTTTATCGGAATGAACTGCCGTGTATCGACTCGCGCTTTGTCAAATTCAAACCACGGATCCGGCTCGCCATCCAGCGCAAACTGCAACCGCTCCCAAAGCATTCTGCGGTTGGCAGCGTCGTCCACCACTTTCTTTTTGCAGTAGTCAAGACCGACGCGCGAAACGTAGTGCACGGTGCGCTCCAGATACCAGCCCTCTTCGCGATAGAGCTGAATAAAAGCACCGGTGTACTCAAGCACTTCGTCGGATGTTTTCACTTTGACGAAGAACTGCGCCACCTCGGTTTTGATGCCGCCGTTGCCTGCGACGTACATCTCCCAACCTGAATCAACACCGATGATGCCGACGTCCTTAATACCCGCTTCGGCGCAATTGCGCGGGCACCCGCTCACCGCATATTTCACCTTGTGCGGCGCATACATCCGCCACATCGCGCGCTCCAGATCCTTGCCCATTTGTGTGCTGTCCTGGGTGCCGAATCGACACCACTCGGAGCCCACGCAAGTCTTCACGGTGCGCAGTGCTTTGGCGTACGCATGGCCGGACGGCATGCCGATATCAGCCCACACGCCGGGCAAATCTTCTTTCTTCACGCCGAGCAAATCGATGCGCTGACCGCCGGTAACTTTCACCGTCGGAATTTTGTATTTGTCGACTGCGTTGGCGATACGGCGCAGCTCATCTGCGGTGGTCTCGCCGCCCCACATACGTGGGATCACGCTGAAGGTGCCGTCTTTCTGGATGTTGGCGTGTGCGCGTTCGTTGATGTAGCGCGACTGCGGGTCATCAACGTACTCTTTTGGCCAGGTCGACAGCAGGTAATAGTTGATCGCTGGTCGGCACGAGGAGCAGCCGTTTGGCGTGCGCCAGCCCAGTGTCTTCATCACTTCAGGCACCGAGAGTAATTTCTGCTCGCGAATTGCGTCGCGTGTGTGCTGATGGGTGCTGTCGGTGCACGCGCACATCGGCTTCATTTTTGGCGTGGCGCTATAGTCGCCCCCCGCCGTGAACATCAGGATTTGTTCGACGAGACCCGTGCATGAACCACACGATGATGATGCCTTGGTGTGTTTGCGCACCTCATCCAGTGTGAACAAGCCCTTGTCCTTGATCGCCTTGGTGATCGTGCCTTTGCACACGCCGTTGCAGCCGCAGACTTCATCGGTGTCTTTCATCGACACGGCGCGCGTGTTGCCTTCGTGTCCGACGTCGCCGATATTCGATTCGCCAAACATCAAGTGATCGCGAATCTCGTTGACGTTTTTTCCTTCACGCAGCAACTTGAAGTACCACGAACCATCAACCGTGTCGCCGTACAGACAGGCACCGACCAACTTGTCGTCTTTGATCACGAGGCGTTTATAGACGCCGCCAATCGGGTCTGACAGTGTGATGTCCTCCGTTCCCTCGCCGCCCTGAAAATTGCCCGCGCTAAACAGGTCAACGCCGGTTACTTTGAGTTTTGTCGAAGTCACTGAGCCGACGTAGCGAGCGATGCCGTACTCAGCGAGGTGGTTTGCACAGACCTTCGCCATTTCAAACAATGGCGCAACCAACCCGTATGCAGTGCCGCGATGATTTACGCATTCGCCAACCGAATAAATACGCGGGTCAGTCAAGGTTTGCATCGTGTCATTCACAACAATGCCACCGGGGCGTGCGCTCACTTGCAAGCCCGACTTCTCAGCGAGCGCCGTGTTCGGACGAATGCCAACGGCCATCACCACCAGATCGGCAGGAATCTGTTCGCCACCCTTGAAGCGCAACGCAGCAACGCGACCGGATTCACCGGCAACCAACGCCTCGGTTTGCGCCTGCATTCTGAATTCGATGCCTTTGGCCTCTAGCGAACCTTGCAACAGCTTGCCAGCCTTCTCATCGAGCTGACGCTCCATGAGCCACGGCATCACATGCACCACAGTCACGTCCATACCACGCAGCTTCAAGCCGTTCGCCGCCTCAAGTCCCAGCAAGCCGCCCCCGATCACAACCGCTTTTTGGTAAAGCTTCGCCGAGTCGATCATCGCCTCGGTATCGGCAATGTCGCGATACGAAATTACACCGGGTAACTTGTTGCCTTCAATCGGCAAGATGAATGGGTTTGACCCCGTCGCCACCAGTAGGCGGTCGTAGTTAAATTTTTCGCCCGTGTCGGTCGTCAACTCACGCCGCGTGCGGTGAATCTCCGTGATGGTTTTGCCGCTGATGAGATTGATACCGTTGGTTTTGTACCAATCCCAATCGTTCAAAACGATATCGCTAATCGTTTGTTCGCCCGCGAGCACGGGCGACAGCAAAATGCGGTTGTAGTTGGGGTGCGGCTCGGTGCCGAACACGGTAATGTCGTACTTGTCAGGCGCGATTTTCAGTAACTCTTCCACGGTACGAATACCGGCCATGCCATTGCCAATTACGGCCAGTTTTTGCTTTACTTGCGTCGCTATGATGGACATCACGCTTCCCTGAGGACTCTGAACATGGGTGCCAACTAGCAAACATCGCGCCAGATACCGCATCGCAATCGCACCAAGGCGAGGAAACGCGCGCACCAACCCTGGTCGCGCACAACCTGCCACCCCAAACCAACCAGGCGCCGTTGCACGCATTTGGTCACGCACCGTTCGTTTGCAGTGCGCTACGTATCGGCACGCCCTGTTGCGGTGCAACATTTTTCTTTTTTTCACCTAATTGGCGGCTATTTCAGTGGCACAGCGCTTGCGAAGTCCACGCAACAAACACAAACAAACTACGGATCACTATGGCCGCCACTGGGTTTTGGCAAGCAGGGCATCGGCCCACCTTGCTTGCTTCGTTTCTCTACTTCGACCTGGCCTTCATGGTGTGGGTCATTCTGGGGCCTTTGGGCGTGCAAATTGCGACCGACCTGAAGCTCGATGCCGGGCAAAAAGGCCTGATGGTGGCCGTTCCGGTGCTCTCGGGTGCGATCCTGCGCATCGTCATGGGCGTGCTGGTGGATCACCTTAAACCGAAGCTGACCGGCGTTATTGCACAGATATTGGTGATCGCAGCGCTAGCGTGGGCATGGGTTGCAGGCATTCATAGTTACGGGGAAGTGCTGTTTTTGGGCGTGTTGCTGGGAATTGCGGGCGCGTCTTTTGCCGTCGCTTTGCCACTGGCTTCGCGCTGGTATCCACCCGAACATCAGGGCACCGCGCTAGGCATTGCAGGCGCCGGGAATTCAGGCACCGCATTCGCGGCGCTTCTTGCACCGTCTCTGGCGGCGGCTTTTGGTTGGGGCAACGTGTTCGGCATCGCGTTGATTCCGTTGACCATGGTGCTGATTTTTTATGTGATTGTGGCCAAAGACGCGCCCGATTGTCCGCCGCCAAAACCGCTTACCGCGTATCTTGCCGTGTTGCGCGACAAAGATTCATGGTGGTTCATGTTCTTCTACAGCGTGACATTCGGCGGCTTCGTGGGACTCGCCGCGAGCCTCACCATTTACTTCAATGCAGAGTATGGGCTGGACGCGAAGATGGCGGGATTCTTCACTGCGGCCTGCGTGTTTGCGGGCTCGTTAATGCGTCCTCTCGGTGGCAATTTGGCGGATCGAGTGGGCGGCATAAAAAGTCTATCGGTGATGTATGTCGTCGCCGCTGTGGCGCTCACACTTGCGAGTTTTCACTACAGCTCGGCATGGGTTGCGCTGGCCATTTTTGTAGTCGGCATGCTCGCGCTTGGCATGGGCAACGGTGCCGTCTTTCAACTGGTGCCGCAACGTTTCCGCCGCGAAATTGGCGTCATGACCGGACTCGTTGGCATGGCGGGTGGCATCGGCGGTTTCTACCTTGCTTCGTCGCTCGGCTACTCAAAGAAACTGACAGGCACGTATCAGGCAGGCTTTTTGATTTTCGCTGTACTGGCAGTCATTGCGCTGGTCGGGCTCACCATCGTCAAGCAACGTTGGCGCACCACGTGGGGCAGTGCAGCGATGACGACGGCGAAGATCTAGTCGACGAGCGACGCCAAGTCGTCGCCTACGGCAAACACGTCCCGTAGGCGCGGACTTGGCCGCGCTCGGTGGTTATCAACGCTATCGCTCGCTACACTCCCACCTCTATGCCCCTCTCCGTCACCGTCGCTCACTTCAGCGCCACCGGCCCGCGCGCGCGGAACGAAGACTTCACCGGTTGCGTCACGCCGCACGGCACCGAGCTTGCCAGCAAGGGCTTCGCGGCGGTGGTCGCGGATGGCGTGTCCGGCGCCGGCGGTGGCCGTGAGGCGGCTGAACATTGCGCGAGAAACGTGCTGGCAGATTACTACGCCACGCCGGACACCTGGGAGGTGTCGCAATCGCTCGACAAAATTTACAGCGCGCTCAACCGCTGGGTACAAACGCAAGC
>JAYSUK010000022.1:0-20736 GCA_043719085.1 Burkholderiales bacterium | reverse complement strand
CCATCACGGCCTGATTTTTTGCTGCGCTCAAATGAATTGCTGACGCTAACGCGCGATGCGTTTCGGGTCGTCGCGTACGAAGAGGGTGATGAACTGGATGCCACAGGGCAACCGTTCGCTGTAAAGCAAAAAATCGCAGCAATTAAACGGTAGGCCGCTGGCCGCTGGCGCTTTTCAATCTCGCCTCAAGCTCCTTTATCAACGCACGCGCTTCGTCGCCCTCAGGAATAGGCCGACCGCTATCGCGCCATTCAACCGCCGCCTTAAAGCCTTCGCTCTGCGCATAGCGACGGAACCATAGTCCCTCGGGGTTGTGGCGCGTAATGCCATCGAACACGGTAGCCATCGTTTGCGCTTGCTCAAGCCCGGTGGTGAGCATGATTTGATTTATGACCATCTTATGCATGGCCAGATGCCCGCGAGGCACGCCAGCAATTCGATTGGCGAGCTTCATGGTGGCGTGCTCAAGTTCGGCCGCTGGAACGGCAGCGTTGGCGAGCCCCCACGCCTCGGCGGTGCGGCCATTGATCGTGTCGCCCGTGAACATCATTTGTTTGGCACGGGTCGGGCCGATGCGATGCGTCCACATCGCCGTGGTGGGGCAGCCCCAAACGCGCGTGGGCATGTATCCGATTCGTGCATCGTCAGCCATCACCAACAAATCACAACACAGCGCAATATCGCTGCCACCCGCCGCTGCATAACCATGCACTTTGGCAATGGTGGGCTTGCTGCAACGCCAGAGGCTCATTAAATCTTCGGTGGTCCGCTTCATGTACGTATAGTCGACCATCGGATCCCACGGATACGTCTCCTGTTTTGCCGGATGTTCGCCCGCCCCTTCGGCAAACAGTGCAAGGTCATAGCCCCCACAAAAGCCCTTGCCCGCACCCTCCACGATGATGACGTGAATCGCATCGTTGCCCTGCGCCCATTCGACAGCAGCGCGAATTTCACGGGGCGTTTCGTCATTAATGGCGTTAAGGCACTCGGGACGATTTAAAAGCAGTCGGGCAATGCGTGGCGACGCACTGTCTGCTTCGATCTGCAAGGTTGAAAACTTGGGCATAAAGCGCTCCTTCAGTTTAGTGGCGGTATCAAAAACGCGAAAGGGTGCTTTAGCGCATTGCCTGATCGCACAGTCAGCGCTGACTGTATCTTTTTTTTGTTTGACAGTCAACGCTGACGGTTTTTATAATGAACCATGACCCTTGCCAGCAAACTGAACAAGTCCACTGCTCGCCGCCAAATCGAAGTTGGGGCGAGGCGCAGCAGTGACATAGGCACTACAGGCACCACTCGCGCCCGACTACTCGAAGCGGCAGTCGATTCGCTCATTGAGCTTGGGGTGGCGCGCACGTCCACGCTTGAGGTGCAGCGCCGCACGGGACTGAGTCGCGGCGCATTGCTGCATCACTTTCCGAGTTACGCCGACTTGCTTGCGGCAACCGTGTCCGAACTCGTTTCGCGTAATGAACGGGGCGCACGGCGCATGCGCAACAAATTCAGCATGCACTCCGATCCCCTGGATCGCGCTGTGCGAACGTTAGCGGCAATCGTTAACCAGCCCTCATATCTGGCTGAGCTTGAACTCTGGGCCGTTGCGCGCACCGACACCGCGCTGCGAGTGGTGTTGCGGGTTGAGGAGCGGCGCGCGCGCATCGACAGTGAGCGCGTAACCGCTGAGGTTTTTCATCCGTTTCGCGATCAACCAGGGTATGCAACGGTGATTGCGTTAAGCCTCGAACTTCTGCGAGGGCTTGCGCTGTCGGGTGTGTTGCGCACCAGCACTGCGCGACGCGAACAGTTGATCAAGCAGTGGGTGATTGCTGCCAAGATTTTGCTAGACGTGCCGCCGTTGCCTTCCGCCTTGGACACATAGCACCTACTATTACCCAGTCAATAAAATACGATCAGTTCGGCGGGCTCCCTCTCCCCGGGGAAGAGAGTTGGGGTGAGGGACTTTGCACACGGACTTTGCTCGTGTGTCGATCATCCTCTCCCCCGCTCTCTGCCCCAGCGAGAGGAGTCAAACCGGTGGACATAGGACACATTTGGCTGAGTCATTATCAAGCGACGACAAGCTGGTCTCCCAGCACCCGTAATTTGCCGTTTCCGGTGGTCTCCGCAATCATCCAGGCAGCAAATGCTTCGCTGCCAAACTTGAAAAATCGCGCGTTATAGTCACGGTGTACCCCAATGCGATCCAGGTAAGCGGGTATGTCGCTTAACAGTAGGCTCCCGCGCCACATGACCGCGTAAATGAACATTGTCTTCACCACGTTTTTGGCGATGCGCAGGTCGTCGCCGGCGAACAATTCGAGCTTGTCACCGGCCCGTTTTAGAGCGCCCGAAAAATCGGTGAACATGGGGCCATGACCCGGAATCACCAGCGCCACATCGAGCTCGGCTAACCGCGCGAACGTGGCGCGTTGTGCGGCCAGCGGCTTTGGATCAATCGCCTGCGGAACGATGAATCCTGAACCGTTCTCCCACAGCGCATCGGCCGAGATGAGGATGCGCAGTTTTGGGGAATAGAAAACCAGCGAACCCATGTCATGCCCCGGTGTGGCAATGGCCTGCCATGACTCGCCGCCGAGCCGCACTGCCTGCCCCGGCTCAATCACATCGTCCCACGCAAAGCGCTCGGCCTCCTGATCGGCGTAGGTCAGCATTTGCTCGGGCGCGTCCCAATTGACCAGCGCGGGCTGCTCGTCGACGGGCACGGTGATTGAGCAGCCGCGATGCAATCGCTGTAACTCGGCGTTGCCGCCGATGTGGTCGCTGTGAATGTGGGTGTTGATGATTCGGTCGAGCGACGTGTCGCCCCACGTGCGCAACACGGCATCCACCTTTTTAAGGGTGACGTCGGTAAATTTTCCGTAGCCAGAATCGATCAGCGTTGCTGTATCGCCGTCATGAAACATGATGTGATTTGCGGATAGCCAGTCACGTTCGATGAACACTATGTCCGGCGGTAACGTCACTCAGCCGACCCCAACAAATGCGCAGCAAACCCGTGCGATTCCAGCTCGGCGAGCAGCTGGGTCACGTGATTTCTATCCCGTGTTTCGAGCGTCAGCTCAACCTCGGTGGATTTCACGCTGAACACGCCGAACAGGCGCTGATGCTCCACGTCCACCACATTAGCACCAGCGTCCCCCACCACTTTGGTGAGCTTTGCGAGTGCGCCCGCGACGTCCGGCAGGCGCACCCGAACCCGCACCAGACGGCCCTCGCGCACCAGATTGCGCATCAGAATGCTGGCGAGAATTCGTGAGTCAATATTGCCACCGCACAGCACCACGCCGACCGTTTTGCCAACGAAGCGGGCGCGATGTTGCAACAGCGCGGCCACACCTGTGGCACCAGCACCCTCGGTCACGGTTTTTTCAACATCGATCAGCATTGCGATGGCCTCTTCAATCGTTGATTCGTCAACCAAAATCACATCGTTGACCAGCGCCCGGGCGATAGTCAACGGTATCTCGCCAATGTCGCGCACCGCGAGGCCTTCCGCAATCGTCTCGGTGCCCACGCACACCTCCTGCCCGCGCAAGCGTTGCGCCATAGCAGGGAAGGTGGTCGATTCCACGCCCACAATTTCGATGTCTGGCTTTATGGCACGCGCCGCCACGGCGCAGCCTGCCAGTAGTCCGCCACCTCCCACGGGCACCACCAGCGTGTCCAAATGCGGTGCGGACTCGAGCATTTCCAGCGCCAGTGTGCCTTGCCCGGCGATGATGTACGGGTCGTCAAACGGATGCACAAAGATGTATTGGTGCGTCGCTGCCAGCTCGCGCGCATGAAGCGATGCCTCAGCCAGGGTTGTGCCGTGCAGCACCACTTTGGCTCCGTGCCCTTCAGTGTTGCGCACCTTCACAAACGGCGTGTAGGCCGGCATAACAATGGTGGCAGGAATGCCCAATCGCCCGGCGTGATAGGCCACGCCTTGCGCGTGATTGCCCGCGCTCATTGCGATCACACCGCGTGCCCGTTCTTCTGCGCTCAGTGACAATAATTTATTGAGCGCACCCCGCTCTTTGAAGCTCGCCGTGAACTGCAAATTTTCAAACTTGAGCCACACCTCGCAGGCAAAAATACGTGACAGCGTTTTTGAATGCAGGCAGGGTGTGTTCTCGACAGCGCTGGCAATTTTTTTGCGGGCTGCTTGTACATCGGCATAGGTGACGGGTAGCTGGACGGATGGCTTCATGCCGAGATTGTAGGAGGCAGCGGCTGGCGCGAGGCGGTCACGCCGTCGTTTATGTCGCCCAACGCACCGCCTTCCCGGCGTTTATCTGAACTGCACCGCACGCAGCAAGTTGCGACTGAAGCGCTTTGCGAGCACGATGCACGCGCACCCAAATGTTCGCGGCGGACAAACCCGAGCGGGCGGCGATGGACGCGGTGGTCTCACCTTCCACCTCGCGAGCCATGAACACCTCGGCAACGCCAGCGGGCAGCGTGGCGATTGCATCTTGAACCTGTGACAACAGTTCGGACAGCTCGCAGGCGTGTTGCGGGTCGTTGGTGGCTGGACTGTTGGCCTGGAGCTCCATCATGGCGGGGCTGAATTCGCTCTCCTCGCCGTCGTCATCGGTGGCCATTAGCGGCAGATATTTGTGCTTTTCGCGCAACGCGTCCATCAATTTATGTTTCAGGATACCTGCTAGCCAGACGCGGTAGGTGGAGCGACCGCCGAAAGCAGCGTTTTCATTTGCCGACGCCGCGCGCGATTGCAGGGCCGCGAGCAGCGTCTCTTGCACCAGATCGTCCGCCAGGTCTGTGTCGCCCACGCGGCGCATGGCAAACCGAAACAGATAGTCGCGGTGCATGCCGGGATGGTCAATCGGGATCGGCCTGGCAGAAAGCTCGACATTGTTTCGGATCGCGGGAGCGTTCACACTATTCTCCTGAGGCTGTTATGGTTCAGAGCAGAGGATGCAGTGTCGATTTCGAAGATTTCAAGCTTATCGCGCCAACATATCGTTTTCATAACAATCGTTTGCGACCGACAAACTGTCAGGTTAGTCGCGCTTGTCAGACTTAAGGGGCATGGAGATGTCAAACGTCCTCGTCATTGAAGACAATGTCGAGATTGCCCAGTTAATCCGCCTGCACATGGAGGATCTAGGTCATCACACTCATTGGGAGAGTGACGGCAAACTTGGCTTGCAGGCCGCTCAGCGCGACGCGTTCGATTTGATCGTGCTGGATCTCATGTTGCCCGGAATTGACGGGCTGGAGATTTGCAGATCGTTGCGCGCGGATCGTTCCCGATACACCCCAATTTTGATGCTCACAGCGAAAAGCAGTGAAATTGACCGTGTGGTCGGACTCGAAATGGGTGCTGACGATTACCTGAGCAAACCGTTCTCCATCCCCGAGTTGCAGGCAAGGGCAAAGGCTCTGTTGCGACGAGCTGAGCGCATGGCGGCCTCGCCTGTGCCTCCGGCTAGTGCTGGCAACGCATTACGATTTGGCAAACTCAGCATCGATGCGGTTCGCCGCGAAGTGCGTCTGGACGATGCGGTGATTGCGCTCACCGCCAAAGAGTTTGACCTGCTGCACTTTTTCGCTCTTAATCCGGGCCGGGTTTATAGCCGCGCGCAACTGCTTAATGCGGTATGGCGCACCACGCTCGACAGCTACGAGCACAACGTAAACACCAACATCAACCGGCTACGCGCCAAGATTGAAAAGGATCCGGCGGATCCACACTACGTGCTGACTGTACGCGGCGCGGGTTACCGGTTTATTGATCCATCGTGACCCCAACCATAACCAAAGCGACAGGCAAATCCAGACCATCGCTCATCACGTTGCCCGTGCCCAGCTCTCATTCTGAACGGCTGCAGCGCATCGCTGAGCGCCTGCGGCACGCGGGAGAATGGACGCCGGCGCAGGCTGCTGGCAGGCGCTGGACTATCGGTTGCGTATCGCTGGAGATCACGCAACGCTGCAATTTAGATTGCACACTGTGCTATCTATCTGACTCGGCCGAAGCAGTGCGTGATATTCCGCTGGAGGATTTGTTTCGCCGCATTGACGAGATAGCGGTGCAGTTCGGCCCCAATACTGACGTGCAGATTTCAGGCGGAGATCCAACGCTGCGAGACCGCGCAGAGCTGTCGAAAATTGTGCGCCACGTTCGTACGCGCGGGCTACGCGCGTCGCTGTTCACCAACGGGATTTTGCTCAACCGCGACTGGTTACAGCAACTCGCGCACGACGGTTTGAACGACGTTGCGTTTCATGTCGACATGACGCAGGAGAGAAAGGGCTTTGGTTCTGAATCAGCGTTAAACGCGCTGCGCCTTGATTACATTGAAATGGCGCGTGGATTGCCGATTTCGGTGATGTTCAACACAACGGTCTTCGCAGGCAATTTTCAGGAAATCGCAGCGCTCGCCAACTTCTTTGTTGAGCACAATGATGTGGTTCGCTTCGCCTCGTTTCAGCTAGGCGCAGACACCGGTCGCGGCACAGTGACGGAGCGCGATACGGAAACGGTCACGCAGAAAACGGTATGCGACGCCATTGAGCGTGGTGCGGGTGTGCCGCTCAATTTCGATGCGCTACACGGTGGGCATCGCGCATGCAATCGCTACGCGATGTTGTTCACGATCGGCGCGCGGCGCTTTGATGCGCTTGCCGACGGCGAGTTTGTGGCACGTGTGATGCGCGACACCGCAGGCGTGGAAATTCCACGCGATCAAGGATTTCGCGGCACCTGGGCGCTACTGCGAGTGGTGATGGGGCAGCATCAATTGTGGAGCGGATTCGCCAAGCACACCGCACGCATGTTTTGGGCTGCGCGCGGCGAGTGGTTGCGCGGCAAGGGAAATTCTGGGGGTACAGGATTGCGTTTGCGCGTACCCCCAGTCAGGAAAATTTCGTTCTTCACGCACAATTTCATGGATGCATGTAATCTGGAAGCCGACCGCGTTGACGCTTGCGTTTTTATGGCGGCGACGGTCGATGGGCCGATGTCGATGTGTGCGTACAACGCGGAACGAGACGCCTTTTTGCTGAAACCGATTCAGTTAGCGAGCGGCGAAACGTGGCAGCCACTCGCGGTCGCGCCCGATGCGCGCGGCGAAATAAGAATTCCGCTGAAGTGGCTCAAGGGCAAACCACGCGTAGCCGCTATGGCTGAGCGAAACGAACAAAAAGCGATGCAACGAAACAGCGAGACAATGAACGAATGATGAATGCAAATTTCACGCGCCACACGCTGATCGCAGTGATCACGTGCGCGCTGCTCCTGCTCGGCGGGTGCAGCACGCTGGTGCAGGTGCCGCCGTCTGCAACTTCGAACCTGTCGCGCGTAACACTTGCTGAAGCCGAGCGCGGCTACGCGCGCGTGTTACAACGGTTCGTCGATGATCGGGGCGAGGTGGACTTTGCAGCACTTCGGGATGATATGAGCAACAGCGGCATACCTGCGCTGGAAAACTACGTGACAGCCATTGCTGCCGCACGGCTGGATGCTGCGCCAACAGCCAATGCTAGATTGGCGCATATGATCAACGCCTACAACGCGCTCTCGATGTACAACGTGATCGCATCAAACGTCCCGGAGTCGCATGCCGGCTTTGCGAAGATTAAATTTTTCCTTCTGCGCAAGTTCGAAGTCGGTGGCAAGGTGATGTCACTTTACGCGTTCGAAAACGACATCATTCGTACGTTGAACGAACCACGCGTCCACTTCGCACTCAACTGTTCAGCCGTGTCTTGCCCTGTGTTACCCGGCGTGCCGTTTACCGAGGACGCGCTGGACAGCGAGCTGGATCGAGAGACAAAGAAATTCTTTGCTCGCCCTGAAAATCTGCGTATTGACGATGCGCAGCGCACGGTCTACTTCAATGAAATTTTGAAGTTCTACAGGGAGGACTTCACTCCCGCGCACGCTCCAAACCTGGTCGCGTATGCTCAGCGGTACAGTACAAAAGCAATCCCGCTGGACTATGCGGTGGCCTTCACGCCCTACGATTGGACGATAGCCAACAGCAAGCGTGTTCGCTGATGCCAATGCTCATGCCCAAGTGCTGCGCAAGCGTGGATGCACTCCTTCTGAAAGATCGGGCTCGGAGGCAGTCGCGTAACGCTGCAACAAGGCGCTGCGCGGCAGACGTGATGTTGCGGACGACATGATGATGGAATGGTTGACCAGTCTGCGCGCACGAATAATTGCCTTGGTCGTTGTGTTTTGCATACTGGTAATTGCCATTCTTGTGATGGTATTGAACCGGGCCTACATGGGCTATTACGACGAATTGCGACAGCGACAAGGCGTTGAATTTGCGCGCAACGTGGTGCAGATGTATCCGCAGTTAGGTCTTTTTGAAACCCTGGACCGCAGCGAGGTCGAAATGACGTTCGAGAAGCTGCTGCTGCTCGATCCGAGCAGTGCCATTTATCTGCTCGACCCATTGGGGCGCGTGCGCGCGGGCTACACCAAAGAGCGCTCCATTGGCAGCAAAAGCAGCGTGTCGATTGAGCCTATCAAGCGCTTGCTCAGCGCAACGATTGGCGAGACCGTGTATGGGGATGACCCAGATTTTGCGGCGCGACCGAGCCTGTTTGCTGCCGCGCCATTCGCCAGCGCCGTTGATGAAAAGATGATCACGGGGTACGTCTATGTGCTCATGCGTCCGCCCGATCAAGGCGTCACCAAAAGCCTGATGTCGAGCTATGTCAATCGCAGCGCGTTTGCAGTAGCGCTTGGCAGTGTGCTTGCGTGTGCGCTGCTGATATTTGCGGTGTTGTCACTCATCACGCGTCCGCTGCGGCGCTTGACTGATGCTGCCGACGCGGTGAGCGCCAGCGCCACTGTCGCGAGCATCGCGCCGGACCCACTACCGCCCGATGCTTTTGACCAGCGTCGGGACGAAATCGGCCGCCTTGCGCGCGCTTTTGGATCGATGGTGACGCGGCTGCGCGAGCAGACGGAGCGTGTGAAACGCATGGACAGCACGCGCCGGGAATGGATCGCCAACGTGTCGCACGATTTGCGCACGCCGCTGACCTCGCTGATTGGTCATATCGAGACGGTGCAACTGCGCGGGGACCGTTTGACCGAGTCTGAGCGCGCCCGTTTTCTCGATGTTGCGATGCGAAATGCGCAGCATCTGGAACGCTTGTCGTCATCGTTATTTGACCTCGCTCGGCTCGATAGTGATGACCTGCCACTCGATAAATCTCCGGCTCATTTGGGCGAGCTGCTGGATGACGTTGCGACGCGGTTTTTGCCTGTTGCCGAAGCGCGTGGCATTCAGCTCATCGTGGACTACGCTGCCGGCCTGCCGCTGGTGACGGTAGACACCGCACTGGTCGAGCGCGCGGTGGTGAATTTGATTGACAACGCATTGCGCTACACACCGGTGGCCGGACAGATCACGCTATCTGCCGCGGCGGTTGATCAAGCGGTGGTGTTGCGCGTGGCCGACACCGGCTGCGGCATTGCTCCAGAGGCACTTGCCCATGTGTTTGAGCGTTTCTATCAGGCGAGCGTTCATCGCGAGGGCGGCGGACACGCAGGCTTGGGCTTAGCGCTGGTGCAGCGGATTGCCGAGCTGCATGGCGGCAGCGTAACGGTGGCTAATCGCGTGACCGGTGGCGCTGAATTTACGATGCGTTTTCGCGTTACAGCTTTTGAATAAAAGTCCGTGCACTATTGGGAGTGAGGCCTATAAGTTGGATAGTCGACTCCGTCAAAATTTGCTCTTGTACCCAATCTACGTAGGGTTTTTCTAAACAGCTGTATTTGAATCGATTCGACTTGTCTGATCGCAAAGCACTCACCGCCAACCCGCCGGGCGTCAGCACTGCAAACTGGCCTTTGAGTTCGAGCTCAGCGCTTTGCATGCGTGCGTAGCTCATGGCTTTGTGGCGGCCGGCGTTGGCTTTGATCTTTGTCCCATCCACGGCGATGGTGTCAAGTTTTGCCAAACCCATCGCTCGGGCCAAACCCACCATCTGCACAAACAGTTCGGCGAACAACGCCAGATGTAGCGCGCGGAAGTTCGAAGCTGCAAGCACCCGATAGGCAACGTCTTCAAACAGCTTCCTGGCGATCTTGCGAGAGTTGAAGGTCCCAATTGCCGATCAACCGCGACGGGGCGATCTCCACGGAGTCTGGCTAGATCGTTGAGCACATTGACCGTTACAACGCGAAGCGAGCGCCCGCGGCGCGCCCGCGACACTGCTTTACGGCGAAAAACTAGCCCCGCAGTTCGCGTTTAGATACGGCTGGATCTTGTCCCACGCGGGCCGCGTTGGCGTGCCGGTGCCGATCGCACCGTTCGTGACAGCCGTGCCTGTTAACCCAAACATGGCCCGCACCAGCATCAAACCATCGGTCAGCGGATCGACCTGGTTGTTTCCGTCCACGTCGAGCGTGCAGGGATTGCTCCACAGCGCATACAGGGTTACGTTGGCGCTGCCCATCGCGAACGATGAACTGCCAGACGCGGGATAGCTGACCCCAGTCCCGTTAACCGCCGAATTCCAGCCAGCGAATGTCGCGCCGGTCTTCACCAGCGCTCCGGTATTGGCAAGTACGGCTACGGTGCTACCCGGCGCATATGGATTGCCATCGACAGGGGCCGTGCCGCTGGTGCTGCCGTTGGCGTTGTAGGTCACGCCATACGTCACTGGCGTCCACTGCGCATACAGGGTTACGTTGGCGCTGCCCATCGCAAAGGTGGCGCCGCCGACGTAATTCGTACCGGTGCCGTTGGCAGCGGTGTTCCAGCCAGCAAATGTGGAGCCAATCTTGACCGAAACTCCGGTATTGCCAAGTACGGTGACAGTAGCGCCCGGTGCATACGCGTTGCCATCGACGGGTGCCGTGCCGCCGGTGCTGCCGTTGGCGTTATAGGTCACCCCATACGTCACGGGCACCCACTGCGCATGCAGGATCACGTTGGCGCTGCCCATCGCAAAGGTGGTGCCGCCTACGTAGGTCGTGCCACCGCCGTTGGCGGCGGTGTTCCAGCCGGCAAATGTGGAGCCGGTCTTGACCAAAACTCCGGTATTGCCGAGTACGATGACGGTTGCGCCCGCTGCATACGCATCGCCATCGACGGGTGCCGTGCCGCCGGTGCTGCCATTGGTGGTGTAGGTCACGCCATAAGTCGCGGGCGTCCACCGCGCATACAGGATCACGTTGGCGCTGCCCATCGCAAAGGTGGTGCCGGTGGCGTAGGTCGTGCCGACGCCGTTGGCGGCGGTGTTCCAGCCGGCAAATGTGGAGCCGGTTTTCACCAGCGCTCCGGTATTGGCAAGTACCACGGCGGTCGCACCCTGCGCATACGCATTGCCATCGACTGGGGCTGTGCCGCCGGTGCTGTCATTGGCGTTATAGGTCACGCCATACGTCACTGGCGTCCATTGCGCATAGAGGGTTACGTTTGCCGCGATAGCAAAGCTAGCACCGCCCGCATAAGCCGTACCGCTGCCGTTGGCCGCCGTGTTCCAGCCTGCAAAAGTCGAGTTGATCCGCGTTAGCCCACCGGTGTTACCTAACACCGTGATTGCGCCTGCTGCCGGGTAATAGTTGATGTCAACCGGCACGCCGCCGCCGGTATTGCCGTTCCCGATGTAAGTTACGGCGTAGGGGTTCCGGTTGGTCAGGCTCAATGGCACCGCGGCCGCGCCAGGCGCGCTGGCGATCACGTTGTAGACGCCGACTGTCCCGTTCGCGGTCGCGGCAAGAAACGCAACACCCCCAAGGCCGGACAGGCTAATGCCGCCATTGACGATGCCTGCGCCGCTCGCGGGGCCGGTAAACGTCACGACCGATCCTGCCAGCTTGTTGCTGAACGAATCGAGCACCTGCACCTGCAGCACGGTGGCGAACGGCGTATTGATCGCGGTACTCTGATTGGATCCTGCGACCACGGCAAGGCTCGCCACCTGCGCCTCGAAGGCGCCGCTGTCGCAATACGAACTACGGCGCAAAATTCCTCTTTGGTCGACGCCGCCAGCGCCGTACGCTGGCGAGCCTGACGAGGCGACGCACGCAGCGGCGTTTCCACGATTGATCGCCGCGCTACCGGTGCCCAGCGGTAAATAGGGGACGGTGCCAGTCAACGCCCCGAGCACCGGATCGGCGTTGGTTCCGGGGCAGGTTGTGTCGCCGAAAACCACGTTGCCTCCGCCATCGGGGACGGACGACGAGCAGTTTCCGCCGGAGGTGTTGTTCGACAGGATCGTATTGGTGAGGGTGGTGAGCCCACCCCAAATTCCGGCGCCCGTTCCGCTAACACCGCTCAGGACGCTGTTGCCCACAATGGTTGCGTTAGTCACCTTCACGGTTCCTACACCGGAGCCAATGCCCAGCGCGCCGCCGTTGACCTGGGCGCTGTTGCCAGAGAACGTGCTATTGGCCACGGAAAGCGAGTGAACGTTATTCGATGCGGCCTTGTAGATCGCGCCACCCACGCTGCCGGCTGTATTCCCGGTAAACGAGCTGCCGGTTATCTGCATCGAGAACGCGCTGCCGGTCGGGCCTTGCGCCATATACAGCGCACCGCCAAGGCCGGCGGGTAGTCCGCCCGCAGTGCCCGTGCTGGCGTTGTTGGAAAAGCGCGTATTCGCGATGGTGGCGGTGCCCGCATAGATCGCACCGCCGAGTCCGTTGAGCGCCTGATTATTGGTGAACGTGCTCCCGGTTACTGTTAGCCGGCCTAGGCCTAGGCTCAAAATTGCTCCGCCAAGCGGCGGCCCGAGCGCGGCACCGCTAACGGTATTGTCGCTAAATGTGGAATCGATGACCGTGAGGCTGCCGTTCGGGTTGAATATCATCGCACCACCACCGCAAGTGCCGTTGCAACCGGCCGCCCGCCCACCCGTGAAGGTCAGGTTCTTCACGGTCATATCAGTGACAACCGTCGAGCTCATGATTCGCACGGACGATCCTCCGTTCAACGTGATGAGCCCCGGCGTGCCGCCGTCGATGGTGAGGTTGGTTTTTGTTGCAGGAATGATCGTTGAGGTGACGTTGATTGCGACCGGGCTAGCCCCGCAGTTGAACGTCACCAGCAATGGGTCGAAAGTGGACGCCAATGCTGCGTTCAGGGACTGAAGGGTGCAACTTGTGTCTGTGCCGGTTCCCACGACCGCCTGTCCTGCCACCGCATAGGCCGAGCTCGCCCCCCCTGCCCACACAGCGAGCGTCAGCGTCAGGCGCACAAGAAAGTGCGCCCAAACGTGGGCGACCGAACGATTTTGATGATTCATGCTGCTTCCGTCAATTGGCTATTGGGACAAATCTTACGATAGTTCCCGGCCGCGCTCAGACCACCATACAAACGCGCCGAACCAGGGTTGAACACATCGGCTATCGGCTGTTCGAAATCACGCCCGAAGACATTGCCTTGATCGAAGCAGCCACAACGTAAATGCCTTTTTTGACTGTAACTGACAATACAGCTTTTTAACTATTGCCCTTATATGTAGGGGCGTAGCGCGATTTTTTTAAAAAGTCGACTAAAGGCCAAAAACGGCTTAAGCCTATGCCAAATATGGGTTGCGCGGAAAAGTTGGTAGCGTGCTGAGCATTGAAAAGCACGCAAGGGCGTGGTTTTACGCAGTCGCAACATCCGCCAAACGATGCGACCAATAGTTTTGCCATGGCACTCAACAACGGGATCTGGCCGCCGCTCAGAGGGCCCGCACGAAATCACACGGAAATTGTGCAGAGAACCTGAGTTTTGTCGCGACAGGCAAGAGGTTCGATGTGCTGCCGAAGATTGTGAGCCAAGAATAGCCTGTGAAGTCAAGACCTGCTAGCCTCACGGCGCTCCCAGATTTATCTTAATCTCCCTCAACTGATCCTTTGCACAAAGTAGGCTCGTTCGCATGTCGAAAGTTTTTTTAAGTAGCAAGTTAGTTGTTCGGCTCATTGGACGCGCTGCGGCTTGCATA
Organism: Burkholderiales bacterium; assembly: GCA_043719085.1. Lineage (GTDB taxonomy): Bacteria > Pseudomonadota > Gammaproteobacteria > Burkholderiales > Casimicrobiaceae > Casimicrobium. The sequence goes on along the minus strand of JAYSUK010000022.1, from coordinate 6,798 downwards.
TCGGTCCTGCTTCTTATTTGTTTAACGGTTGCGCAAAGCGCGCAGGCGCAAACGCTGACCGTGACCAGAAGTGATGACCGCAACAATCTGACTTGTGCAGCGGGCGATTGCTCACTGCGCGAAGCGCTCACCGCCGCAAATGCTTCTCCCGATGTCAACACGATTCAATTTTCCACTTTGTTTGACACGCCGCAGGTCATCAGCTTGACCAATGGGCAGCTCACGATCAGCACGAGTGTGTCGATCATCGGCAAAGGGGCGAATCTGACGACCATTTCCGCCAACGGCGCCCCCCGCGTTTTCTACATCGGAGGGAGCAACGCAAACATCACAATTTCGGGTTTGACGATTGCCAATGGCGACACCGGAAACGAATTCGACGGCGGCGGGATACAGAACCAGGGTAACGGCACCGTCAACTTGATCGACTGCGCTTTTACCAATAACCGCAGCACGGGTTATGGCAGCGCGATTTATCGAGGCACCGGCGGAACCTGGAACATTATTGGCTGCACATTTTCCGGAAACAATGCGTTTACGGGTACGATTTATATAACTGATGGTAGTACCAACATTACCAACACAACGATTTCCGGCAACAACGCTCGCTCCTCGATAGGTAGCAGCATCGTCAATTCCTTCGGCGCTCTGACTATTACCAGTTCAACGATCACCGGAAATACTGGGGCAAGCGGGGCCAGCGTGAAAACAAACGGTCCTACAACGGTCAAAAACAGCATCATTGCAGGAAACAGCGGGACGTTGGATATCGATGGCCTTACCAATAGCATCAACATCATTTCCGGCGGCTACAATTTTATTGGTAAATCCGATGGCACCGACGGCTTTACCAACGGCGTCAACAACGATCAGGTGGGCACAGCAGCTTCACCCAAAGACCCTCTACTTCTGCCGCTGGCGAATAACGGTGGAAGAACCCTGACACACGCCTTATTGACTGGCAGTCCTGCACTTGATAAAGGGTTTTCATTTGGCTCTACCACCGACCAGCGCGGATTTACCCGTCCGGTCGATCTGGCAGCTTATACAAACGCGCTTGGCGGAGATGGAACTGACATCGGAGCCTTTGAATCAGGCCAGCCGCTGACCTATATTGTCACCAGAACGGACGACCGCAATAATGCGACGTGCGCAGTCGGAGATTGCTCACTGCGCGAAGCGATCACCGCGTCCAACGCCAGTTTCACTCAAAATGTGATCCAGTTTTCTGCGTTGTTCGACGCGCCGCAGACCGTTGTATTGACCAACGGCGAGCTGACTATCAGCAAAAGTCTGTCGATCATCGGCAAGGGTGCAAATCTGACCACCATCTCCGGCAACAATGCCAGCCGAGTTTTCCTTATTCCGCAGAGTTTCCTGGCCGTCACCCTCTCCGGTCTGACCATTGCCAATGGCAACGGCAATGGCAACGGCAGCAGCAATGGCGGCGGGCTTAAAAACCTGAGCACGGGCATAGTCAACCTGACCAACTGCGCTTTTACAAACAACGCCGCCAGCTCGGGTTATGGTGGCGGACTCGAAGATCGTAGCCCCGGAGGCGGATCCTTGAACATTACTGGCTGCACGTTCTCCGGCAACGTCGCCTTAGAAGGCGGCGCGATCAAGATAGAAAGTAATGCGGTCAACGTCACCAACTCCACCATTTCCGGTAACACCGGAAGCAGTCATGGCGGCGGCATTGCCAATTACAACGGTACGCTGACGTTTACCAGTTCAACGATCACCGGGAATACTACAAACGGTGCCTCGAGCGCCGGCGGCCTGGTAAATATTCCCTTCGGTGTAGGGACGGCAACTGTTAAAAACAGCATCATCGCCGGAAACAACGGAGTTAAGCCGGACGTCGGCGGCGGTTTCACTTCGAACGGATATAACTTAATCGGCCAATCCGACGGCTCGACGGGCTTTACAGACGGTGTCAACAACGATCAGGTAGGTACGATCGCTTCGCCCATAGACCCTCTGCTTTTGCCGTTGGCCAATAACGGCGGAACAACCAGGACACACGCCTTCGCAGGTGGAAGCACCGCAATTGATAAAGGCTCTACCACGGGTACCGGGACCGATCAGCGCGGATCGACTCGACCGATCGATCTGGCAGGTTACAGCAACGCGCAGGGCGGCAACGGTGCCGACATCGGCGCCTTTGAAGCACAAACTGCTCCTCCACCGGTGCCTGACCTGACGGTGACGAAAACTCACAGCGGCAGTTTTATTCAAGGCGACACCGGAAAGACCTATACGATCACTGTCACCAACAGCGGCGGCGCAGCAACGAGTGGAAGTGTTTCTATGGTTGACACGCTGCCGACCGGCTTGACCGCAACCGATATCGCCGGGAACGGATGGACGTGCACGCTCGCAACATTGAGCTGTACGCGAAGTGATGTGCTGGCTGCCTTCTCGCCCTATCCCGCGATCACCTTGACCGTCAGCGTTGCCGCCAATGCGCCGGCTTTGGTCACCAACATTGCAACCGTATCGGGCGGCGGCGAGATCAACACGCGAAACAACAAGGCATCCGACCCGACAACCGTTGCAACGTCTGACCTGACTGTTACGAAAAGCCCTAGCGGCAGTTTTACTCAAGGGGACACCGGAAAGACCTACACGATCACCGTCACCAACAGCGGGGTTGCGGCAACGAGCGGCAGTGTTTCAGTGGTGGATACGCTACCTGCCGGATTAACAGCAACGGCGATCACCGGCAACGGATGGACGTGCACGCTCGGAACATTGAGCTGCACCCGAAGCGATGTGCTTGCCGCCGCGGCGAGCTATCCGGCGATCACATTGACCATCAATGTTTCTGCAGGCGCACCGACCTCGGTCACCAACATGGTCACGGTGTCCGGTGGCGGTGAGGTCAATACCGGAAACAATCAGGCATTCGCTCCGACAACCATCGTACCGCTGGCGCTGACAGTGACCAGGATCGACGACCGAAACAATCCTTCCTGCGTGGCAGGCGACTGTTCACTACGCGAAGCGGTCAACACGGCAAACGCCTCGGCCGATATCAAAGCGATCCAGTTTTCCGCTCTGTTCGACTCGCCGCAGACCATAACGTTGACCAATGGCCAGATAGCTATCAATCAAAGCATGTCGATCGTCGGTAAGGGCGCGAATCTGACCACTGTTTCGGGTGGCAACGCCACACGCATTTTCTTGATCGCTCAGAATCTGTCGAACGTCACGATCTCGGATCTGACTATGGCAAATGGCAGCGGCGGCGACGGCGCGGGACTGCGAAACCTGAGCACCGGCGTCGTCAACCTGACCAACTGCGCATTCATAAACAATGTAGCCAACTTTGCCTACGGAGGCGGGATCGAGGACCGTAGTCCGGGCGGCGGGTCCTTGAACATTACGGGCTGCACATTTTCCGGCAACAGCGCCAACGAAGGCGGCGCGATCAAGATACAAAGCAATGTGGTCAACGTCACCAACACCACCCTTTCCGGCAACACCGGAAACAATCATGGTGGAGGCATTGCCAATTACAGCGGCACTTTGACGCTTACCAGTTCAACCATCACCGGGAATACTACCAACGGGGCCGGGAGCGCCGGCGGCTTGGTAAATATCTCCGCAGGGGCAACTTCCACGGTTAGAAACAGCATTATTTCCGGAAACACGGGGCCTAATAATCCTGATGTCAGCGGCAGCTTCGCTTCTGGCGGCTATAACTTTATCGGGAAATCCAATGGCTCAACGGGCTTTACTAACGGGGTCAACAACGATCAGGTAGGTACGATCGCTTCTCCCAAAGACCCTGTGGTTTTGCCGCTGGGTAATTACGGCGGAAAAACACGGACGCATGCCTTATCGGTGGGAAGCCCGGCGATCGATAAAGGCTTCCGCTTTGGGTCAACGACAGATCAGCGCGGCCTGCTTCGCCCTTTTGACAATCTGGCGATCGCTAATGCCCCAGGAGGCGACGGATCGGACATCGGTGCGTTCGAAGCGCAGCTAACGGTGGTGACGACGTCCAACTTCAACCCATCTGCGTTGGGGCAAACCGTTGTGTTCACGGCCACGGTACTCGGTACGGGAGCCACCCCTACAGGGACGGTCAATTTCTTCGATGGCGCAACGCCGCTGTGCTCGGCAGTCGGCCTGATCGCTGGACAGGCGAGTTGCGTCTATAACAACTTGCCGACAGGTTTACGCTCGATCACCGCTGGGTATTCCGGCGACGCCAACTATGGCGTGGCGACGTCACCGCCGTATATGCAGACGGTTGGCGGCGCCACGAGTCGAATCCTGACAGTGACCAAGGGCGGAACCGGTGGCGGCACAATCACCAGCAGCCCGTCCGGAATCAACTGCGGGGCCGACTGCACGGAACCGTACGCGAACGCGACACTCGTCACGCTGACAGCCACCCCAACGGCGGGATCGGTTTTCATGGGCTGGCTGGGCGCTTGCGTGGGCACTGTCTCGTGCAGCGTAAGCGTCAGCGCCGCGACCGGCGTATCGGCGACCTTCGCCCCGAGCACTGTGCTGCCGCGTATCGACATCGATGGCAACAACGCCTATGACGCACCGACGGACGGATTGTTGATGATCCGTTACCTATTCGGATTTACTGGCGCATCGCTGACCGATGGCGCTATTGGCACAGGCCCCGCGCGCTCTAGTCCGACCGACATTGCACAGTACATGGACAATATCAAGCCGCTCATGGACGTCGATGGGAATGGGCAGACTGACGCGCTAACCGATGGGCTGATGCTGCTTCGACACCTGCTCGGTATACGGGGACCGTCGTTGACGACTGGAGCGATCGGATTTGGAGCCACTCGGCCAGTCGCGGACATCAGCGCGTACATTCAGTCGATCAGGCCGTAATTGGCCAGAGGCATTCCTATGGCGGCGACAAGCACTGTTGACGCCGGCAGTTTTTCCCCGATCGTAAGCAATTGATAGCAATGATGGTGGGGTTTGAAGAAGCACGGGTCTAAAAAAAGCACGTGCCTCCACATATCGGAGAACGCTGCCGAGGAGAGGTAAGCGTACAGCCGCGCCAGCGATGCAAAGGCATTTCGATCATTCAGCCTCTGCGACTCCGATCAGTCGGTTCGGTCTGGACAGAGCGGCTCCGCGAGGGCGACTTACTTCAACGCGTAAAAAAACTCCCGCACCATGCGCGTGCGGTCTGCGAGCAACGGCACAGGCCGCTCAATCTTTACCTTGTCTTGCCCATGCAAACGATAGCGGCCATCTTTCTGGATCAGCGCGATCAATTTGATCGGCTCAAAGTTCGGTTTCGGTTTAAACGAGATGATGGTTCGCTCGGGGGCACTGTCGATTTTTTTCACACCCAGCGCCTTGCCTGCGATGCGCAGTTGATGCGCGGCGACGAGTGATTCTGTGGGCGCAGGCAGCAGGCCGAAGCGGTCGATCAGCTCTTCCTTCAGGTCATCCAGCGCGTCATCAGATTCGCAGTTGGCGAGGCGCTTGTAGATCACCAGTCGCTCGTGAACCCCCGCGCAATAATCGACCGGTAACAATGCGGGCACATGCATGTTGACCTCGGTGGTGATGCCGAGTGGTTCGTCGAGATCGGGCTCGCGGCCTGCCTTCAATGCTCGCACCGCCTGGTTAAGCATTTCGCTGTACAGGGAGAAGCCGATCTCCTGCATTTCACCCGACTGATTGTCGCCGAGCACTTCGCCCGCACCGCGAATTTCGAGGTCGTGCATCGACAGATAGAACCCCGCACCGAGGTCTTCAAGCTGCGTGATGGCTTCAAGGCGTTTCTTCGCGTCAGGGCTGATCGCATCTTCGCCGGGAATCAGCAGATATGCATACGCCTGATGATGCGAGCGCCCAACGCGACCGCGCAGTTGATGCAATTGCGCGAGGCCAAATTTGTCGGCGCGGTTGATGAGAATGGTGTTGGCATTGGCCACGTCAATGCCGGTTTCGATGATGGTCGAGCACAGCAAAATCTGAAAGCGCTGCTGATAGAAATCGCGCATTACGCCCTCAAGCTCGGTGCCGCCCATCTGGCCGTGACCGACGCGAACGCGAGCCTCTGGAACGAGTGCTTCAAGCCGTTCGCGCATGTTCTCGATCGTCTCGATTTCGTTGTGTAGAAAGTACACCTGACCGCCGCGTTTTAGCTCGCGCAAGATGGCTTCGCGGATGATGCCGTCGCCGCCTTTGGCCACGAATGTTTTGATGGCGAGACGCTTCTGCGGCGCTGTAGCAATCACGCTGAAATCGCGGATGCCTTCGAGACTCATCGCCAGGGATCGCGGGATCGGCGTGGCGGTGAGCGTAAGCACGTCCACCTCGGCGCGCATCTTTTTCAGTTGCTCTTTTTGCCGCACCCCAAAACGATGCTCTTCGTCGATGATGACGAGACCTAAGTCTTTGAATTTCACATCCGGTTGGATGAGTTTATGGGTGCCGATTACCAAGTCCACGGTGCCCGTTGCAAGCCCAGCCACAGTGGCTTTCACTTCCTTCGCAGAGCGAAAACGCGACAGCTCTTCGATGCGAATCGGCCACGCAGCAAAGCGATCTTTGAACGTGTTGTAGTGCTGCTCGGTGAGGAGCGTGGTGGGCACCAACAGCGCGACCTGTCGACCCGCCATCAGGGCTACGAAGGCTGCGCGCAGGGCCACCTCCGTTTTGCCAAAACCTACGTCGCCGCAAACGAGGCGATCCATCGGTTTTGCAGCGACTAGGTCCTGAATCACCGCTTGAATCGCAGCGCTCTGATCCGGCGTTTCTTCGAAGCCGAAACCGCTGGCAAAGTTTTCG
>JAYSUK010000210.1:0-4181 GCA_043719085.1 Burkholderiales bacterium | reverse complement strand
CCTCACGCCTGCTTGATAAATACATCGTCGATCACGGCGGCGTACCGCTAATGTGGAAGACGGGGCATTCGCTGATTAAAGCCAAACTTAAGCAGACCGGTACGCCACTGGCGGGCGAGATGAGTGGCCACATCTTTTTCAAAGAACGCTGGTTTGGTTTTGATGATGCGATTTATTGCGGCGCGCGGTTACTGGAGATCGTCTCGAAAGCGGCCAATGCCAGCAAAGTGTTGGAGGATTTGCCTAACGCGCCGTCCACGCCCGAGTTGAATCTTAAGTGCACCGAAGCTGAGCATTTCAGCCTCATGGATCAACTCAAAGCCACGGCGCAATTCCCGGCAGGCACACGCGTCAACATGATTGATGGTCTGCGCGTTGACTATGCCGACGGCTTTGGTCTGGCACGTCCGTCTAACACCACGCCCGTAATCGTGCTGCGCTTTGAGGCTGACACGCCAGAGGCTCTGACGCGAATCCAGAGCGATTTCCGGGCTCAGTTCGCTCGGGTCAACCCCGACTTGGTTTTGCCGTTCTAACCCTACACTTCAGCATAATTTTCACCGAGGACACTCTCAATGCGTCTTATCAAAATCGTGGCAACGGCGACAGCGGTGTTGGCTGCCGGCGCCACGTTCGCACAAGCCTTCCCGAACAAACCCATCAAGTTGATCATCCCGTTTGCACCTGGCGGCACCACTGACATCGTTGCGCGCATCATGGCCGCCAAAATGACGCCATTAATGGGTCAGCCGGTCATCGTGGAGAACCGCGCTGGCGCGGGCGGATCTATTGGCGCGGCGGAGATTGCAAAAGCCCCGGCCGACGGCTACACCATCGGCATGGGCTCGGTATCGACCATGGGCACCAACATCGTTGCTTACAAAAATAACAAGCTCGATCCGCTGACGCAGTTCACCCACATTACCAATCTCGCGTCCGTCCCCGGCATCATCATCGTTAACAAGAATTTTCCGCACAAGGACTACAAGTCCCTCGTGGCCGAACTTAAAGCGAACCCCAGCAAACACAGCTACGCGAGCTCCGGCGCGGGCGGCGTCGGGCACCTCGCGATGGAACTCTTTCTTGTTGAAACCGGCACGGAAGCACAGCACATCGCCTACAAGGGCGCGGGACCTGCCGTGACTGACGTGCTCGCTGGCAACGTGCCGATCATGTGGGACAACTTGACCTCATCACTCGCGCAAATCAAGGCGGGCAACTTCATTCCGATTGGTCTGGCGTTCCCAAAGCGCATTCCTCAATTGCCGAACGTGCCTACGTTTGCCGAACTGGGCCTGAAAGGCTACGAGGCTGACACCTGGTTTGGCCTGGTTGGTCCGGCAAATATGCCGAAAGATGTCGTCAAGAAGTTCTACGACGTGTCGATGGTCGTACTGAAAGATCCTGACACGATCAAGAAGTTTGAAGAGAACGGCGCGTTTGTCATTGGCAACACGCCGGAACAATTTACTGACCAGATCAAGCGTGAAGTCTCTAAGTGGAAACGTGTTGTGGATGTGAAGAAAATTTCGCTGGATTTGTAGTGCGTTAACACTCAGAAAAAGCCCGCGATGCGGGCTTTTTTATTTTCAGCGCGTGTTAGTGAGAATGTCGATGATCAACGTCCGGGAAGTGCGGATGCTTGTGAGTCACGGGAGCGTGTTGATGCAAATGTTCGTGCGGCACGTGAGGATCCCACACGAAATCGTGCGCGTGATCGTGATGCGCGTCGTCGTGAACGTGCTGATGCGCATGCGTCGCCGCCTCATGTGTGTGATCATGCTCGTGGTGTTCGGTCAGGTGCAGCCAGACGCCCGCCGCCATGAGCGCCGCTGCGCCCCAAAACAACGGGGTTGCAGATTCACCCAGCAGCAGTAGCGACACCGCTGCACCAATGAACGGTGCGGTCGAAAAGTATGCGCCGGTGCGAGCTGCGCCCAGTCCACGCAGCGCCAGCACGAACAACACAAGGCTTAAGCCATAACCCAGCAGACCCACCGACATCGCGGTCAGCGTAGACCCTGCAGCGGGCAAAGCCACGCCGAGTGCTAGCGCCAGCGACACGTTCACGATTCCAGCAATAGAACCCTTACTGCTGGCGATGAACAGCGCGTCTGACGCTGAGACTTTTCGCGTCAGATTATTATCAATCGCCCAGCACAGACAAGCCGCAGCAATGGCCGCTTGACCAACCCAATCCGACGCAGGCGTGCCCGGCACCGGCCACGAGAGCACGACCCCACCAGCGACGATGGCTAACATTCCGAGCACGATGCGACGATCCGCGTTTTCTTTGAACACGAGCCACGCGAGCGCCGCTGTCAACACCGACTCTAGATTCAGCAGCAGTGACGCCGTTGATCCGCTGATCCGCGACAGGCCAAACAACAGCGCCACTGGCCCCAGCACACCGCCGAAGAAAATCGCGCCGAGCAGCCAGGGCCACAGCCTTCGCGCGATGCCGGACGGCCGCCACGTGCCATCACGAATGAGCCGGATGAGGCCTAGCCCGATGCCGCTGCCCAAGTAAAGCAACCCGCCTAGCAACACTGGATGAATCTCACCCAGCAACTGTTTGGCAAACGGCGTGCTAACGCCAAATAAGGCGGCGGCGAGTAATGCGCAGACAACGTCTCGGTTCATCGCGCTGTTATACAGTTAAGGCTACTCAACTGGCTGCATCCATCGCACCACTGGTTCAGACGCGGCCTGCCGCCGGCGATGTGCATGCATTTTTGATCTTGCTCGGTGCCGTGGTGCGTCCATTAAACGGCGGTCGCTCACTCGACTGTCACAAGCGAGACTCCGCTCATGCTCACTCTGGAACAAACTCTTCTCTACCTACCCGCCGTGGCAATCATTATTGCTATTCCAGGCCCGGATATGTTGTTGTCGCTGTCGCGTGGTCTCACACAAGGCCGGGGCGCGGGCATTGCGCATGCGTTTGGCGTGGGCCTCGGCATCATGGCGCATTCGCTCCTGGCGGCGCTGGGTGTGAGTGCGCTGCTGACCGCCAGCGAAACGGCCTTCTGGGTGATGAAGCTGGTCGGTGGTGCGTACCTGATTTATCTTGGCGTGCGGCAGTGGCGCAGCGTTGCCTCTAGCACGCCGCCGAACGCCACCAACGCACTCAAAGCGCCGCTCACGACGATTTTCTGGCGCGGCATGTTGAGCAATTTGCTGAACCCGAAGGTGGCGCTGTTCGTGCTCGCGTTCGTGCCGCAATTTGTGCGGGCGGGCGATGGCGCATCGAGTCCGCTGGTGCAGATGCTGTTGCTCGGCGGCATTTTCTCGGTGCTCACGGTCATCGCGTACGGCGCGCTCGGCGCGGCGGCGGGTGGCGTGAGCCGCTGGCTGGCGGCACATCCTGCCTACTTGCGTGGCGTCAATCGGGGCAGCGCGGGATTGTTCGTCGCGTCCGGCGCAACAGTTTTGTTCCTCGACAGACGCCCTTAGCTGTCACCGTGTAGCCACGACCGCATGTGGTACGCGCTTACACGCAGCCACTTTCACGGTGAACACAACGCATCATTTTCCGCTGCGCTAACGGGCCGGAAGCAATCGTCGCGGTTTTAAGGCCCTGCCAAATCGCTAAACTCGACACATGCAATCCGCTTTCGCCTCTGTAAACTCTTCCGCCGCGCCTGACCTGCCAGCGCTTGAGCAACCGTATCTCGATTTGCTGCAACAAGTCGCGTCACTGGGAGCCGTCAAGGGCGACCGGACCGGCACCGGCACGCGCTCGGTGTTCGGCGCACAACTGCGCTTTGACCTGCAACGAGGCTTTCCGCTGCTGACGACCAAGAAGGTTTTCTGGAAAGCCATCGCCTACGAACTGCTGTGGTTTTTGCGCGGCGACAGCAACGCCAAATGGCTGCAAGAGCGTGGCGTCACCATCTGGGACGAATGGGCGAACGCGGATGGTGATTTAGGGCCAGTGTACGGCGTGCAATGGCGCTCGTGGCCACGTCGTGAGGAAGACGGCGGCGGCACAATTGACCAGATCGCGCAGGCCGTGGAACTTATCAAACACAACCCGGATTCACGCCGCATAATCGTCAGCGCGTGGAACGTGGCGGACTTGCCAAAGATGGCGCTAATGCCGTGCCATGCGTTTTTTCAGTTTTATGTTTCGCTTCCTCCCCCCGGGGGCGAGGGCCGGGGAGAGGGGACCAAGCCCC
>JAYSUK010000209.1:0-12272 GCA_043719085.1 Burkholderiales bacterium | reverse complement strand
TGGTCGCGGGCAAGCATCCATCGCCGCAATGGCTCGCGATGGACGCAGCCGTTGATCACTGCGAGGCGGGTCTAGGTATCTGGCATTGGGCCAGCCATGAATCTGTGGGCGAACCGGACGTCGTCATGGCCAGCGCGGGCGACGTGCCAACGCTCGAAACACTGGCCGCTGTTTCCATCCTTCGACGCTATTTGCCCGCGTTAAAAGTTCGCATGGTCAACGTGGTCGATCTGATGAAGTTGCAACCGGACACTGAGCACCCGCACGGTTTGACCGACCCGGATTTCGACGCGATATTCACCAGCGACAAGCCCATCATCTTCGCGTTTCACGGCTATCCCGGATTGATTCACCGCCTGACCTACCGCCGCAAGAACCACATCAATCTGCATGTCCACGGCTACAAGGAAGAAGGCACCATCACCACCGCCTTCGACATGACGGTGCTCAATGAGATTGATCGTTTCCGTCTGGTCATTGCTGCAATTGATCGCTTGCCGCAGACAGGTGATCGCGGCACAGCGCTTCAAAAGCAGTTACGCGAGAAGCTGGTGACGCACAAAACCTATATCGATGAAAACGGGGAAGACATGCCCGAGATTCGAGACTGGAAATGGGAGTAATTCAAAGCAGTTCAACCGCCATTGCGACGTCGCCAAAAATCCGTTTCATTCGACACGGCGAAGCCGTGAGCTGTCGGCGTGCGCGCCTATAAAAGCGCCTCAAGGGTTTGCAGCGTATCTGCCTCGTGCAGTGGCTTGTCGTCGCGGATGCGCAGCATCCGCGGAAAGCGCAGCGCAATGACGCTCTTGTGGCGTGCACTTCGGTTGATGCCTTCAAAGCCCAACTCAAAGACCAGCGTTGGCTTGACGCTGCGCACCGGGCCGAACTTTTCAAGCGTGGTCTTGCGGATCACTGAGTCGATGCGTTTGAACTCTTCGTCGGTCAGGCCGGAGTAGGCCTTGGCGAACGCGACCAGTTGCAGCGCGCCAGATGTCGCTGGCTCACGCTTCGCGATGGCATCAACCACCGCTTCTGCCTCAGCGGCGTCGACGGGGGCGCGGCTCCACACGGCGAAGGTGTAGTCGGTGTAGACGCTAGCGCGGCGCCCATGGCCGGCTTGTGCGTAAATCAACACCGCGTCGACGCTTAAAGGCTCAAGCTTCCACTTCCACCACGTGCCCCGGTCGAGGCCATGCTGTTTCTTGCGACCGCTGCCGTAGCGAGCGTCAACGTGCTTGAGCATGAAGCCTTCGACACCGCGAGCGCGCGACTCTTCGCGCAGCAGGGCCAACTCGGCCCAGCTGCTGCGCACCTCTACTGGGGAGACGACGATGGGGTCATGTATCGCCGCGACGAGCGCAGCGCGACGTTTGGCTTGCGGGGCATCGCGCAGATCGACACACCGCCACTCCAGCAGGTCATAGGCGACTAGTCTCACGGGTGCGTCGGTTAGCACCCGCTTTGTCAGGGTGGTGCGGGTGATGCGCTGCTGCAACAGGCTGAAAGCGCCCGGACGGTCGTCTTTCCACACGACGATTTCGCCGTCGAGCACTGTGCCGTCAGGGAGCGATTGGGCCATCAAAACAATCTCGGGAAAGCGCTCGGTTACAAGCTCTTCGCCACGCGACCAGATCCACACATGGCCCGCCCGTTTTATGACTTGGGCGCGGATGCCATCGTACTTCCATTCCACCAACCAGTCACCGGGCGCTCCGAGCTTGAGGTCGAACTCGATCAGCGGCAGCTCCGCAATCCGAGGCAGTGCGTGGGCGAGGAAGAAAGGGTAGGGCTGCCCCGCGTCTTCAACAGCGCCCAGCTCATGCGTTACCAGCCGCAGGTATGCCGCAGCATCGGGTGGACGTTTTGCGTCGGTGTAGCCCATCATGCGTTGCGCCACAAGCTTGGGGTCGATGCCCGCAGCCTCGGCGAGAGCACGCTGCACCAGCAGCTTGCTAACACCGACGCGAAAGCCCCCCCCAATGAGTTTGACCAGCAGAAAGCGTCCGGTGGCATCAAGCTCATCCCAGTACGCGTTGATGTTGTCGCTTTGCTGTGCCAGCGGCAGGCCGCGTAGCGGTAACAGGCGCTGCTCGATCCATTCTGCGAGTCCCACATCGCTGAACTGCGGCGTCGGGGGGAGGATGTGAGCGATGGTTTCGGCGAGGTCCCCGACCGCCTGATAGCTGGCTTCAAACAGCCATTCGGAAATTGCCGCGCGGGAGATCGCCAGCGAGCGCAGGAGTGCGGTGGGCACCACCTGGCGCGGTTTGCCGCCGGCCAGAAAGTACACCGCCCAGCCTGCGTCAGCAGCTGCGACGCTTGCAAAGTACTGCTTCAGTGCCTCAACCTTGGCACTGGTAGAGGTGCTCGCGTCGAGTGCGTTGAAAAGCTGCGCGAACCGCTTCATGGTTGCGCCTCAGGTTGAGGGGTATCCGGCCCACCCGCGTCGTTCGATGCCACTACATCATCCTCGCGGCCATATTCGGTTTGAAACGAATCAGCTTCCAGGCCCTGCTCACGCAGCCAGCGCACCATCACATCCTCATAGCCATGTGTCACGATCACGCGCGATGCGCCAGTGGCCCGGATCGAACGTTGCAGACCCGACCAATCAGCGTGATCGCTCAGCACGAAGCCGCGGTCAACCGAGCGGCGGCGGCGCGCGCCGCGCAGCTGCATCCAGCCGCTTGCAAAGGCGTAGCTCACGTCACCAAAGCGTCGCGCCCATACCGAGTTTGCAACCGAGGGCGGGGCGACGACGAGGGCGCGCTTGAACAGCGCCTTGTCTGTGACGTCGGTGGCCAGAATTGTGGCCGGCAACGCGACACCGGCTTCGCGGTATGCCCGATTGAGCGCCTCGACCGCCCCATGCACGACGATAGGGCCAATGTGTGCATCAACACCCTTCAGCAGCCGTTGCGCCTTGCCGAAACTGTAGCCCATCAACAGGCTCGCACGTCCAGCCTCAGCATTACCCTGCCACCATGCATTCACCTCGGCAAAAAGTTCACGCTGCGGTGCCCATCGGTAGATAGGCAGGCCGAAGGTGCTTTCGGTAATGAAGGTGTGGCAAGGAACCGGCTCGAAGGGCGTGCAGGTGGCGTTGTCCTCTAAAGGGTCGTGCACCGAGCCCGCCACGAAGTAGTCGCCCGAGGCAACCCACACCTGTCCGGCGTGTTCTAGCCGCACTTGCGCCGACCCGAGTACGTGGCCGGCGGGGTGCAGCGAGAGGCGCACACCGAAGTGGTCGATGACTTCGCCGTAGCGCAGCGTCTGCAAGCTGATCTCGCCCAGTCGTGCGCGCAGAACGCCTTCGCCTGGGGATGCGGCCAGATAGTGCCCATGACCCCGCCGAGCGTGGTCGGCATGCGCGTGGGTGATTACGGCACGCGGCACAGGCCTCCAGGGATCGATAAAAAAGTCGCCGGGCGGACAGTACAGACCTTCAGGTCGATGGACGATGAGGTCACTATGTTTCACAGCTGCGCAACCCACCTAAAGTCTTACGACGTAAAGTATCTCACTCTATATATCGCTCGCGCGCTAACCTGTGAATGTCGACTTCTTGGAAAATCTCTAGTTGGCCCCTTCTTGTCGGGGCTGAACGAGAAAAGCTGTTGTCGCGCTCGGATCGCTCAGGGAATGCGGGCGCGATGGACGGCGTTTCGCAAACCTCAGGATTAACCGGTATCAACCCCCGTGGCGTAGGCGATAATCGCGCATCGGGTGCCATAGGGGCGTGTTTCATGTTTCGAGTCGTGGCAATTGCAGCGTCGAGATTCACTATTTCGACAACACTTGTATTGACGATTTTGACCGCCGAGGTGGCCGCTCAGGGCGCCGTGGCCGCGTTCGACTTGCAGACTGGTTGTCTGGTCGGCTCAATTCCCGACGCGCCCAAGCTGTCAGTTTCGTGGACGGGTGAGTGCACCGGCGGCGGCGCCAACGGTTCGGGTCATGTTTTCGCCTTCTCGGAGGGGCGCGTTAGGTACGTGCTGAGCGGAGAGTTTCGTGCCGGACAGTTGCGCGTGCAAGCGTCGCTGCGCGATTGCTCAGCGTCGCCCGCTGCATGCGCCGATGTGCCCGTATTGCTGGCTCGACATCATGAAGACGCTGCCGCCAAAAAGGCCGCCTCTGCACCACCTCCCGTTGCCGCGCCGATGGCTACGCCGAGCGCGACCTCGTCGCAACCGACGGTAGCTACGAGCGGCGCGCCTGCGGGTGCGACCAGTGAGATTCGCGCACCCGACGCGATTTATCGTGGTGCGTTTCGCCAGGATCCAGCGACCGGCGTTATCAGCGGCGAGGGGAACGTTGAGTTCTTCGATGGACGTTCCTATCAAGGACCGCTCAAAAATGGGCGCAAGGAGGGTAGCGGCGCGTATCTCTGGGCAGACGGACAACGCTATGTCGGCGAATGGCGCAACGACCTACAACACGGGCGCGGCGTGTGGACGTCGCGCGCTGGGGATCGTTATGAGGGCGCGCATGTGGCGGGGCGTCGCGAAGGCGAAGGCAGCATGGCCTACGCAAGCGGCATGCGCTACGAGGGAAGCTGGAAGGCGGATCAGGAAACCGGTCGCGGCAGGTTGCAATTCGCCAACGGCGATGTTTACGAAGGTGATTTCGTGCAGGGTGAACGCACTGGCATCGGCGTTTACCGTCAGAAACAAGGCAGCACCTTTAGCGGCCAATGGTTGCGCGGTCTGCGCGACGGCAACGGCGTGGAAGAGTGGGCAAACGGCCTGCGCTACGACGGCGCGTGGCGTGCCAACCGCAAGGAGGGTTTGGGACAAATGCGCTTTCCGGATGGCGGCACTTATGACGGCGACTGGCGTAACGATCAGGCGACGGGCCAGGGTGACATCGTGTTTGCCTCCGGTGACGTCTACACCGGACAGGTGCGCGAAGGCGTGCCGTCGGGGCTCGGAATTTTTCGATGGGGTTCGGGGGATCGATTCGAAGGTGAGTTTGAGGCAGGCAAGCCGACGGCTAAAGGTGAGTTGACCCTGATGCTCGCCGCCGTGGCCACATCGCAGCCGACCACCGAACCAGTGGCGCCCTCGCCGGTGGTCGCTGCGCCGACACCGGTACCGACGTCGGCTATCGCCAATACTGCCGCGCCAACTCGGGCGAGCCTGTGTGCTAGTACCTTCAACGCGGCGAGCTCGGCGATTTCTTTACGGCGGTTCCTTGACTCGTTTCCGGATGACGAATGCGGCCGCCACGCTCTAGCCAAGCAAAAAATTGCGGCCAGCGCTGAGCGGGATCGCAACGCAGCCCGTGCGACAGACGAAAAAGTGGCGCAGGCGAAAACTTTAATTGGCGCGACTGTCGCGTTTCAGCAAGAGTTTCCGTTTTGTGTGTCAGGGAGTGGCACAACGTGCGAACGGGTAATCTATGTTTTTGATGTCAAAGCCAAAATTCGCGATATTGATGTGCAGAAGCGAACCGCACGGGTGCAAATTAGTGACGCCACCTCGCTCGGCAATCTCAAGCGTGCGCCCGCACAACTATTTTCCGACGGACGGGCCGCGGCAACCCTGGACTACAAAACGCGCAACGTGGGCGTCGTTCAGTCAAAGTCGCTTGAGGAGGTCGGTCTTGCTTTTTAAGCAGCGCGGCGAGGTTTTCCAGCGACGTGAAGCGCTAGCAGTGCTGAGCGATTGCTGATATCTTTATTTCATACAAGTTATAACAAGGTATTTCGTGTCGAGTTCGCCAAGCACTCTTCTTGCCACCCACGCCAACTGTCTGGCAATTGGCACGCAGGTTTCCGACTTTGAAATCATTGGGCTGATTGGCGAGGGCGGCTTTGGCATCGTGTACCTGGCACGCGACACTTCGCTTGATCGCATTGTTGCCCTTAAAGAGTTCATGCCCGCCTCGTTCGCCGGGCGGATCGATGGTGTGCACGTTGCCGTGCGTGCCGCTAATCACCGGGCTACTTTTGATGCCGGCTTAAAAAGCTTCATCAACGAGTCAAAGATGCTCGCCAAGTTCGCTCATCCGGCGCTGGTTGAAGTGTTCCGCTTTTGGGAAGGCAACGGCACCGCCTACATGGCGATGCGACTGTATCGCGGTGACACACTGCGTCAGGTACTCACCAAGGGTGAGCAGGACTTCACTGAAGATGACATCGCCCAGACGATGGGGCCGATTTTTGATGCGCTTGAGATGCTGCACCGCGAACAGGTGTTTCACCGCGATATCGCACCAGACAACATCATCGTTTCTGAGGGTCGCTCGGTGCTGCTTGATTTTGGTTCGGCACGGAAAATAATTGGCGACGCAACCCAAGCGCTGACCACTGTGCTGAAACCCGGCTATGCGCCGCTTGAACAGTACAGTGATGACGGCACCATGAAGCAGGGCGCGTGGACGGACGTGTACGCGCTCGGGGGCGTGCTCTACCACCTCGCCACAGGTAAAGTGCCGCTGCAGGCGGTTTCGCGCATGATGTCTGATCCGTTGCAGACAATCAATCAGCTCACGGGTGACAAATTTTCGCTGACCTTCTCGCAAGCGGTGAGCAAGGCGATGAGCGTGCATCCGGACAATCGTTTTCAGACCGTTACCGAGTTTCGCCAGGCGCTGGGCTGGAATGTCGGCGTGCAGCCACGTGTCGTCACCCTGCCGAGTTCACCGCGGGTATGGCTTGAACCGGAAGTCGCTCCCAAGACCGGCCCTGAGCCAGTTGCGGTGACCGCCGAAGTCAAAAGCGCTTCAGCGGCTCCGCTGATTGCTGCCGACCCAACTCCTCATGATCCAGCGCCAGTGCCGGTGGTGCGTGGCGAAAGAGCGGCGACCCCACGCACGGCCGAAGCACCAGCGAGCAAATTGAAGTTAGTGATTGGCGGCGCGCTAGCAATAGCCGTTTTGGCGGGCGTTGCATTCTGGCAAATGCGTGCTGCTCCTCCAGCAGTCGCGGCCAACGGCGCCGCTGGGGACACAAAGCCGATTGCAGCCAGCGCCGCGTCACCAACAGCACCGCCTGCGCCCGCGCCGACAAAGGCAGAATCAAACCCGTCGCTACCTGCACCCGCTGTCGCCGAAGTGGCAGAGGGGCTGGTGAAGTTTGATATCAAGCCACGCGCCCGTATCGACATCAATGGCATCACCAGCGGTTTTTCGCCGCCGCTGACCGAGCGTCGCCTGCCCGTCGGCACGCACAGGATTGACATTATCAATCCGCCAGCAGCCACGGTATCGCGCACTATCGAGGTGACGGCGAACACGCCGATCACGTTGTCCCACACCTTTAAATAGCGCTTCAGTACACTGCGCCTCCCTCCTGAGAGACCTACCATGAGCTCACCGACACTGACTGCATCGAGCGCCATGCCAAGCGGCACGCGATTGGGAGAGTTTGAGATTACTGGCGTGGTGGGCGAAGGCGGATTCGGTATTGTTTACAGTGCTCGCGATTCAAGCCTTGACCGAATCGTCGCGATCAAGGAATATTTGCCGTCCGCGTTTGCCAGCCGCAACGAAGGTGGCACCGTGCATGTGCGTTCGCAGGAACACAGCAAGACCTTTGATGCCGGACTCGCCA
Organism: Burkholderiales bacterium; assembly: GCA_043719085.1. Lineage (GTDB taxonomy): Bacteria > Pseudomonadota > Gammaproteobacteria > Burkholderiales > Casimicrobiaceae > Casimicrobium. Next base: position 4,714 of record JAYSUK010000209.1, on the reverse strand, counting down.
GCTTCATCAACGAAGCTCGCATGTTGGCAAAATTCTCGCATCCGGGACTGGTGGAAGTATTCCGCTTCTGGGAGGCCAACGGCACCGCCTATATGGCGATGCGCTACTACCGTGGCGTCACGCTGCGAGAAATGTTGCGCACCAATCCGCAAATTGTCACCGAGCAGTGGTTGTGCGAAACGCTTGACCCCATTTTGCTGGCGCTACAAGAGCTGCACAACGAAAAGTGTTACCACCGCGACATCGCACCCGACAACATTCTGGTGTTGCCGAACGGTCGCTCAGTACTGATGGATTTCGGTGCTGCGCGGCGCATCATTGGCGGCATGACGCGCGCCTTGACTACCGTTCTCAAACCCGGTTACGCTCCGATCGAGCAGTATTCAGACGACGGCTCAATGGCTCAGGGCGCATGGACCGATATTTACGCTGTGGGTGGTTTGCTGTATCACGCGATGACCGGTAAGGTTCCGGTGCAGGCGATATCGCGGATGATGAACGATCCGCTGAAGCCCGTGGCTACTGCGGCGCGTGCAGAGTTCTCGCCCAATCTAAGTGCTGTGGTGATGAAGTGTTTGGCAGTAATGCCTGAAAATCGTTACCAGTCAGTGGACGAACTGCGTGCAGCCTTGGGGTGGGTAACCACACCGGTGAGTTCTACCGTAATTTACCAGCGCACGGTCGTCGTCGTCCCCAGTGCCGCTGAATCAAAGATCGCGGTGGCGTCCGTGGCGGCCGTTGCAGCTGCGCCGACGGTGTTTACTCAACCGCTCACACAACGGCCCGAGACCGGCGCTGCGCCGCATTCACCGCTCGACCTGTTGACGCCTGTTACCGCTGCTTCGACAACTACAACGGACCCGTTGGCTGGTTTATTGGGCGGCAGTTCCTCCGCTGCGCCGATGGGTGCGCAACGGAGCGAGGACCGCATCAATAAACCAGCGTTTACCAGCGCGGGCAGCTCTGGGAAGGCGCCAGCTAATGTCCCCGCTGGCAACCGCAGCATGTTGCCGATCATCATCATCGGTCTGGTCTTGCTCCTGTTGGCCACGGTGGGCGGCTATCTGTTTTTGGGAAGTGGAAAGGGCGAAAGCACCGCGAAACCCGCCGTGGCAACGCCAGCTTATGACGCGGCTCGACCCACGGTGGTGCAACCCGAGCCTGCACCGGCTCCCGCACCAGCACAGGTATCCGTAACAGCACCCGCAACCGCAACCGCTACCGCCGCAGCGGCGCAATCCGGACCGGTGACCCCGCCCGCCGCCGCAACTCCAGAGGCCGCACGTGCGTCCGATCCGCTACCGGGCGCGTACGCCAACAATGCAGTTGCCAGCGACGCTAGCCGTAAAACCGACGCGGCCACGGCATTGGGCAAAGTCGATTTGCGCATCAAGCCCTGGGGCACCGTTATCGTGAATGGCGTCGCCAAAGGTGCCTCGCCGCCGACAATGCAATTGCAGTTGCCACCGGGCACGTACACCTTTGAAATACAAAATCCTGCCGGACCAACGGTGTCAAAAACTGTTGAAGTCGTTGCCGGCAAACCCACCACGCTACGTCATACTTTTTGACCTCCCATGTGAATGATGACCTGTCAGGACCAACCTATGAAATCTGGAAATCGCATCGTATGCGCGTCGTGCTTAGTGCTGCTGCTGGGAGCCTGCGCCACACCGCCACCGGCAACGGTGAGTTATCCTGCACCGCCATCCGCGCCGACGCCGGTCGTTGCGGCACCGGTGCCGGTCGTTGCAGCTCCCGCGCGCCCTGTGCAACCAACCGCGCCGCCGCCGGTGGTCGCACCTGCCGTGTCCGCCGTTGAATCTGGTGCCACGGAACGTGCGGTACAAACCGCCGTTGAAGCCTATGATCGCGGCGATTTTGCCAGCGCGATCCGGCAGTTAAGTCCGCTCATCAATGATGGCGCGCTAGATAACTCTCAACTGCTCCGGGCGCTAAAGGTGCTCGCCTTTTCGCAGTGCTCAACTAACGCGCTCACGGCGTGCCAGCAAACGTTTGAAAAGGCATTTAAAGTCGATGCTAATTTTGATCTCCTGGCAGCGGAGCGAGGCCACCCGATATGGGGCGCGCGGTTTGTTCGGGCGCGTCGCGCAGTGCTAGGCAAATAACGGATGCCAGTGAGCCTCTTAGACGATTAACTCAATTGCGTAGCCAATTCACATGTCTGCTTTGACTCTTCAGGTCGTCTCGATCGATGCTGCCCCTATCGGGCAACCGATCACGTGCGCTTTCGATGCGACGGGCGGCAGCATTGGACGTGACGAGACGAACCTGCTTGCCCTGCCCGACAAACATCGGCGTGTGTCTCGCCTGCACGCGACGATCAGTTTCCCCGGCGGCATGCCCACCATTACCAATTCAAGCACCTCGCTGCCGCTCTCCGTGGGGGAGCAGCAGCTGGACGGTGGGGACTCAATGCCGATCGCGCAGGGCGCTCTGATTGAAATCGGGCCCTACATTCTTCAGGCGCATCTGGGAGCGCTCGCGAACAAGGCCGCCGCCAGTCCTGCAACATTTACGTTTACTCAGGACCCGACGCCCACTCGCCTGCCAGACTACCCCGTGGCATTTGCGCCGGCGTTCCCTACCCACACCCCGACCCCGACCCCGACCCCGACCCCGGCCCCCGTTCCGTTGCCGGGCAATTCCATCCCACCGGATCCGCCGACACGCCGGCCGATGGCCGGAGGAGCAATTGATCACAACCGAGCATCGCTTCAGCACAAAGCGTCCAACTCGCCACCTGTCGCCTCCTTGTTGCCCGATTCATTCGGGGCTGATTTGGGCATATTTATGTCCCCGCCTCCCAACCCTGCGACTGCGGCCGCCGCAGCGACGCTCTATGCTGCACCTTCGCGGCCCGCCTTCAGCATTGCACCGCCTGCGGCGAGCGCCAACGTCGACCCGTTCGCCGATCTATTGGCGGGTATTGGCGGCGCGCCTGTTCCTGCTGCGCAATCCACCGCGTCGCCTCACGCGCTTGCTGTTATGCCGATTGCAGCGCCTATCCGCGCAGGAATTAGCGCTGATCCATTAGCGGCGTTTGGCTTGGGACCAACGCCATCGGCGGATGCATTTGCTTCATTCAGTGGGGCGGGCGAATCACACTTCGGCGGTGCGTCGAGTCTACAAACGTCGGCGGCGCTTGATCCGTTCCACATGCCGTCGAGCGTATCGCGCAATTCGGCCGATCCGTTGGCCGGATTGCTGGGTAGCACTTCGGCAAGCGCTGCCTACGGCCATCAAGCGGTGGCAGCGCCCTCCATCGACTCGCTCTTCCTTCAAACTGACCCCGCGAGCGCGTTTGCTGGATCAAGCAGTAGCGACGGTTCATTGCTGGGCTTTCCACCGTCGGGACACAGCTCAGCGGGCTCACTGGATGCGCTGATTCGGTCAGATGCTGGAAGCGATCCAATGGCACTGTTCGCGGCATCTGATTTCGCTCCAGACCCGCTGGCACGACCGATGCGCGACGATCGGGTCGAAGTGGGCTCCGCCTTCACACCTCCTTTGGCGGTTACAGTCGCGGCACCTGTCTTTGCGCAGCTACCACCCGCGGCGGCGATCCCAACTGATTTCGCCGATTGGGGCGCTCTGAGCGCCTCGCCGCCAGCGACGCCAACAGTAGCTTTTGCTTTTTCAGCCCCCGCCCCGACACCCCTCGCACCAACGCCCACACTGCCACCCGTGGCGTCGCCAGTGTTGTCGTCAGCTGTTGCCGCGCCATCGGTGGCCACCGATACGCTAACGGATGCTTTTTTGCGCGGTGCCGGGCTGCCTCCCAACGCGCTGCCACATGGTCTCACGCCAGAGATTATGACGGTCGTAGGCAGCTTGCTGCGTAGCGCAACGGCTGGCGCGGTCGACATGCTGGCGGCGCGAGCGGCTACCAAGCGAGAGGTGCAGGCAAGCGTCACTATCATCTCCGTGCAGGCTAACAACCCGCTCAAATTTTTGCCTAATGCAGACACTGCGTTGTTGCAGCTTCTCGGCAAAAAGATGCCAGGTTTCATGCGCGCAGACGTCGCGATGCGTGACGCGTTTGACGATTTGCGGGCGCACGAGGTGGGCGTGATCGCAGGAACCCGCGCGGCCCTAACGGAAGTGCTCGGCAAGTTTGATCCAGCGATTCTCGGTGACAAATTGACCCGGGGCTCGGTTCTGGAGAGTTTGATCCCGTCAGCGCGCAAAGCAAAGCTCTGGGATCAGTACCTTGAGCGCTATCTGCAAATTCGTCGCGAGGCGGAGGATGATTTCCAGAGTATTTTTGGCCGGGCATTCGTGCAGGCCTACGAACGAGAAACCGCTCGCATCAAAGGCGAGTCACCGATGGCTGGGGGAGAATGATGATGAATGCGGGCGAACTGCGACTCGAGTCAGCTAGCTTTACTCACGACGGTGGTCGCGACTACAACGAAGACGCCGTTGGCGAGAGCGACGCGTTCGGTGCGGTGCGACTTTTTATGTTGGCCGATGGCGCAGGAGGGCAGGGCGGCGGGGACGTTGCCGCTCGCACGGCAATCGCGGCAGCGAAGAGCGAGTTCATGCGAATGCCAGCTTTCAGCGCCGACACGCTGCGGCGTTGCATGACCACCGCTGATCTCGCGGTGCGCAAAAGACAAACAGAAGAAACGCGATTGGCGCGAATGGCGTCGACCTTTGTAGCGCTGCTCGTTGACTACCGACAACGTAA
>JAYSUK010000208.1:0-12295 GCA_043719085.1 Burkholderiales bacterium | reverse complement strand
AAACCGTGGTGCGGGTGCATGAACCGCTCTCGGTAATCGATACGCTGGACGCGGAAAGCGCCGTGCACTCGTGGAGCATTCCCCATGCGCTGACACGACTGCAAAAGTCCGATGCAGGTGTGTTGGTGTTGTTGCATCAAAGCGAGTCGGCGGACGCACTGCATGACCGTGCGCTGAACGTGAAGCCGCTCAACGCACACAAGATGGACTTGCGCACTTACGGCATCGGCGCGCAAATTTTGCGTGCGCTAAATGTTGGCAAGATGCGCGTATTGGCGAAACCACGTCGCATGCCGTCCATGACCGGATTTGATCTGGAAGTAGTGGCCTACGAAGAGTCGTAGCGGTAGGCAGTAGGGTGGGCACCCCGTGCCCACCGCAACGTCTGGTGGGCAGAGTCTGCCCACCCTACATAACTAATTAAAAGAAGAGAAAAATATGCCCCTCCAACCCCTCATGAAACTCAGCGGTGCCGGTCTGCAAGTTGGCGTTGTCACGGCGCGCTTTAATGCGCCGATTTGTGAAAAACTGCTTGCTGGCGCAAAAAAAGCACTCGCCGAAATGGGCGTTGAAGCCAGCAATATTGTTGAGGTCACCGTGCCCGGCGCACTAGAAATTCCGTTCGCGTTGCAGGCGTTTGCGACCACTGAAAATTTCGACGCATTGATTGCGCTCGGTTGCGTGATCAAGGGCGACACCTATCATTTTGAGATTGTGTGTAACGAGTCGGCTGCCGGTATATCGCGCGTTGTACTTGATAACGAAATTGCCATTGGCAACGGCGTGCTCACCAGTTACACCGAAGATCAGGCGGTCGCACGCGCTGAACAAAAAGGCTACGAAGCAGCGCAAGCTGCGGTCGAAATGTCGTTGCTGCAAGAGTGGACCTACGCGAATTTCGGTGAAGCGTAGACCTTTAGGGGCGGCTTGCCGCGACCAACGATTTAATCACCACCTGTCGCAGCAAGCCGCTCCTACAAAAGCAAAAAGACCGCATGACCGCACCTGAAGCCCCCACCTCCGCAGCCCCCCCCAAAGTCAAACCAAAGTCCGCCCGCCGTTGGGCGCGCGAATTTGCGTTGCAAGGGCTGTATGAGTTTTATGTCGCTGGGCACGACCCTGTATCGATCCGTTTGGGCGCTGAAAAGCAGGATGACTTCAAGCGTGCAGACAAAGAGTTTTTTCGCGAAATGTGGCGCGGGCTTTCGGAGGACTGGGAGCCGCTAGTGGCGCTGGTGCAGCCGCACATTGATCGTCCGTTCGCACAAGTGAGCCCCATTGAGCGCAGCGTGATTCTGATCGGCGCATGGGAGCTTAAAAATCGTCTAGATATTCCGTACCGCGTGGTGATCAACGAGTCGGTCGAATTAGCTAAAAGTTTCGGTGGCACCGACGGTCACAAATGGGTGAACGGCGTGCTCGACAAAGTCGCTCCGCTGCTGCGCGCTGACGAGGTGGCGGCTGGCCCGCGTTCGCGCTCGAAACCGGCGAAATAGCAGCGGTTTCTAGACGTGGTTAACGCAACAGCTTTTGTATCAAATGGCTACAGCGTTGGGCTAAGGCAGCAATTTAGCCGATTATCGACTTATGGTGAAAATAGCATCTGTGCCCAATTTAAATGGGCTTTTACGACAAAAGTTGATCGCCAATTTTTCGCTCAAACGCGAATTCGCACATGACCGAATTTGAACTCATCGCCCGCTATTTCACGCGTCCTGGTCGCTCGGCATTGCTCGGCAATGGCGACGACTGCGCGATCATCGTCCCAAGCGCAGGCAACGCCTTCGCGGTCACCACCGACACGTTAATCGTTGGTAGGCATTTCCTGCCGACACTTGATCCGCTCAAGCTCGGTCGCCGCGTGGTCAATGTGAATTTCAGCGACCTCGCCGCGATGGGTGCTGCGCCGCGCTATGCGTTGTTGTCGCTCACGCTGCCGCAGATTGACCAGGTTTGGGTTGCACGATTTAGCGACGGGCTATGGTCGGCACTCGACGAGCACAACGTTGAACTGATCGGCGGCAACACCACCAAGGGTGCGCTCTCAGTCGCCATGACGGCATTCGGCGAATTGCCGCCTGACGCCGCGCTCAAACGCTCCGGTGCGCGCGTAGGCGACCAGCTATGGGTAAGCGGCACGCTGGGCGACGCTGGGTGGGCCATGTACGCGCTAACGGGTGGCAAATTCGAGGCGTCGCCCGAGCAGCTCGCCAAGTACGAATGCCCCGAAGCGCGTGTTTCGCTCGGTCTCGCATTGCGCGGTATCGCCACCAGTTGCATCGATATTTCGGATGGCTTGTTGAGCGAAGCCAGGCACCTTGCGACAGCCTCAATCGTGTCGATCGAGATAGACATTGCAGCGATTCCGACGGGGCTAAAACAGGGTCACGCAGAGCGACTCTCCGAATTCGGCCAACACTGCCTGCTGTCGACCGGCGACGCCTACGAACTGCTCTTCACTGCGCCGCGTGAACGGCATGACGAGGTGGCCGCGACACTCAAACGCGAAAACCTCCCGGGTGGGTGCATCGGGTGCGTGACCACGCCGGACGCAGCGCACCCGGTGCGTGTGCTTGACGCGCAATCACGCGTGATGGACATTAAAGTGGAAGGCTGGGATCATTTCGCATGAGTGACGTTGCCCTCGCTTCATCCGTGCCGATAAAGCCCACGTTGCGCTTCATGCTGTCGCATCCCGCGCACCTGATTTCGCTCGGCTTCGGTAGTGGCCTCGCGCCGTTCGCGCCCGGTACATTCGGCACGCTGCTGGGCTGGTTTGCGACGCGATGGTTGCAGCCGATGGTCGGCGACGATATGTTCTTCATCGGCCTCGTCTTCGCGCTCATCATCGGCACCTGGGCCGCAGGCGTGACCGGTCGCGCGCTGGGTGAAAGCGACCACGGCTCGATTGTGTGGGATGAAGTCATCGCGATGGCGCTGATCACGGCGCTGCTGCCCGGCGCGATGTGGAAACAGGCGTGGGCGTTTCTGCTGTTTCGCCTGCTCGACATTCGCAAACCCGGCCCGATTGGCTGGGCAGATCGCAACGTCAAAGGCGCGTTCGGCGTGATGCTGGACGACCTGATTGCGGCAGCGATGACGCTGTTTATTGTGGCGCTGTGGATCCGTTTGATCGGATGACAACGTACGCCGACTGTCCCGCAGCGGTCCGTAGGGTGGGCAGCCTCTGCCCACCATGCCTCGGTAAAACAACCGATTGCTCTGTGCGCCGCCACGGTGGGCAGAGGCTGCCTACCCTACGAAAATGTGAGATTTATTGGGGTGCTAAAGTATGAGTGCCTTGTTCAACGAATGGCTCAAACTTGCGCAGCACATCGGCAAAGTGTGCGTCGCTGAAAATCGCGTGATTGCCGGTGCTGAGAGCTGCACGGGCGGCTTGATCGCCGCGGTGCTCACCAGCGTCAGAGGGTCGTCGGCGTGGGTGGATCGCTGCTTTGTTACGTACAGCAACGAGGCAAAAATGGAGATGCTCGGCGTGTCATCCAAAACGCTCGATGTGTTCGGCGCGGTGAGTGAAGAGACAGCGCGTGAAATGGTCGTAGGGGCGTTTAAGGCCAGTCGTGCGTCGATGGCCTATTCGGTCACCGGTGTGGCGGGTCCAACCGGTGGCACCGTCAACAAGCCCGTGGGCATGGTTTGTTTTGGTTTTGCCACTGCAAACCGCGTCGCTTTGTTCACCCATCACTTCAAAGGCGACCGCAGCGCCGTGCGTGAGCAGAGCGTGAATTTTGTGCTCGGCGAATTGGCGAAATCAACGCAACGTGCGCTATAAACTGCGCACTGTGCACAGCTCAGTCGTCACCCCATTATGAAGTGCCCGTTCTGCGGCTCCCTTGAAACGCAAGTAATCGATTCGCGCGTCTCCGAGACGGGCGACGCGATTCGTCGTCGCCGCAAGTGCATGGCCTGTGACAAGCGTTTCACCACCTTCGAAACGGTCGAAATGCGCATGCCGCAAGTGATCAAGGGCAACAGCACACGAATTGATTTCAACGTAGAAAAAATTCGTACTGGCTTTAACCGCGCGCTTCACAAACGCTTTGTGCCTACCGAATTTGTCGATCAGGCGATTGCTCGAATCGTGGCGAATATTCACAGCCTCGGCGAGCGCGAAATCCCGTCGCGCAGCATTGGCGAGATGGTGATGGCGGAGCTCTATAAGCTCGATAAAGTGGCGTACATCCGCTTTGCTTCCGTCTACAAATCGTTTCAAGACGTGGAAGATTTTCGCTCTGCGCTGCACGAGGTCGAGCGTCCGTTGTCGAAGCTTGTCAAAAAGCCCGCAGCCAAGAAACCCAAGTGAGTGAAGCGTGCGGCCCGGTCCTGGCGTGAATGGTGACGCCCGCCATTCAGGCGAGCGCATTTTTGGGCGCAAAGTTTTAGGTGCTTCAGGACGCTGGTTACGCCATCATCCGTTAGTCGCGCTTTCAGTGATTTTTATCTGGATCGCTGCGACCCGGATTTTCTACGTCGTGTTGCACGATCCGATGCTGGGCTATGGCAATCAGTTCGACATGGGGCGCACCGCAGCGTGCCTCGATCTGTGGCCGAATTTACCGGGGGGGGCGCGTGATGTAGCGTATTTCGAGGGTCCCATCGAAAAGCATCAACGGATCGCCGTCGCTTCGCAGCGATGTTATCCAAGCGCCGAAGCAATGCTGGATTGGGTAGCAATCAGCGTGGACAGCATCCGCCGCTATTTTGCCAACGACACGCTGGTTGACATGCGTTCAATTGGTTTGCTCAAGGCTCTGCTATTGACAGTCGCCGCCTGCGTCGCGCACCACGCGCTGCGAGCGGATCCGCGCGTCGCGTTGGCACATGCTGCGGCCTTCATGCTGGTCATGGCAGACCCGGTACTCACGCTGTACCTGAACACCCTGTACGGTGAGTTTGTCGCCGCATTGGGCGCTTATGCGGCGATCACCGGCATCGTTGCCATGACGCTGAATCGACGCTGGACGGTGTCGACGCTAGCGCTGTTTGTGTGCGGTGTCGGATGTCTGGCGTTTTCGCGTTTGCAACACGTTCTGCTGCCGCTATTTTTTATCGTGATATTGGCGGCACTTACCCTTGTTGGCACTCCGGTGCGGCGTTGGCTGCGCGATCACTTTGTTACCTGCATGATCATTGTGCTGCTGTTGGGGGCGAGTGCGGCATCCATTGCGGTCAACGCATCGTTCATGAAGGCAAACCCGATTTTTCATGAGGTCAATCGCAACAACACCTTGTTCAGCGCTTTGTTGCCAGCCGCCAAACAGCCCGATGCTTTGGTTGCTGCGTTGGGCCTGCCTGCCGAATGTGCAGCGCTGGTGTATTCCGATTTTTTTCGCAAAATGTGGCGCGGACAAAGCGGAAGTTGTCCCGAGGCGCTAGCTGTTTCGCCGCTTCGCGTACTCGCCCATTTTGCGTATGAGCCGAGGGCAATATTGATCTTCGTGGGGCGCGGCATATTGCTCGCTAGTGCGTGGCGAATGCCGTACGTCGGCGAAGTGGCAAACGCCGTTTCAGAACGCGCCACGGCTGGCCCGCTGCACATTGCCGCCAGTGTTGACGCATTGAGCCAAACCATGAGCTATTCTGCGCACGTGATTTTTTGGGTCGTTCCGGTGCTGGGCGGTTTGATCGCAGGGATGTCGCTGCTATTGGCGTCATCACGATCCAAACGTAGTGCAGGTGCGGGCGACGCCGAGTACCGATCTCGTCGCAGCGCGGCGCAGTTGGCACTGTTTTCACTGAGCGCGCTGACCGTCTCCGCGTGGGTCACCTCGCTGTTGGGTGACGGGTATAGCGAGTTTGCGCGCCACATCCACCTGGGGCTGGTCGCTGCGCTTGCGAGCTGGGTGTTGTTGATCGCTACCGTTATTTTCGCGCGACCAGCGACATTGCGCTTGTGGCCTGCGTTGTGTGCGCTACTGTTCGTGGCAGTGCCGGTGGGCATGCTCAACGCGATACCGGTCGCGTTTGGCCGCTTGGCGGAGCCGACAGACGACGCCAAACTTGCCACCAGCGCTACGTTTTCGGGGTTTGTGATTTCGCCAAGGACGGTGGTTGCGATGGAAATCGAACAACTGGGGCGTTTGTTGGCGCGCACGCGCGTTTCACCCGCAGCAACCCTCGCCCGATACCATCCCATGAATGATGGGCGCAACGCGTTTGACTATACATTTAACCGCGCTGCAATGGCATTCATGCTCGAATCAGGTAAGCCGATTTCGGTGTACGCGATAAGCGACGACAATACCCGGGAATTGGTAGACGTGCGGCACTGGTGTGTATCCGGGCAGGTATGCCAATGAGCACGAGGCGAGCGTTAGCGTAGCGATGCCGTAGAGCGGCTTGAAAAAAGTATAGAACCGGAGAAACGGAAATGTTTAGCACTGCCGACGAAGCCTTCATGCGCCGTGCGCTAGAAATGGCGGCGATGGCGATGAATCACGCCACGCCCAATCCGCGTGTGGGCTGTGTGCTGGTGCGTGACGGCACAATTCTCGCCGAGGGCTTCACGCAACGTCCCGGAGAGCCGCATGCCGAGGCGCATGCGATAAAAACTGCCCGTTCAAAGGGCGTAAACCTTGACGGCGCAACAGCCTACGTCACGTTAGAGCCGTGCAACCATTTCGGAAAAACACCGCCGTGCACCGAGGCGTTGATTGGCGCAGGCGTCTCTCGCGTAGTGGCCGCGATGGAAGATCCCAACCCGATGGTCAGCGGCACCGGACTCGCTCGTTTGCGCGATGCCGGCGTGGATGTGCGCGTTGGACTGCTGTCGCACGAAGCGGTGGAGTTGAACATCGGCTTCATCAAACGCATGACCACTGGGCTGCCGTGGGTGCGCGCCAAGGTGGCAGCCAGCATGGATGGGCGCACCGGCTTGGCCAATGGCGAGTCGAAATGGATCACCGGCAACGAGGCGCGGCTCGACGGTCATCGCTGGCGCGCCCGGGCCTGCGCGCTACTCACTGGTAGCGGCACGGTGAAGCACGACGATCCGCAGATGACGGCACGCGATGTGGAAACCGTGCTCACGCTACGCCAGCCGATGCGCATCGTTTTTGATCACCTTGGTGAGTTGAGTGCGAACGCGAAAGTATTGCAGGGCGGTGCGCTTGTTTACTGCGCAGAACGAGCGCCCACCGATTTACCGAGCAACGTGGAAGTGGTGAAACTGCCTGACGCCGCACGACTCGGCAAGATTGATTTGGCCGCCGCACTGCAGGACATCGGTGCGCGGGGCGTGAACGAATTGCATGTAGAAGCGGGCGCTCGCCTGACCGGGCCAATGGTCGCTGCGGGCCTGGTTGACGAGTTGCTGATTTATCTCGCTCCGAAGTTGCTAGGGCGAGATGCGCGAGAAATGTTCTCGTTCAACGAACCCGAAACACTGGCCGACGCAATGCAGTTTGATCTGCATGACGTGACTCGAATAGGCGACGACATTCGCGTGATGATGCGGGCGAAGTGAACCGAAGTATTAATGGGTCGGCCAAATGTGTCCTGTGTCTGCCGGTTTGACTCCCTCTCCCTGGGGAGAGGGCGGGGGAGAGGGTGATCGCGATTCGAGCAATGTCGGCAAGTAAAGTCTGGGTGCGAAGTCCCTCACCCGAACCCGCTCCCCCGGGGAGAGGGAGCCCGCCGAACCGGTCATATTTTGTTGACTGCGTAATAAGTAGGAATTGATATGTTCACAGGCATCATCACCGGCCTCGGTCGAGTAACTGCACACAACCCGATTGGCGACGGGCAAAGGATCACCGTCGATTGCGCTAATTGGCCGCTTGACGACATCGCCATTGGCGACTCCATCGCTCACTCGGGCTGCTGTTTGACCATCGTCGAGAAAGGTGCGGGTCTGTTGCGATCAGATGTGTCTGCGCACACGCTTGGAATCGTTGCGGGACTGGGTATCGGTGCGTTGGTCAATCTCGAAAAATCGCTCACACTTGCTGACAAACTAGGTGGTCACTTGGTGACGGGGCACGTCGACGCAACGGGCCTGATCACCCAGTGGACAAACCTTGCCGAGAGCTGGTTGATGGAAGTTGAAGTGCCTGCGCATCTCGGCAAATTCATCGCGCAAAAAGGCTCGATCACGGTGAACGGCGTGAGCCTTACGGTGAACGCAGTTGAAGACGTCAGTAGCGGAACCCGGTTTCAGGTGAATGTGATTCCGCATACGTTTCAGGTCACCAATTTCGCTGAATTGGCGCGGGGGCATCGCGTAAATATTGAAATTGACACCATCGCGCGGTACGTTGAACGCATGATGTCCGCCATGCGCTAGCTCGCTGCGGCAATTGCCCTAGAACATCGTGTTGCCGTGCGCGGCTTTTTCAGGCACCGGCTGAATCACGTCCCAATGCTCAACGATCTTGCCGTTTTCAACGCGGAAGATGTCGATGATTGCGTTGCCGCGATCTTCGGGGTTGCTCTTGCTGTGAATGTGCAGAATCACCAGATCGCCGTCAGCCATGACGCGCTTGATCTCGCTCTTGCGATTCGGGTACTTTTCCTTCAGGAATTTGATAAATCCACGGAAGCCCTCAATGCCATCGGGTGCGGAGGGGTTGTGCTGAATGTATTTCGGGCCAAAGAATTTTACGGCGGCCTCAACGTCCATTTTGCCGAGCGCAGCCTCGTAAAACTCAAGCACGATTTTTTTGTTGGCTTCGCCCAGTGCGTCGGCTGAATGCGCCGTGCCCGTGAGCGCCAATACCAGCGCTGCCATAACGGTGTGAAAAATTTTCACGATTTTTTCCTGTTTGTTAATGTTGAAGTGATGCCAAATGTCTGCTGCAAACTACATGCTAAGCGCTGCTGCCGATACCCAAATGCCGTGGAATCCCTCATGCACACGACACGGAAATTTGACCACCGTGACCGGCCCGCGTTCAATATTTGCAGCATCTAATATGACCAAGTCGGTACGATTTTCAGCGCGACGTCCGACCATCGTTAAGAGCCATCCCTGCCCTTCGCGTGGGTCGTTGGGGTCCGGCACGAAGCACGGCTCTTCCGGCGCAGCATCGGCACCTGCATAGAAGAAATTCAACTTGTTTTTGGCCTCGTCAAAATGGCCAAGGCACGTAAAGGGTGGGCCTTTTGGGCCGAGGGGCAGCATCGGCCCCAGCGAAGGATTGCTGGTTCCAAAGTAAAATTGTCGCGCACGCTTCATGGCGTAGCGCGGATCGACCACGGGCATTTCACCGACGTGATGGATGAGGCGTTTGATGCTGAAGCTGTCAGATGCGTTGGCTAAGTCAAACGACCAACGCTCGCCAAACGGTGGCTTTTCTTTGGCGTCCGGGTTGTGGATGTCGGGGAACTGGCTCAGCCAACCGGAGCCGTTGATGAAGTGATCTAGATGCAGCGTGTCGCCGTCTTCCCACGCGTTGAACGTGTGCGTCTGCATGGCCACCACCGGACAGGTGAACCAGCGAATTTTTGCGACTCCTTCTTTGCGAGGAATGATGCCGACCTTCATGGTTTTGGTGTTGTCCCAATGCCAGTACGGCTCGCCGCGTTTCACGCGTTCCCAGTCGCACACCATCGGGCATATGGTGAACGCAATGTAGTTGCGCGACACGTGATGGTCATGGATCATCGAGCAGTACGGCGCTTCGAACGACTCGGTACGAACCAGTTCGCCGTTGACCGCGATCGTATAAATCTCGACCACGTTGCTGGCCACGCCCTGCGTGTTGTAACCGAACGCAATCATCTCACCGGTGACCGGGTCGAGCTTCGGATGCGCGGTGAAGGTTTTGCTTTTGAGCTTGCCGGAAAAATTCCACAAGCCGCGTGTTTCAAGCGTGTGAGGATCAAGCTCCATCGGTAACTGTGACTCTTTCAATGCGTAGAGCTTGCCGTGATGCCACAGCATGGACGTGTTTGACGTGCCGTTGTCAACGCCCGCCACGCTTGGGTCATCGGTGAATGAATTGCGGTGGGCGCCGAACAATGCGCGACGTGCTTTGCGCTCCAGCGCGAATTTTGCGGTGCGCACGTAGCGTGTCTTCAGGTCAGCATGACCGTTCTCAAAGCGAACCATGTGAACCATGCCGTCGCCATTGAGGAAGGTGTCCTTGCCGAGCAGCGGCGGGTACATGGGGTCGGCGCTGTTGCGGAAGTACGCGCCGTTGAGCTCAGGCGGAATGGCGCCCTCGACTTCGAGGTCGTACACGTCGCCCTCAATGCGCACCGGCGCGCTGTAGCCGCGGTAAATCAGCTGATCGCGGAATTTCAATCCGCTGTTGGCCGCTTGCGCCACCGCTGCGGATTGCTCGGTTGTTTCGGTGTTCATGGAACCATCTACAAAAAGTCAAAAAGGGTAATGACGCGGCGCGGTTTGTATGGTCATCCAGCGCAGCTCGGTGAATGCGTCAATCCCTGCCTTGCCGCCAAAGCGACCGTAACCCGAGGATTTAGTGTCGCCAAATGGCATCTGCGCCTCATCATGCACGGTCGGGCCGTTGGCGTAACAAATGCCCGATTGAATGCGTTGCGCCACATTCCAGGCACGGGCAACGTCGCGACCAAACACGGCAGCAGACAGGCCAAATTTTTTGTCGTTAGCGCAGGCGACTGCGGCCTCAAAGCCGTCAACGCGCACCACCGGTTTGACCGGGCCGAAGCTTTCTTCAGCATGGATTTTCATGTCGCATGTGACGTGATCGAGGACAGTTGTGGGCATGATGAGTGACCCGGTTTTTCCACCGCACAAGAGCGTGGCACCGTGAGCCAACGCGTCATCAATCATCGCGTTGCAACGATCAACGGTTGCGCGATCAACCACCGCGCCGAGCACCGACGGGCCGTCACGTGGATCGCCACACGACAAGTTGGCAGCCTTGGCGGCGAAGCGATTGACAAACTCGTCGGCGATACGAATATCGACGATGATGCGCTCGGTCGACATACAAATTTGCCCTGAGTTGTTGAACGCGCCGAAGGTGGCGGCGTTCACCGCTGCATCGACATCGGCATCGTCAAGAATCACCAAAGGGGCCTTACCGCCGAGTTCGAGCACGACGGGTTTCAGGTGCCGTGCGCAGGTCTCGGCGATGATGCGACCGACCCGCGTCGAGCCAGTGAAATTCACGCGCCGCACTGCGGGATGTGCCACTATTGCCTCGACCACGGCCCCAGCGTCAGCTGGTGCGTTGGTGATGACGTTCACCACGCCTGCTGGCAAGCCCGCGGCCTACAATGCGTCCACGATCAAGCCATGGGTGCGCGGGCAACGCTCTGAGCCTTTAAGCACTACCGTGTTGCCGCAGGCCAGCGGTGTGGCAATCGCACGCACGCCAAGGATCACCGGTGCGTTCCACGGCGCAATCCCCAACACCACGCCCGCTGGGGCGCGCACCGCCATGGCTAAGCTGCCACTAATGTTTGATGGGATGACCTCGCCGCTGATTTGCGTGGTGAGAGATGCTGCCTCCAGCAGCATGTTTGCACCCAAATGCACGTTGAACCCGGACCATAGGGCGGATGCGCCGGTTTCGCTGGCCATCGCATCGGCGAAATCTGTTGCTCGCGCTTCAATCTCATGCAAGGCTTTCAGCAGCAGGGAACGTCGCGCGCCAGGCCCGAGTGCTGCCCATGCGGGAAAGGCTTTCGCGGCTGCGTCTACAGCGCGAATTGCGTACTCAACCGTGGCAGCGGGAGCGCGAGTGGCCACCGTGTTCGTGAGAGGACTTTTGCGGTCAAAAGCGTGGCCGTTGGAGGCGCGCACGCGCTGCCCATCAATGAGCATGTCTAGTTCAGTCATCACCGCATAAAAACATTTGCAACACACCCATCGGTGTGGGCGGGCGCGGTATGGTGAACTTCACATCTCTCCAGTCGGCAGCGGCGGGGCGCGCCAAACAGCGCGACAGCCACGTGCTCATGCGAGGGAACGATGCAATATCGATCCCTGCAAGCGGAATAAATTCCATCACGATAGCTACGTTTAAGTCAGCGACTGTGAAGCGATTGCGCAGCAAATGCTCATGATCTTGCAAGTGCGCTTCGAGTACTTTGAAAGCGCGTTGCACCTTGCCCAGCGCCAGCGCAGCCTCGTCACTTTTGCGCGAATCGGCTGCAAACAAGATCGTGTTTGCAGCCGCGAACAGCAGCGGCCTTTTCAACCTCCGTGACCACCCAAAAGCTCCACTGCGTCATCAATGCATCTTCGCTGAGATCACGCGGGCCTAGTGCGCCTGCATGCTTCCTGGCTAGATAGAGGTTGATCGCCATGGATTCAAAGATTTTGAATCCATCATCGTCA
>JAYSUK010000207.1:0-4198 GCA_043719085.1 Burkholderiales bacterium | reverse complement strand
GTCGTGGCGATTGAATCGCCACGACGGCACGAGCGGCTGAGCAGGGCTTAAATCTGCCCTGAAAAAGCCGTCTACTTGGTGCCGGTCACCACCACGTCAACTCGACGATCCGGTTGCAGGCAGGCCACCAGCGCGGGCGTGCGCTTGGTGCCGCGACAGTCTCCGGCTTTGGTGACTGGCATTGTTTCGCCTTTGCCGACCGCTGAGATTTTGTTCGCACTCACACCGCCTGCGCTCGTCAAGTACGTCTTGACCGATTCGGCGCGCTGCGTTGAAAGGCGCTGGTTGTAGCTGTCGCTGCCCAAACGGTCTGCATGGCCCTCAACCCGGATTTGATCGAACTGGGTGCCGCGAAGCTCATTGGCGAATCGATCCAGTGCCGTCTTACCTTCGGGTTTGATCTCGGTCTTGTCGAAGGCGAAGAGTGATTCTGCGGAAAAACTGACGCGACGGCGTTCCACCGGAGCGGGCACTGGTGCTGGGGCGGGCGCTGGAGGCGGCGGCGCGACAATGACGGGTGGTGGCGCGACAATGACCGCTGGTGGCGCGACCACCACCGGAGCAGGCATCGGCGCGGGCATTGGCGTGGGAGCGGGTGGAACGTAGGCGGGCTCGGCCATTGGGCGCGGCGGGGCCATGTAGCTGCGACCCAGCGGGAACACCAGGCTCACCGAGACCATGTCGGCGTTGCCCTTTTTGCCCACGGTGTCGCTGATGCGATAGCGCTCGGCCTCGGCGCGAATCAGAAACGATGGGGTCACTTCAAATTGCAAACCCAAGCCCGCTTTGTAGTTAACTTCGCGTTTGCTTGGGCTCGGGTTGAACGAGCTGACCGGGCGGTTGCCGCTATAGGTGTCGCCAGTTTTGGCGGCCTGCGCACCGGCGCGGGCAAATAAGGAGAAACGCTCGGACAGCGGCAGCGTGCCGACCAGATCCAGATTGAAACCCTGAACCTTGACCTGGCCGCTGAAGGCGCCCAATGTCGCGGTGGTCGCTGAGAAGCCGAAGGTGCCGAGATTGAAATAACCCGCTTCGAGCGCGAAATTTCGATTGAACTGATAGCCACCGAACAGCTTGTAGGCGGTGTCGTGGTTGTTGCGGTTAATGTTGCTGGCGGTTAGACCGGTGCCAAACAGCGGTCGGGTCACGCGCTCGTCGTTAATTTCGACGCGCGCTTTGCCGACGCCACCGCCGAGATAGTAGTAGCTGTCGCTGTACTGGGCCAAGACGGTGGGGACACATACATTACCCAGGACGGCCGCCGCGATGACGCGCAAAGTGTGTTTAGATTTCATGGCTGCTTTCTGTGAGGAAGAGGTTGATGCGGCGCAACTCAGTTGCACTCGCTGCTACACAACATTTTCGGAAGGACGCTGCGACCCGGTCTGTGCGATAGCGAACGTTCGAAAAAAACTTCGCATCTGTGTGGCGGTTGCCGTTCTGAGCGGTTGTGATCACGCGAAAAAGCGCAAAGCACACCCCCGCTAGCTAATCAGCTTTGCTACTCAAAGCCTTGTTTAATAAGGGCAAAGACGCTAAAAAGCATAAAGTTAACTTTCGTCTTTTTGCGCACACAGACTAATATGAGACTGATCAAGAGCGATAAAGCTGATGCGAGCGACTTGCCGATACGGCGATCGTCAACAGCCGCTAAACTCCCGCAACAGTCGTCCAACGCAGTGATGATTGGCTACTGAAATCGGGGGAAATTTTTCTATGACGGCTTATCGCATCATCGCGCTAATGCTCATCGCGGCGGGGCTTACGCTCGTGCCGTGGTACGCGCTGCAGGACAGTTTTTACGCGTTTAAATGGATCGCGAAATTTGGCGGTAAGGACTTCGCGCCTGCGCTTGTACAGATCTCCACGTTCAGCAAAGTCTGGTTATTGCTGCTGCCGGCGCTGCTTTTGGCGACCGTTGGCCTTTACGCAAGACCGGTCGACGCGGGCCGCGCTGCGGAAGGCGCGCTGCGCTCATGGGCGCGCATGGTTATGTTCATCGGCGCGGCGGGCGCGTTGTACGTGCTGGCGCAGGGCTTTGCGATTGGCGCTCAGGGTTACACGTTTGACCTGCTTAAAACGGTCATGCCGCCCATTGTCGGCGGCCAGTTTGGCATGGGCGCGGGCGCGCTCATGGTGGGCTTTGGCTTTATCCTGATTTGCGCCGATGGCATCGCATCGAGGGGCTACTTTCGCGGTGATCGGTTCGTGGCGTCGTCGCTGCTTTGCATCGTGGTGCTGGTGGTGCTGTTTGTGTTTTTTCCGGTGGTGCGGATTTTGTACGAGGGCATCCTGGACCAGGATCGTGGTCTGTCGATCATGGCGTTCTGGGACCGCTTCAGCCTGCGCAAATTGTGGGCGCTGGATATCGCCTGTCTTTGGGGCGGTTCCGGCTGTGGCGTGGCGTGGAACACGTTATGGCTGGCGCTGCTGTGCGCGGCGGGCACCACCTTTCTTGGCCTGTTGCTGGCATTGATCGTAACCCGTTCCAACTTTCGCGGCAAAAAGGCGTTGCGCCTGTTGACGGTGCTGCCGATCATTACGCCGCCCTTTGTTGTGGGGCTCGCGCTAATCATGTTGTTCGGTCGCGCCGGTGTGGTGAATCAGTTTCTCGAATGGGCGTTTGGCATTCCGCAAACGCGCTGGATTTACGGCATGCCGGGGGTATTGCTGGCGCAGTTGTTTGCGTTCACGCCGGTCGCATTTTTGGTGCTCATTGGGGTGGTTGAAGGCGTGAGCCCGACGCTGGAAGAGGCCAGCCAATCGTTGCACGCCACACGCTGGCAGACCTTCCGTCATGTCACGTTGCCGCTGATGGCACCCGGCCTCGCCAACGCGTTCCTGGTGGGCTTTATCGAATCGATTGCCGACTTCGGCAACCCGGTGGTGCTCGGTGGCAATTTCGGCGTGATGTCGACCGAAATTTACTTCGCTATTGTTGGCGCGCAACTCGATCAGGGCAAGGCGGCTGTGTATTCGCTGATATTGCTTGCGTTTGCGCTGTTCGCATTCTGGTTGCAGCGCAAAGCGACCGCAAAAAAGAGCTTCGTCACCGTATCAGGCAAAGGCGACACCGGCTTGCCAAGCCCATTGCCCGACGGCGTGCGGCGCACTGCAATCTTTGTGGGCATTCCGTGGCTCGCGTTAACGGTCGTGCTCTATGGCATGAGCCTGTTCGGCGCGTTCGTCAAAGTGTGGGGCCGTGATCACACCTTGACGCTGGAGCACTTCGTAAAAGCCTTCTCGATTGATCAGGGGCCGCATGGTTGGCTGTTTACTGGTGCTGCGTGGCATTCACTGATGAACACGTTGCAGTTTTCGCTGGCTGCGGCACCATTGACCGCAATCGTCGGCATCTTGTCGGCCTATTTGATCGCACGAACCACGTTCAAAGGTCAACGCACGTTTGAGTTCCTCACGCTGTTGTCGTTCGCGATTCCCGGAACAGTCATCGGCGTGGCCTACATCTTCGCGTTCAACGTGCCGCCGATTGAGTTGACCGGCACCGGGCTGATCATCGTGCTGTGCTTTGTGTTCCGCAATTTGCCGGTCGGCGTGCGCGGCGGCATCGCGGCGTTGTCGCAGCTCGACAAATCTTTGGATGAAGCAAGCACCACGTTGGGCGCTAACGGCGCGACCACCTTCCGCCGGGTGCTGATGCCGCTGTTAAAGCCCGCGATTGTCGGCGCGCTGATCTACGGATTTGTGCGCTCGATGACCACGGTGAGCGCCATCGTGTTTCTCGTTTCGGGTGATACCGAAGTGGCGACGACCTACATTATCGGTCGCGTGATTAACGGCGATTACGGCGTGGCGATTGCGTATTGCGCGGTGCTGATTTTGATTATGATCATCGCGATTTTGTTCGTGCAATGGCTGGTTGGCTCACGCAAGTTGGGGCGTCGCGGCGCGGTGGTGGCCGCACCCGGCGCTGCGGTCGCGGTTGGTTGACTGCGCCGACAATGAAACGGATCTCCTTTTATCCCGTTCACCCTGAGCATCGCGAAGGGTTTGACGCCTCCATATCCATCAAACCCTTCGGCCTTGCCTCAGGGCGAACGGCTGACATCGCAGGTTAACAATGACTACCACCACCAAAGGCACCCTCGAATTCATCAACGTGGTCAAGGATTACGGCACCGGCGAGGCCGCCGTGAAGGGCATCACCTTCCGCATTGAAGACGGTGAACTGGTCACC
>JAYSUK010000206.1:0-4224 GCA_043719085.1 Burkholderiales bacterium | reverse complement strand
TGACCACCATCGGCGACATGGGCGATTACGTCAGGTACAACATGGCCAATGCGGTCGCCGAAGGCAAAGCGGGCACGATGGGTATTGGCGCTGAATTTGCGATGGGTCTAGGCGTTGCGCAGCAAATGGCTAACCAGCCTGGCGGTCCAGTCGGCGCCAGCGTCGGTGGACCCAAAGGTATGGTGCCGGGCGCGATGGCCGCTCCCGTGGCGGCTGCCACGGCGGCTCCCGCGATGGAGTTGATGAATCCGGCGCAAGTGGCGCAGGTGTTGGGTGTCGCCGAAGCGGACGTGATGGCAGAGCTTGATGCGGGCAATCTCAAAGGTCGCAAGATCGGCAGCCAGTGGCGTATCACCAAAGATGCCGTGGATGCGTTTTTGAAGGGGTGAGTCATGGGGTTGCCGCAACTCAAACCAAGACTCACCGAGGTTGAATATCTCAAGTGGGAAAACTCGTCGATTGAGCAGCGCCACGAGTACGTTGATGGCGAAGTGTTTGCGATGACCGGTACGCGGAAAAGCCACAATCGAGTCGTCCTCAACCTTGCGCCAAGACTCGACGCAGCGCTACTCGGCACGCCGTGCGAGGTGTTCGCAATAGATGTCAAAGTGCGGGTTGCGGCAGCCAAGGCCTACTTCTATCCCGATATTGTTGTTGCATGCCCGGACCAAGCGTTGGATGAAGACGATCCCTTAGTGATTGATTCGCCTAAGGTGATCATCGAGGTCGCCTCGCCTTCAACATCCGAATACGACGCGATGGGTAAATTTGCGCGCTATCGCCTGTCGCCCACGTTGCTCGAATACGTGCTGATTTCAGCCGACAACCACGACTTGACTGTGCATAGAAAACAGGCCGATGGTCAATGGGTGATTGCGGACGCAGTTGTCCCACAAACGCTGGAACTCAAATCGCTTGAGCTCAGTATTCCCTTTGCCGAAATCTTCGCTAATGTGCGCTACGTTGCGCCGCCGACTGACCGGTAAATAGCGGGCTCGTTCGGCGCACCATTGAGCTTCGTGCCCATGAGTAATATTCCCACCGCTACCCACACGCCCGCCACCGCCCCCGAAAAAGCGGCGCGTAGCAAATACAGTTGCGTCGCCTGCGGTGGCGAAGCAGTGTGGAACCCCGCCAAGCAAAAGCTGATTTGCGGTTTTTGCGGTACCGAATCGCCGATGCCCGTGGCAACCGAAACGATGCCCGGCATGCAGGCAACCGACGTGGTGGAGCACGACCTCGCTGCGGCACTGCGCAACATGCAGGGCGAGCAGCGCGGCTGGGCGCGAAACAAGCGCATGGTCAAGTGCAACTCGTGCCAGGCAATCAGCGTGTTTGACGAGGCGAAGCAGGCTAAATCATGCGAGTTTTGCGGCGCATCGGCCATCGTTGACTACGACGAAACCGACGACGTGATCCGCCCCGAAGGCGTGCTGCCGTTTCAGGTGAGCGAGCCGAAAGCGCGCGAGCTGATTCGCGCGTGGTACGGCAAGCTTTGGTGGGCTCCGAACAAGCTTAAAAGCAAGGCGATGACCGACACCGTCAAGGGCGTGTATCTGCCGTACTGGACTTTTGACGCGCTGGTTGACGCGCGGTGGGAGGCGCAGGCCGGCTACCACTACTACGAGACCGAAAGTTACTACGACAACGGCGAGCAGAAGTCCCGACAGGTGCAGCGCACCCGCTGGGAATACGCGTCAGGCAGCCTCAATCACTTTTTCGACGACACGCTTGTTTGCGGATCCAAAGGCGTGCACCCGACATTGCTGCGCGCCGTCGAGCCATTCCCCACGACGGACGCCGGCAGCAAGGCGCTCAAGCCTTACGACGCCGCCTACGTGAGCGGCTGGACGGTGGAGCGCTACCAGATCGACCTGATCGCCGCGGCCAAAGCCAGCCGTGAACGCATGACCGGCGAAACACAACAACTCTGCTCGCGACAAGTGCCCGGCGACACGCAGCGCGGCCTGCAAGTTAACGCCAATTTTTCGCGACAAACCTTCAAACACATCCTGGCTCCGGTGTGGCTCATGAGCTACACCTATGGCGCCAAGGATTTTCAGGTCATCATCAACGCCGTCACCGGCAAGCTCGACGGCGAATATCCGAAGAGCTGGATCAAAATCACGCTAGCGGTGATCGCCGCGCTGATCGTAATCATGATTGTGCTCGGTGGCATGGGCGGCTCGCGCCGTTGAATGGGCTGATACCGGCGGCGCTGAGGGCGCATACGGCGTTTGCGCCGTATTGCGGGCGGGTTGACGAACTGCTGCAACGTGTTGGCGAGACGCAGTCAAACCCTTCGCTACGCTCAGGGCGAACGGACGATAAAGCCGTAGGGTGGGCACCCCGTGCCCACCAAGCCGAGGCAAAACAACACGTGGCGCAAGTTGACATCACCGTGGGCAGGGGCTGCCCACCCTACCTTTTCTACGATTGCGACGAGTTCATCGGTTCGTCCGCCACGTCCCTCTCCCCCGGCGAGAGTGAGCAAAACCAGGAAGCCATCCCCACCTTCGTCTCGCCGCCCGCCAAAACGTTAAGCGCCATCGATTTCGAGCGCCGCGTCGTTGAGCGCAACGAACTTGTCATTCGCCCCGACAGCCTGCACGACCTGCTCAACGCGCTGGTCTGGCTCACCTTCCCCAAAACCAAGCGCGCCATCAGCGAGGCTCACGTTGCGCTGGGCGTCAACCTTGACCCCAAAACCCGGCCCCGCCGCCGCGACGTGCTCACTGTGTTTGATGAATCGGGCATGATCGTGCTCTCCGAGCGCCATGATCTGCGCGAAATGAACCGCAGCCACCAGTGGCGCGAGCTTTTTGTCAATCACCGTGCCGATTTCACACAGCAAACACACCCGATCCTTTTTGGCCACGGCGCGATGGAGCAATTGGGCCAGCAGCTGCCGCAGGTGCATCGCGGGCTCACGGTCAAAGCACTGTGGCTGCCGTTGCCGGTGAACACCCCCGTCGCCGCACTCGACGGCTATCTTGCCGAGCGAATCCAGCGCGGCGAAAGCCTGCACGAGGCCGAGCGCACCGTGCCCCTGCCGGTGTTGGGCATCCCCGGCTGGTTTGCCGAAAACGAAGCGCCCGCGTGCTATGCCGACGCGAGCGTTTTTCGCCCGAAACGAAGCGCGGCGTCGTAACAACTTTTGGCGGAAAGCTACTATTTATTTGGGGCGGAGTGGCAAAAGTTTAAAAGTCGATATTTTCAGAAAACACTGCTGAGCCCTTGTAAATAAAAGGCAAGCGACAAAAGCTATTGGTGGTGCGCGACGTTGAGTCGTTGTCGTCACGCTTTTGCGTAATTACATAAGTTATAATTTCCCGGTATCTGACACTGGCTCAATTCAGCCCATCCAACGGAGTCTCCCACCATGCAAACGCTTAAACTCATCCAGATCGGCAACTCGGTAGGCGTGGTGTTGCCGAAAGAGATATTGGCGCAGCTCAATGTCAATAAAGGCGACAGCCTATTTTTAAGCGCCGCGCCCAATGGCGTTCGCATCACCACCACGAACCCCGAGTTTGAAGCCCAGATGTCAGCGGCACGCAGCATTATGAAAAAGCGCCGCGACGTGCTGGCCGAGTTGGCCAAATGAGCTTGCAAAGTAACAGGCCATGAGCGCCATCAAAGCCCGCTGGGTGTGGATTGAAGCGGCTGTTATCGACGCGGTTCACGACGCACAGCTCGCCGAGCACGGCGGACTCGCGGGCACGCGCGATGCGGGCATGCTCGCCTCGGCGCTCGCACGCGCCCAAAATCTCGCCCTCTACGGCGCGCCCGATGCGGCAGCCCTTGCCGCTGCCTATGGCTACGGCATCAGCCGAAATCAAGCGTTTATCGACGGCAACAAACGCACTGGATTTGTCGCCGCCGAACTTTTCTTGGCGCTCAATGGCTATGAGCTGATTGCCAACGATAGTGAGTGTGTGCTCACCATGTTGCAAGTGGCAGCGGGTGAAATCACCGAAGACGCCTTCGCCGCGTGGATTCGCGCGAACTGCGTGGCGCGCTGAGGCGCACGCTGAATCGATGCACCTCGACCCGCAGCAGCCCGCGCGCATTTTGTCCCAGGCTCGGGCGCTCATGACGAACGTAGCCCCCAGACTCCCCTTCACCGCTGCTGACTACCTCGCTTGGGAAGTCGACCAAATCGAGCGCCATGACTTCGTGGACGGTGAGGTGTTCTCAATGTCTGGCGGCGAAGACCGTAAC
>JAYSUK010000205.1:0-1574 GCA_043719085.1 Burkholderiales bacterium | reverse complement strand
GCTGTGCAGCTCAAAGAATTGCTGGCCGATCAGGGCAATCGAGATTTGTTTGCGGATTTGTGTGAGCGCTATTTATTTGGCTCTGCGGTGGCCGGTGTGCAGCCGAAAGTGCTGCTCACCGCTGAACGCGTTGATGCAGAACATTTGCGCGGTGACCACCACAAAATGAGCCTCGCTGACCGTGCCACGGTTCGCGCCGCGCAGTACATCGTTAAGTTGGGCGACGGCGAGTTTCCTGATCTTGCGGCCAACGAGTTTCATTGTTTGAGCATCGCAAAAAATGCCGGGCTCGACGTGCCAGAGTTTTGGTTGTCGGAAGACCAAAAACGGCTGGTGATTGAGCGCTTTGATCGAGCGGGTGGCTCGGTGCTCGGCTTCGAGGATATGGTGAGTTTGCAGGGCAAGCAGAACGCTGACAAATACGACGGCAGCATCGAGAGCGTCGCGAAAGCAATTCGGCTGAACGCATCACCGGCGCATATTCAATCGTCGTTGGCGGCGTTGTTTGCGTGCGTTGCGCTAACGGTTGCGCTGCGCAACGGTGACGCACATCTTAAAAATTTCGGGCTGTTGTATACAAGTCCGACGAGCGCTGATTGTCGCCTGTCCCCGGTGTACGACATCGTCACCACAACAATGTATTTGCCGAGGGATCGCATGGCGCTAAGCCTTGCGCGAGATCGCGGTTGGCCGATGGATGAGGCCTTGATCAAGTTTGCGCGCGAGGTGTGCGCCGTGCCTGCACCCGGCGACGTGTTGATCCGAATTGCGGACGCAATCACAGACTACGCGCCCACGCAGGCAGCAGTGGTCTGGCGCAGGCAAAAGCAAGCACTGGCAGCGCAATTTCGCGATGTGGACGCAACTTAGCGGCACTGTCCTGAAGTTTTTTGCGCGTCCGTTGGTCGCTCGATTTGCCGCCTACAATGCGGAATGGCAATGCTCAAAAAAACTCTGCTCCTGACCGGTGCCTCGCGCGGCATCGGGCATGCAACGGTCAAACATTTTCATGCGGCCGAATGGCGCGTGATTACGGTGTCAAGACAGCCGTTCGACAAGATTTGCCCGTGGCCGCAGGGCGAAAAAGACCACGTTCAGATGGATTTGAGCGACATGGCGAGTTACCCCGACGCCATCGCTCAAATTAAAGCAAAGCTTGCCGCCCCCGAAACTGGCGGCAAACTCAGCGCGTTGGTGAACAACGCTGGTGTGTCGCCCAAGGTCGATGGCAAGCGCATGGGCGTGCTCGCCACCGATCTCGCGGTATGGCAAAACGTGTTTAACGTAAATCTCTTTTCGACCGCTTTGTTGTCGAAGGGATTGTTTGACGAGTTGAAGGCGGCACAGGGCAGCATCGTGAATGTCACCTCAATTGCTGGCGTCAAAGTGCATCCGTTTGCCGGGGCGGCTTACGCTGCGTCGAAGGCGGCGCTGGCTGCCTTGACCCGTGAGATCGCGTTCGACTTCGGGCCGCACGGCATACGCTGCAATGCCATTGCACCGGGGGAAATCGACACATCGATTCTGTCGCCGGGGACGGACGACATTGTCGAGAAAGTTATCCCGATGAAACG
>JAYSUK010000204.1:0-12510 GCA_043719085.1 Burkholderiales bacterium | reverse complement strand
TGTGCTCCTGCAATGGCGAGATCAGCGACGCGGTCGCGCAACTCTTCTTTTGCTTTCACCGACAGCTGCGCGATTTCGTCCGCAGCCATCTGCTTTTCACGTTCACCAGCGACCTTCGCCTCGCCCTTGGACGCCTCGATGGTGGTGGTGCGCTGCTTTTCAGCGAGGGCGACGATCTCGGTGGCTTTGGCTTTGGCGTCAGCGATGAGTTTGTCGACTTCTTTTTGCGCGGTGGCGAGCGAGGCTTTGCCCTTTTCGGCTTCGGCTAGACCGTCGGCGATCTGGCGGCGACGGGTTTCAATGGCTGTGGCCAGCGGCGGCAGCACAAACTTCACCGTAAACAGGATGAAGATGCCGAAACCGATCGCTTGCAGCAGCAGAGTCATTAGGTTGATACCCACGACGTCGACCTTTCTGGATTCGTTTAAGTAGAACGACTACTTGATGACGAGAACGCCGAGCAACGGATTCGCGAAGGCGAGCAACAGAGCGATACCGACTGCAATAATGAACGATGCGTCGATCAGGCCGAGCAACAGGAACACTTTGCCTTGAAGCTGGGGGATCAGTTCTGGCTGACGAGCGGCGGACTCAAGAAACTTCGAGCACATGATGCCCACACCGATACAGGCACCGATAGCGCCGAGGCCAACGATCAAACCAATAGCGATGGCCGTGTAGCCCTGAACAGAGGCCAGAATTGCGATTTTTTGGAGAGCTTCCATGATTTTTCCTAAATGTAGAAAGTGACAGTATCGAAAGTGAAGTAACTAAAGTGACGAAAAAGATTAGTGATGCTCGTGCGCCATGGCGAGATAAACGGCGGTCAACATCATGAAAATAAACGCTTGCAGCGCAACGATCAGGATGTGGAAGATCGCCCAGCCTGCGTGCAACAGGCCACCCACGATGGCACCACCGATACCAACAAAGCTCAACATGGCGATCAACAAAAAGATGATTTCGCCTGCGTACATATTTCCGTATAGCCGCAACGCCAGCGACAGCGGCTTGGAGACCAATTCGATCAACTGAAACAGGAAGTTGAACGGCGCGAGGATGATGATGCCGAAAATGTTTTTGGCCGCGAAGGGCGTGCAGAACAATTCATGCGCGTAGCCACCGAAGCCCTTGGCCTTGATGCTGAAAAAGATGACCATGCCAATCACCGACAACGAAAGCGCCAGCGTGGTGTTCATGTCGCTGGTGGGCACCGGCTTCCAGTAGTTAAACCCGATGGCGTGCATGCCCGCAGCAAACCAGTCAATCGGCAAGAAGTCCATTGCGTTCATCATGATCACCCACACGAAAATCGTGAGCGACAGACCGACGACGAACCTGCGATCCCCGTGGGTAAAAATATCTTTGACCTGGGTATCAATGAAGTCGTAGAGCAACTCGAAAAAAGCCTGCGCTTTACCGGGCACGCCGGTTACGACTTTGCGCGAAATCATGTACAGCATGCCAAACGCGAACAGACCGAGCACCATGGATGTCACGACGGTGTCGACGTGCAACGTCCAGGTGTCTTCGCCAATGCGAAAGCGTTGCACCAGATTGGTCAAATGGTGCTGGATGTATTCGGTGGGCGTTTGCGCCCCGGCGCTTGCGTCGGCCATAGTGTTCTCGTGTTACCGGTTACGTATTGCTAGTCAGGTGTTTTGTTTCGTGCCGTCGTTGCTGCGAGCGAATAATGCTGCGCGCCATGCCAACAACGTCACTAAAAATGTCGTAAACAGAGCCGGGACAACCAGCGCATCGTAGAACTTTATGACTACACCGAGCTGAACTGCGATGAACACAAGTTTCACGATCTCCGCCCGCAGAATCGGCCATAAGCCCGCACCCGTCGAGTGGATCAAACCAAAATTTGCTACGAACACATAGATCAACGAGGCGAAGACGTTGGTCAACCCACCCAACAGGGCGGAAACCGCTCCATGCTCCCCCGAGATGAACCCTGCGATCACAGCGAACCCGGCGGTGATGCCCAACTGCCAATAGAGCATGCGGGCAATGGCCGGGTTTTGCAGACTGATTTCACTCAACATGGGCGCAAACTAAAAGAGATTTCCATCACAGCGGGCGCTAATAATCCTGCGCTCACGGGTTTCTGTAGTTTCCTGTAGCTGGCTCATTTACGTGATGCCAATCCAACAAAGCCCATGATTATAGTCATTCTCCGCGATATGTTGCAATGCACAAATACAAGATAAATGGAGTGATTGGGTTGCTCCATGCCAACAGCTTTTGCACGAAAGCCTTTTTATAAAGGGCTTCAAGTTGCATTTTTGCTGTTATCGACTTTTCGCTAATTTACTCTGAAGCTCATCACTTACAAGGTTTTAGTAAAAAAGTCATATTCGATTTGATGCACTCCAACTGTGCGGCAAGCGCACCATCCCCAACTCACGCGAGTCGCCCGGCACTGTGAAATTGCGCTCCACGGTGTCGTAGAGGCGCATGCCTTCCGGGTCCAACGCGTGGGCGCGCAAGGTATAGGCGCCAGGCAGCAAGCGCCAATCGGTAAAAGTGAGCGCAAACTCATAATGGTCGTCGTCAGATTTTGTTGGCACGGTCTGGTCGATTTCAGACGTGGTGCCGTACACCGGGCTGCCGTCCATACGCACGATGCCGATGGCAACCTGCGGGCAGCGACCGTCGCGGCTTTTGAGCCGACCATGCAGCGACATGCCGTGCACGTCGCAATGCTCAATGCGCAAATTGACCACGGCATACTGGCCGAGCGCCGAGGTGTCGGTGGCCAGCAAGGCTTGCTTCGCGCCCGCTTGCTTCGCTTCGTGAAATGCCTGATACGCCACTGCAACATCGCTACTGCTGCCCACCATGCGCATGCCACCGTGATCGAGCCACACTGCGCGTTGCGTCAATTTTTTGACGTGGTACAGCGAATGCGACACGAGCAGCAGCGTGCCGCCCTCAGCGAGGTAGCGCTCCATCCACGCGATGCATTTGTTCTGAAACGATTCGTCGCCCACAGCGAGCACCTCGTCGGTGATCAGCAAGTCGGGCTTCAATGCCGTGACCAAGGCAAAACCGAGGCGCACGATCATGCCCGACGAGTAGGTCTTGATGGATGCATCGATGTGTTCGCCGATATCGGCGAAGGCAATGATTTCCCCGAGCTTGGCATCAAAGGCAGCACCGGCCAAGCCTTGCAGCGCAGCGGCGAGCTTGAGATTTTCGCGGCCCGTGTATTCGGGATGAAAGCCTGCCCCGAGTTCCAGCAGCGCGCCGACCGTGCCGACACGGGTGACATTGCCTTGACTCGGCTGCAACACACCCGCGATGATTTTTAGCAACGTGGATTTACCTGCGCCGTTCTCACCCACCAACGAAAATGATTCGCCTCGGCGCACGTGAAAATCGATGTCTTTCAGCGCCTTAAAACCCTCCGTCTGCGGTCGCGCAAAGGCCACTCGCAGCAGCGCGGCAAGCCCCGCGCCGTGACGGCCGATTTTGGGAAACGTTTTGCTGACGTGGTTGATAGTGAGCAGGATTTCGCTCATAAATAGTCATCCACATGCGGCGCGACGCGCTTGAAAAATACGTATCCAAATGCCGCAATCAGCGCGCCACCCGCCAGCAGATACGCATCCATCAACACAAAGCCCGCACCCGCGAGATAGGTGTCGTGCATACGCGAGATGACTTGCGTAAACGGGTTGGCGAGCACGGCGTCACGATACGCCTCGGGGATCGATTCGAGCCCGTATTGAATGCCGCACACAAACGAAAGCAACATGAATATCGGGCCGAGCATGCCCTCAATGTCACGCACCAAAATTTGCGCGGTGGACACGATCCATGCGAGCCCCAAGGCAGCGAGAAAAAACGCAATCCATGCGGGCAGTGAAAACACAATCCCGCTCAAAAACAAGGTGTAACCGAGCACTTTGAACAGGAGCACGATCGCCGTCAACGCCAACCAGTTCAGCGCAAACGTCACAATCACTGTGGACAGCGGCACGTAGGCACGCGGCAGCGCAGTCTTGGTTATCAACGAGGCCTGCGCAATCAGGCTGGTGGCGCCGCGCGTCACGCTCTCGGCAAACGCCAGCCACGGCCACAGGCCCACCGCCAGAAAGGCAACAAAACTGTCCCCATATTGCGCCGGAACCGCCGCCCGCATAAACAAGCCGAACACCAACGCGTAAACACCGAGCGACAACAACGGCTGCGCCAACCACCACACCGGCGACAACGCGCCGCCAAGAAAACGGTTCTTTATCTCGCGCTCGAACAACGCACGGAAGAGGGGGTTAATCATTCGAGAAGCTAATTTGTTGTAGGGTGGGAACCCCGTGCCCATCAAGTCGCGGCAAAGCGATCCATTTCGCTACGTCACAGCGAGGTGGGCAGAGGCTGCCCACCCTACAGAACGCGAGATTCATAAGTTGCGCGCCAAAACGCCAAGCACTTCATCGGCCAGTCGCTGATTTGCCGCCGCCACAATCGTGCCGTCGCTAGCTAGGGTCAGCGCCCGCCCCGACCAGTCGCACACCACGCCGCCCGCCTCCACAATGGGATTGACCACGGCGGCGAAGTCCACCGTCTTCAAATCCATCTCGACCACGACATCAACATGCCCCGACGCGAGCAGCGCGTAGTTGTAACAATCGCCCCCGTAATAAACGCCCTTGCACGCCGCCTGCAAGCGGGCGAACGTTGCTTCAGCGTCGTGAAACATGTCCGGCGTGGTGACCAGAACAATCGTCTCGGCCAGCGGCTTTCGCGTGCGACTGACACGCGCGGCGCGAGCGTTAAACGTGGCACCCAACCCCTTCACGCCGATCCAGCGCTCGTCCGTAATGGGCTGGTCAATCACCCCAATCACCGGCTCGCCGTGATGCGTCAACGCGATCAGCGTGCCGAACTGTGGCTTGCCGCAGGTGAAGGCTTTGGTGCCGTCAATCGGGTCAATCACCCACACCCATTCGGCGTCCAGATTTGTGTCGTCATGCTCTTCGCCAAGCACGCCGTGCGTTGGATAAACGCGCGCAATCTCCTCACGAATACGCGTCTCAATCTCCATGTCGGCCAGCGTCACCGGCGTAGCGTCGGGCTTGTCGATTACTTTGAGATCGGAGCGGAAATAGCGTTGCGCAATCGGCCGCGCAAGGTCGGTCAGATGCGCCGCAAAGGCACTGTAAGGAGAGAGGTCATGCATATCGACGATAATTTTCGCTGATTCACTGACCCCGTGGGAGCGGTTCCACCGCGACAGGCCTCCATGTCAGGCAAATCAGTCGCGGTAAAACCGCTCCCACAACTGCTTTTCTCAAAGGAAACACCCCATGACCATCAAAATTGGCGACAACCTCCCCGCCGCAACGCTCACCGAATCAGCCGGTCAGGACGACGCGAAAAACTGCCCGCTGCCGCCAGCCCCGGTAGACATCGCGGCACTCGCCGCTGGCAAAAAGATCGTGATTTTCGGCCTGCCCGGTGCTTTCACGCCTACGTGCTCCGCGCAACACGTGCCCGGTTACGTCAAACATTTCGACGCACTCAAAGCCAAGGGCGTTGACGAGATCATCTGCATGGCAGTCAACGACGGCTTCGTGATGGGCGCGTGGGGCCAGACGCAAAACGTCGCGGGCAAAGTACGCATGCTGGGCGACGGCTCGGCTGCATTCACCAAAGCACTCGGCCTCGAACTCGACCTCACGGCCAAAGGCATGGGTGTACGCTGCCAGCGCTTCTCGCTGCTGGTTGAGAACGGCGTGGTCAAACAGGTCAACGTCGAAGGCGTGGGCCCGGCAAACTGCTCATTTGCCGAGAACATGCTGGCGCAGTTGTAAACGCGGACGAGGCCGCGTACTCCGCGGTTGGGCGACGCGAAGTCGTCGCCTACATAGTCGTGAGTGGGCTGCGCTCGCGACCCACGGGCCGGACGCGCTAATGCGATATTTTTTGCAGTCGGCTCAAACACGTCGTTCTGCGCCACCGTCGTCGTGGGCGTCCAGCCCGCGAGCACTGCGTCGGCCAACGGAGCCGCAGTGATCCTGGCCCGCCTTGTACAGACGGTGAAAAAACAGAATGTACAAGCGAAAAGTCCCGGTAAGCAGGCGCGTTGCGCGCTTCAACGATAATCGGAAAAATCACCTCCACTGCCCACTCATCATGACCACACTGCCCGACAAACCACTCGCGCTGCGCGTGATCCCGATGCCCGCCGACAGCAACGCCAACGGCGACATCTTCGGCGGCTGGATCATGTCGCAGGTGGACCTGGCGGGCAGCATCCCGGCGGTGCGCCGCGCCAAGGGCCGCATCGCTACGGTGGCAGTGAACTCATTTGTGTTCAAGCAGCCAGTGCAGATTGGTGACGTGGTGAGTTTTTACGCCACCATCAAGCGCGTTGGACGCACCTCGATCACGGTGGATGTTGAGGTGTTCTCCGAACGCAATCGTGGCACGACCGTGGTGCGCGTGACTGAGGCGGAATTGACCTACGTGGCCATCACCCTGGACGGCAAACCGCGTGAGTTGCCGACTGAGGGTGAGACGGTGTTGGCGTGAAATCTGCCGCGCTTAAATTTGATCAAAACTGTCATTCCCGCGAAGGCGGGAATCCAGCCCGGAGCCCATCTCGTAAATGGCTTCTGCGTTTCGCACGATCTCTAGGTCTAAGTCCCCGCCGTCGCGGGGACGACAAGCTCCGCAGCGGCTTGGCTTTGGGATTTCTAACGTTCGCAATTGCCACACCATCGTTCGCCGAAAACATAAAAATCCACGCCGCGCACATCGGAGAAGAAAAAACGCTGCGCGCGCAATGGTTCACGCCGGAAGCACGTAAGGCCAGCGGCGCAGCGGCGATTTTGTTGCACGGCTGCGGCGGGCTGGGCGCGAACGGCAATCTCAATGCACGGCACAAAGCCGCCAAAGATTGGCTGCTTGAGCGCGGCATCGCAGTGCTGTTTCCCGAGAGTTTCACGTCGCGTCGATTTGAAGAAGTCTGCACGGTGAAAATGCAATCGCGCACCATCACCCAGCGTGACCGCGTGGACGACGTGATGGCAGCGCGCGTATGGCTCAACGAGCAACCCGGCATTGACGCAAAAAAAATTGTGCTGTGGGGCTGGTCGCACGGCGGCTCAACGGTGCTCAACACCGTGACGCGACGTGGCGGCATCGCGGGGTTGGGTGAGTTTCCCGACGACGGGAAGTTCGCTGAAGCGATTGCCTTCTACCCCGGCTGCTCACCCTTCGCCAAAGACAACGCGCCGGCAAAAATTTCGTCGCCGCTAACCATCCTCATGGGAGAGGCTGACGACTGGACGCCCGCCGCGCCGTGCTCCGCGTTCGCAGCGAGGCTCCAGAACAACGAGCGCAACGAGCAGCCGGCGAGCATCACGCTCTACCCCGGCGCATTTCACGACTTTGACAATCCGGCAGGCAGATTTCGCGTGCGCACCGAAGTGCCGAACGGGGTGAATGCGGGCAAGGGCGTGACCGTTGGCCCCGACGCAAAGGCCCGCGAAGACGCGATGGCGCGCATCGATGCGCTGTTGGTCAAACGCGGCTTTACGACTGCGAAAGTGATGCCTGCCAAGCTCTAGGGCTGTTTAGCTTCTGGCTTAAATCCTTTGTGCATGCGGGCTAACCGTGATTTTTATGTAATGTCAACAAACCACGTTTTGACTGGCCAGCCCAATTAAATACTTGTGTTCAGCCAAATGCTGTTACGGAAAATTACTCGCTCGGCACGAAATTCAGCGATGCCGAATTGATGCAATAGCGCAGCCCCGTGGGCTTCGGGCCGTCGGGAAACACGTGGCCCTGATGCGCATCGCATTTGGCGCAATGCACCTCGGTGCGGCGCATGAACCATCCGTTGTCTTCCTTCGTCTCCACGTTTTCTGGCGACGCGGGTTGCCAAAACGACGGCCAGCCGGTGCCGGACTCAAACTTCGCGTCCGACGAATAGGCTGGCTCGCCGCAGCACACGCAGGTGTAGGTGCCTTTGGCATGATGGTCGGCAAACACGCCGGAGAACGCGCGCTCGGTGCCGTGCTCGCGCGCAACTTTGAATTGCTCGGGCGTCAGCATCGTGCGCCATTCGGCGTCGGTTTTATGAATTTTTTGCATGATTTAAATCCTTAGTTCGCACTGTGGGAGCAGTTCCACCGCGAAGTGCGTGGCTAGTATCTCGCCTATCGCGGTGGAACCGCTCCCACAAACTTCCTGCGGGCTAAACAGCAGCCACCTCAACGCGACAGTCATAAAACGTCGCGCCGCCGCCCAAGTCTGTGAGTGCCTGGCTGGTGAGATCGTTCACAAAACCCTCCGCGCCGGGATGATTGCGCCAGTGTCCCCACAATATGGTGGCAACGCCTGGGCGCGTATCTTCAGTCACGTGAGCGGCCAGCTTCATTACACCGCGATGGTTGAACACGCGCACGGTTTGCCCCTCAAGCACATTACGTGCGGCCGCGTCCAGAGGATTCAACTGCACGGTGGGCGCGCCGTGTGGCTTGGCGAGCTCTTCGATATTGCCGAAGGTGGAGTTCATGAAATTGCGGGCGGGCGGTGTGTTGAGCGCGAGCGGAAAGTCTTTGGCGGCATCGCTTGCTTCGCCCTCATGCGGGGCAATGTAGGTCGGCAACGGATCGAATCCGCGCCTGGCTAAAGCTTCAGAATAAAACTCGCATTTGCCCGACGGCGTGCCAAAACCGCCCTCGGCAAACGGCGTGATGAAGCCGTCCTTCTTCGGGTAATTCAGGCGCAAAAAACCATCGCGTTCGAGCGTTTCGAAACTCTGGCCTGCGAGCGAAAAATGCGACCAGTCGAACGCGCGACGAATCATCGATTCGTCGGTTTCATCAAAGCACGGATCGATCAGATTCATTGCTTTGGCGAGACGACGAAACAGCTCCGTATTCGACACACTTTCACCGACCGGATCGATGGCGCGACGATTCAGCACGAGGTCGTAATGGCCGTAGCTGCGATTGATGTCGTCATGCTCGGGGGACGTCGTCGCAGGCAGCACAATGTCGGCGTAGCGCGCTGTGTCGGTGATGAAGATGTCGCTGACAACAGTAAACAAATCTTTGCGTGCGAGCCCTTTGAGCACCACGTTGCCATCGGGGGCCACGGCGGCTGGGTTTGAGTTGTAGACGAACAGGGCTTTGATTGGCGCAGATTCCGTTCGCCCTGAGCCTGTCGAAGGGTGTCGCTGAACGGATCCTGCGCCCCACGCCAGCGCATCGCCCAACGCGCTCATGTTCACCATACGCGGCAATTTGCCATCGACATTCGGCATCAAATCAGGCCGCTCGAGATACGCCAGATTCATTGGGTATGCGCCGGACGTGGACAGAAGCAGGCCGCCGCTCGCTTCGCGCCACGCGCCGGTGAGCGCGGGCAGGCAGGCGACCGTACGCACCGCCATGCCGCCACCGCCGTGCCGCTGCATCCCGTAGTTCAGGCGGATCGCTGCTTTTTTAGTGCTGCCATACACCTTGGCCAGCGCTTCGATATCAGCCGCCGGAATGCCGCAAACATCCGCCGCACGTTGCGGCGTCCACTCCGCCGCGCGCACTTTCAGTTCCTGAAAACCCAGTGTGTACTGCGCGATGTATTCGTGATCGAGCGCGTTTGTGTGGGAGGCATCGCGAATCAGCACATGCATCATCGCCAACGCCAGCGCCGCGTCGGTGCCGGGCTTAATCGGCAACCATTGGTGACATTTTTCTGCGGACAAGGATCGATACGGATCAATCGCGACTAGCCGCGCCCCACGTCTTTTGGCCTCCTGACAGCGGCTCCACAAATGCAGGTTCGACGTGATCGGATTGCTGCCCCACAGGATGATCAGTTCGCTGTGCGCAAACGCCTCTATGTCCGTTCCGAGACGCGAACCGAGCGTGACCGTAAGCCCCGCTGCACCGGCGCTGGCGCAGATGGTGCGATCCAGTTGCGACGCGCCAATCGTGTGGAAAAAGCGCCGATCCATCGAGCCATACTGCAACATACCCATATTGCCGGCGTAGCTGTACGGCAGGATCGCCTCCGCGCCGTGCTCGCTGATGATGGATTTGAACTTCGTCGCGATCGTGGTCAGCGCTTCGTCCCACGAGATCGGCGCGAACTTGCCTTCGCCTTTTGCGCCAACGCGCTTGAGCGGCGTTTTGATCCGCGTCGGGTGGTAGGTGCGCAGCGGATACTTTGCGACCTTGGTGCAGAGCACGCCGGCGGTCACGCTGTGTGTCGCCGAACCTTTCACTTCAATCAGTTTTCCACCGGCAACGTGATATTCCAGCGCGCAGGTGTCTGGGCAGTCGTGCGGGCAGGCGCCTTTTGTGATGGATACAGTTGCGTTCATGGTTTGGGGAAGTACCTCACGCCGTGTAAGCCTTCAAAGTGCGCATCCTGCGTCCACAACGTTGCGCCGTACGCTAGGGCGGTTGCGTAGATCAAACTGTCGGCTAGCGGCAACCCATTCGCCGCCGCGCTGAGCACCAGCGCCAGATCAACGTCGACCACGAGTGAACGCTGCATAAGTTCTGCCGCTTGTTCGGCATCGTCTTTTGTTCGAGTCACTCGAAAGCGCTTGAACACTTCGTAGATCGAAATGACGGGAACGATCAACCGTTCGGTATTTTCAATAGCGGGTGCAAACAGTCCTGCACGATTCGACCCTTCAAAGTATTCCAGCCAACCCGAAGAATCCACTACGTTGAACGCATCGTTTGCCACGACGGAGCGAGCGGAGCTAACCCTAGCGGCGGACCTACGCTTAGTCGAAGGTGCGGTCTGGCTCATCGGGGATGGTTGTGTCCATGCCTTTGAATATGCCGCGATATGCCGTCACGGGCAATTGCGGCATCAGTCGAATTTGCCCGTCATAAGCAAGCACTGACAGCTTTTGCCCAGGCTTAAGCTTCATGCGTTCGCGAATCTCGCGTGGCACAACGACCTGAAATTTGCTAGATAGGGTTACGGTACTCATATCGATGATTGTATCGTTTAACGCTTTTCTTATCGATCTACGAACGTCACCACGCTAGCTACCGCCGCCTGTTCCCGACGCATCAAATTTTCGATCTCGGGATCAACGTCAAACGCGGTATCACCGCCATCGAACGCTATCGGCAAGTCACCGCCTTCCACGCCCCGCGCCGCCAACCCCTGAAAATCAAACAGTTTCGAGTCCGCCAAGTGCGACGGCACAATGTTTTGCAGACTGCGAAACATCGTTTCGATGCGGCCCGGAAATTTTCGGTCCCAGTCTTGCAACATGCGCCCGACCACTGCCCGTTGCAGGTTCGGTTGTGATCCGCAGAGGTTGCACGGGATGATCGGAAATTCGCGCTCTTTGGCGTATTTGATGATGTCCTTTTCACGCACGTAAGCGAGCGGACGGATGACGACGTGTTCGCCGTTATCCGACACTAATTTCGGTGGCATGGCCTTCAATTTGCCGCCGTAAAACATGTTCAAAAAGAACGTCCCGAGGATGTCTTCGCGATGGTGCCCGAGCGCGATTTTTGTGCAGCCCAGCTCCTTCGCGGTGCGATACAAAATGCCGCGCCGTAAGCGCGAACACAGCGAGCACATCGTCTTGCCTTCTTCCAGCACGCGCTTGACAATACTGTAGGTGTCGCTCTCGACGATCTTGAATTTGACGCCGGTTTTTTCGAGATATTGCGGCAGGATGTGTTCGGGGAAATCGGGCTGCTTCTGGTCGAGATTCACCGCGATCAGTTCGAAGTTCACGGGGGCGACCACCTGCAACGCCATCAACAAATCGAGCATGGTGTAGCTGTCTTTACCACCGGAGAGGCAGACCATGATGCGGTCGCCTTCGCTGATCATGCCGAAGTCGGTCACCGCTGCGCCGACGATGTTCCTCAGACGCTTGCCTTCGCGCGACAGCGAAAACGGGAGCGAGCGTGGCTTGCGCTCAATGGGCGTTTGCGGAATATGTGTTGCAGAAATTGGGATTGCTGTTGCAATGGTGGCCTGATTCATGCGAGTATTTTAGTTGCCAGCAACGCACAACTCCGTTCGCCCAGAGCGCAGTGAAGGGTTCGATGCCAATGACGAATCAAACCCTTCTTTGCACTCAGGGAGCGCGGACACTGTTTTTGGTTCCGAATATTGCGTTTTCAGGAGTATCACGATGCGCAAGTTGATAACGTTCACCCTGTATGTGTTGACCGTATTTGCAGTGAGTTTTTCGTACGCTCAAGATAAAGCCCCACCCGAAAAATTCTCCGACAAAATGGGCGCGGAGGTGATCGAAAAATCACTCACCGGCCTGGTTAAATTGCGAACGCTGGCCGCGCCCGGCGCGCGCAGCAACGCCACGCTCGGCAAGGAACGTGAAGGCAACGGCATCCTGCTGTCACCCAAGCTTGTGCTCACCATTGGCTATTTGGTGATGGAAGCCGACGAGGTCGAAATCACCGATCACAAGGGCCGCAAACTCCCCGGCAAAGTCGCCGGATTCGATCAGGAAACCGGCCTTGGCCTGGT
>JAYSUK010000203.1:0-4262 GCA_043719085.1 Burkholderiales bacterium | reverse complement strand
CTCGCAACGCCAAGAAGCGCACGCCCACCGGTGGTGCACGCCGGCATCGACGCAGTGCCGGGAGCTTCCGGTTCGACACATCAACGACGAGTATTGACTGCGCGTAAGCGGCCAACTATCATCGGATGACACACAAGACTTGGGAATTAACCGGTGAGATTTAGCGCATTTTTTTCTTTATTGATGGCCACGTTTGCCGCGACCGGGTTGCACGCGGCAGAGCCGGTTGCCCCTCCGGGTCGGGTGACCCCTGCAGCGGCGGTTATTGAGCCGGCTCAATTTGGCGATCTCACCAGAGATCTCGTTTACACGCCCGTGACGCCATGTCGGATTGCCGATACAAGGAACGTTGCGGCGGGGGCGATTGCGGCGAATTCAACGCGCCAGTTTGTTGCTTTCGGTGTTTCCAGTTTCACCAGCCAGGGCGGATCTGCCACTAACTGCGGCACCAACCCGCTCGCTGCGACGGCCGTCATGATGGTGGCCACCGCCATCACGCCCAGCGCCGCAGGGTCTGCCACCCTCTATGCTTTCGGAACGACCCAACCCGTCGCTACCAGCATGCAATTTGCTGCTGGCGCGATCGTGGTCAACACATTGGCAGTGCAAGTCCCTAACCCGCTGTCGGCGTTTGACATGACGGTGTACACGACTGCCCAGTCGCATTTCGTGTTAGATATTGTCGGCTACTTCGCGCCCCCGCTGGCCACGGCGCTGCAGTGCGTCGAGACCGCCAACACCACGGTCACTGGTATTCTCGCTGGCGGCACCGGAAACGCGTTGGCGCCAGTATGCCCCGCGGGCTATACGCAAACGGCAACGAACTGTGAGACAAGCAGCTGGCTGATGCCGGTCGTGTTTTTTAAACAGGGAACCTGTTCGGCACGAAATAACGACACTACGGTGCAGGAAGTTCGAGCTTCACGCACCTGTTGCCGCGTCCCCGGTCGCTAGGCTTGGGTTCGCGTTATGGAGCCTATTGACATGCTGCGCCGTGCAAGACGTTTGACCCGAGTGATGGGCGTCGCAATGTGCGTTGTGATTTGCTGCGTCGCTGTTCCCGCTCGTGCGGCAACGCTCGCTTACGTGCCGAATCAGACGGGGGCGGCCGTTGCTGTGGTTGACGTGAGTAACGGCGCCGTGATCGCCACCGTGCCGGTCGGGGCGGCGCCGATTGGTGTTGCGGTCGCACCGGGTGGCCGCTACGTCTACATCACCCAGCACAATGCTGACACCGTCGCGGTTGTCTCAACCAACACCAACACCGTGCTTGCGCAAATTTCCGCAGGTAACAAGCCTTTGGGCGTGGCGGTCTCGCCCGACGGCACGCGCCTCTACGTCACCAACTTTCTGACCGCGACGGCGTCAGGTGCAGGCTCGCTTTGGGTCAACGGAACGCTGACCGTCGTCGACACTGCAACGCGCGTAGTGCTCACTACCGTCACCGTCGGCGCAAATCCATCCGGCGTCGCCGTGTCGCCCGACGGCAATCGTGTCTATATCGCCAATTCCGGCGCAGGTACGCTAAGCGTCGTCTCCACCGTGACCAACGCGGTGACCTCAACGATCACGGTCGGCGCGAATCCAGTGGGCGTCGCTGCGTCGCCCGACGGCCTGCGGGTATATGTTGCCAATGGCGGCAGCGCCTCGGTGTCGGTGATTGATGCGGCGGCGCTTACGGTTGCGTCGACGATTCGGGTCGGTGGTCACACAACGGGCATTGCCGTCAGCGACGACTCGACGCGCGTGCTCGTCAGCAATACGTTCGACAATTCTGTCTCGGTGATCAACGCTGCGACGCAAGCGGTGGTCACGACAACGACTGCCGGAATTGGACTGGGGCCAGCTGGCGCGGCGTTTGTCCCGGGAGGCAGCACCGGATTGGTTGCCAATTCAAGGGGCGCAACGGTCAGCTCGATAAACGCGACCAGCGGCACCGCGGTCGTACTCACCGGGAACACGCTGGGCTGGCCAGCGAGTCTCGGAAAGTTCGTTGCGGTCACGCCGTCGTGTGCGCTTGATGTCAGCGGCAATGCTGTCGTTTCCAGCACGTCGGACGGAGTGTTGATCCTGCGCTACCTGCTCGGGTTCCGTGGCACGGCGCTTACTCAGGGCGTAACGGGCATCGGGGCTGGAGTGAGCGCCGCCACCATCGAGCTCACGATTTCGGGGCTCAATCTTGATGCTGACGGTGATGGCGCAATGTTGCCCACTACAGATGGCTTGTTAATTTTGCGCGCGCTGTTGCACTTGACCGATAGCGCGCTGATCGCCAATGCGCGGAACACCGGTTACGCTGGCGTTCGCAGCGCAGCGCAGGTGCTGCAGTGGATAACCAACACGCACGGGGCGAACTGCTTACTTTAGCCGAAAAAAATAGGGCTGGCCCGATGATGCAGTGAGAAAAGGAAAAGCATTGGGAAAAGCAGGAAAAGCACGGGGTCAAGTCTTGCAATGCAACATTGATCCTCTCGGGGCGCGGCGCGTCGATTAGAACCCGCGCCTGTGTTCTGCCGGAATAGCGGCGCATAATTCACCCCATGAAGCCCCGTGTCTACGTCGAAACCTCAGTCATCAGCTACCTGACCAACCGTCCTGCGTTGGATGTGATTACGGCTGGTCATCAGGCGACGACTTACAAATGGTGGGAAGAACAGCGATCAAACTACGATCTTGTGGTTTCGCAGTTTGTGCTCGACGAAGCCGCTGGTGGCGATCCCGTTGCTGCAGCGAAACGTGTCGCCACGTTGATCGGGATTGCGCGTCTAAACGTTAATCGCCCTGAAATCAGTCGACTCGCGCAAACATTGTTGGCGCAGCGAGCGCTTCCACAAAAAGCATTTGTCGATGCGTTGCACATCGCGGTGTCTGCGGTGTCGGGTGTGGAAATTCTCTTGACTTGGAATTTCAAGCACATTGCAAACGGCGCGATGATGAATCACATTGAGCGCGTTTGCTCCGAAGCGGGTTATCGATGCCCGCGACTTTTAACCCCGCTGCAACTTTTGGGAGATGACGGTGTGGACTGATCCTGTTGTTGAAGAGATTCACCAAATTCGCCAAAAAATGCTCGCCGATGTTGGCGGAGATATTGATGCGCTGATGGCAAAGTTCTGCGAGCATCAAGCCGCGCAAGCTGGCGTCGTGATCGACGGAAAATTGCCACCCGTTACAACGGCACATGACGACAATAAGCGCGCTGGCGATCATTGATTCGTCGAAGCGTATGCGCCAAATAGCGGCATGAAAACTGACTCCGAAATTCGTGCTGAAGGCATGGCGGCATTGGTGGCGGCACTGGTGGCGGCACTTGGCGCGGTCGAAGCGGAACGCTTCATTGCATCGCTTTCGCGCGAACGTTTTGATTACACCGAATGGCGACGCAGACATCTTCCGCAAATGAGCGTGACCGAGTTGAGCGAACAAGCCAGCCAAGCGACCAAAGCCGTGTAGCGCGTGACGTGGGGCGCGGCGCGCCCGCATGCTTGAAGGCGTGAACATTCTCGCCAACGCAGTTAAAGGCACGCTCGGCCCTCAAGGCCGCAACGTGGTGCTTGAGCGCTCGTTCGGAGCCCCCACCGTCACCAAAGACGGCGTATCGGTTGCGAAAGAAATCGAACTCAAGGACAAACTGCAAAACATGGGCACCCAGCTCGTAAAAGAAGTAGCAAGCAAAACCAGTGACAACGCCGGTGACGGCACCACCACCGCCACCGTTCTGGCGCAGGCCATTGCCCGCGAAGGCTTCAAGTATGTGGCCGCCGGCATGAACCCGATGGATCTGCCACCCCGGGTCTATGTCAATGAGGCCGTTGAAGAAGGCGTTGTGGCGGGCGGCGGCGTGGCGCTGTTGCGCGCTCGTCAAGCTGTAGGCACGCTCAAGGGCGACAACGCGGATCAAGACGCAGGCATCAAGCTGGTCATGAAAGCCGTTGAATCGCCACTGCGCGAAATCGTTGCCAACTGTGGCGACGAACCCAGCGTCGTGGTGAATGCAGTGCTCGCAGGCAAAGGTAACTACGGCCGAATTTAGCAACCGCGCGCAGCCAACGGCAGCACCTACGGCGACATGTTAGAGCTCGGCATTTTCGACCCCACCAAAGTCACGCGCATGGCACTGCAAAACGCAGCGTCGGTCGCAAGCCTGCTGCTCACAACAGAGGTCATGATCGCTGAAGCGCCGAAAGACGA
Organism: Burkholderiales bacterium; assembly: GCA_043719085.1. GTDB lineage: Bacteria > Pseudomonadota > Gammaproteobacteria > Burkholderiales > Casimicrobiaceae > Casimicrobium. The sequence continues at coordinate 71 of JAYSUK010000203.1, read as the reverse complement.
ATCAGCTGGCGGCGGCGGCATGGGCGGTGGCGGCGGTATGGGTGGCATGGGCGACATGGGCGACATGGGCG
>JAYSUK010000202.1:0-1582 GCA_043719085.1 Burkholderiales bacterium | reverse complement strand
GATTCAGCCATGCGGGTTTCCACTGGCACTTCCAACCCGATTCTCCGAACGCAACGGTATAGGCTTTGGCTGTCGCAATGCTTGCCACTGCCGCAATTTCGCCATCGCAAACAAGCAGCGGCCAGGTAGCGCGCTGCCATGGAGGCACCTGCGCCTGCTGGAATATATTTTTGAGCGAAACGTGACCCGAGCGCTCGGACAGCTTCACGGCGTCGCCCTCTTGCCGCAGTCGCACCAGCCACTTCTCGCCAGCAACGGCTGCCCGAACCGCGAGCGGTGACTCAGTGAGCGAGCAACTCGCGAAGGAAATTTCGCCTGCCAGCACCCCATTGCACATAAGTTCGAGCGACGATTCACCCACCCACGGGCGAGGCTCCCATCGTGGCGTATCTCTAGTTAGATACGCCAATCCGCGATAGGTGCGAATTACGTCGTCATGACCGCTGCCTCGCAGCTCTATGGCTTGAATGGCTGTGACGCTCCCGAGTTGCTTTAGCCATTCGCGCAGCGTGTCGGCGGCGGGCGGCTTGACGCCATTGCGGTGTAGCCAGAATCGCAGCAGGTTGGCACGCCGCACGTCGCTCAGCATATTAAAGCGAGAAAGGTCAATGGCAACATCCGCAAGACAACTTGCGGCGTCGATGACTGCCAGATCAACCAATAGTTGAGCCGCGTCGGCCTGATGCTGTGCTGCGCGACCGAGCGTGGCCTCGGCCGCGGGGAACGCGTTGATCAACGCGGGCCACACGGCGTTGCGCAGTCGATTGCGCGAAAAGCGATTATCGGCGTTGGATTCATCAACCACGGGGCACAAGTCGAACTGCTGCGCATATTCCAGAATCGCCACTTTGGGTACGCGCAGCAGAGGACGCTGGTAGCGACCACCCGCCAATGGCATCGCTGCCATCCCCGGTGGCCCCGAGCCGCGCAACAGTTGCAGCAACAGCGTTTCAGCCTGATCCCGCGCGTGGTGAGCGAGCACCACGATGTCTGCGCAAACCCGATCAAGCGACAGCATCCGCACGTCACGCGCCGCGGCTTCGATGCCCTTACCTGCATGCATGTCAACGTTGACCCGATCCATCGAGAACGGCACGTCGAGCGACGCGCATAACGCTGCGCAGTGCGCAGCCCATGCGTCGGCGTGGGGGCTTAGTCCGTGATGCACATGATGCGTCGATAGCGTCCAGGATGCAGATTTTTTTGCGCGCTCCTTGGTAAGGGCGTGCAGCAAAACCGTCGAGTCGGAGCCACCGGACAACGCCACGCATACCCGCGAGCCTGAGATCCACGACGTCGCAGCGTGTGCAACGACGGCAGAAATCAGATCGACACTCGCGTTAAGCGCCTTTGAACGCGCCATACCCCGAGAGCCGCTGACGTCGCAGACCCAGCCGCTTCTCTGGCGTCAGCAGTGCCAGGCGAGCGTATTCGCACGCTAGCACCACTTTAAGATTGCCCATCATGGCCACTGGATCGCGGTGCGCCCCGCCGGGCGGCTCGGCGACGATGTGATCGATCAATCCCAATGACTTGAGTCGCTGCGCGGTGATGCCCAAGCTTTCAGCGGCTTCGGGCGCTC
>JAYSUK010000201.1:0-4294 GCA_043719085.1 Burkholderiales bacterium | reverse complement strand
GGGTGTTTGCTGTGAACCCCGATACGCTGGTGGTGTCGAACCAAAACGCGGTCACTTTGGCAGGCAGCCCGATCGGTGGATTCGAAAGTCTGGCTGTGGTTCGATCAGTAGCGCCGCCGACAGGCGGCGCTGGCACTAACAATAACGACCCGACCGCGGTGCCTGCGCTATCGGCTCAAAGCATGGTTGCACTGTCATTGCTATTGACACTATTCGCCGCGCTGCAACATCGACGCGCATCGTCAATGCGGCTGAGTGCGAAAGCGGCTCAATCGCTCGCGTCACGCCGCAAATAGTTCCGCGAGTGCCACGCCCGGGTCGGGCGCACGCATAAACGCCTCACCCACCAGATACGCATGCACATCATGCTCGCGCATGAGGGTAACATCTGCACGCGAAAAAATGCCGCTTTCGGTTATCACGCGTTTGCCAGGTGGCACCATCTTGAGCAGCCCCGTGGTCGTGGATAGCGACACGTTAAAGGTGCGCAGATCCCGGTTGTTGATACCGATCAGCGAAGTTTTCAAGGAGAGCGCTGCTTCGAGTTCGGTGGCATCATGCGACTCCACAAGCACCGCCATGCCTAGCTCAAGCGCCAACGCTTCGAGCGCCTGCATTTGATGCAATTCCAGCGCGCCAACGATCAGCAGAATGCAATCCGCACCCATCGCGCGGGCTTGGTAGACCTGATATGCGTCAACAATGAAGTCCTTGCGGATGACGGGTAGGCTGCAGGCTGCGCGGGCAAGCTGTAAGTATTCAACGGAGCCTTGGAAGTACGGCGCATCGGTAAGCACCGACAGGCAGGCTGCGCCGCCTGATTCATAGCTTGTGGCGATTTCCTTAGGCAGAAAGTTTTCGCGCAGAATCCCTTTGCTGGGACTGGCTTTTTTTACCTCAGCGATAACCGCACTTTTGCCCGACGAAATCTTTGCTTCAATCGCACCTGCAAAGTCGCGAATATCACGATGTGCTTCTGCCTCAGCACGAATAGCCGACAACGGTTTCGCACGCATCAGCGCAGCGATTTCATCGTGCTTGGTGGCGATAATTTTGTTGAGGATGTCGCTCATAAATTCTTAGTCAAGTCTCACAAAACACCCGTAAGGTGCGCCCCAGAGTGCGCACCAAAGCTTACCGAAGCAACGCAATAGTTCGGCGTCCTCGTTGGTGCGCATTTTGATGCGCACCCTACTTCAATGTCACTCACCCGCCACAAACGGCTTGGTCCGAAACGACTGCGTAAACGCCGCGAATTCATCCACCTTTTTGCGAGCAGCGCCACTGGCAATCGTCGCCCGCGCGAGTTCAATACCATCACGCAATGTAGGCGCTATATTCGCCGCGTAAAGCGCAGCACCTGCATTCAACATCACAACATTGGAGGCGGCAGCGTGACTGCCATCCAGCGCCGCCAGCAGCATGGCTTTCGACGCTTCTGGCGTGTCCACTTTCAGGTTCCGCGTCGCGCTCATCGTGAAGCCAAAGTCTTCGGGATGAATTTCATACTCGGTGATCTTGCCGTCTTTCAGTTCACCAACTAGCGTGCCTGCACCCAACGAAATTTCGTCGAGCGAGTCGCGACCATGCACCACCATCACATGCTCCGCCCCAAGGCGCTGCATCACTCTGACCTGAATGCCTACGAGATCGGCATGAAACACACCCATCATGGTGTTCGGTGCGCTCGCCGGATTGGTCAAGGGGCCAAGAATGTTGAAGATGGTTTTGACGCCCAATTCGCGCCGTATCGGAGCGACCGCCTTCATCGCGAGATGATGGTTCGGCGCGAACATGAAGCCGATGCCCGTCGCCTGAATGCACTGAGCGATCTGGCTGGAAATCAGCATGATATTGACGCCCAGCGACTCCAGCACGTCCGCCGCACCGCTCTTCGACGACACGCCACGATTGCCGTGTTTTGCGACTTTTGCTCCCGCCGCCGCGGCGACGAACATAGACGCGGTGGAGATGTTGAAGGTGTGCGACAAATCGCCGCCAGTGCCAACGATGTCAACAAGATTCGGTTCATTTTCCACGGGCACTTTGGTCGACAACTCGCGCATCACTATGGCCGCCGCTGCGATCTCGCCGATGGTTTCCTTCTTAACGCGAAGGCCAGTCAAAAACGCACCCGCCTGCGCGGCTGTGAACTCGCCGTTCATGAGTTTGCGCATCAGCGAAAGCATTTCGTCCTCGAAGATCTCGCGATGGTCGACGGTGCGCTGGATGGCTTCTGAAATAGAAATGGACATGATCGGGGCCTACAGATTCAGGAAATTTTTCAACAGATCATGACCGTGTTCGGTGATGATCGACTCGGGGTGAAATTGCAGCCCCCACACCGGCAATGTCTTGTGCCGCACACCCATGATTTCGCCGTCGTCGCTCTCAGCGGTGATGGACAATTCTTTCGGCAACGTTTCGCGATCAATCACCAGTGAGTGATAGCGCACGACTGTGAACGGCGTCGGAATGTCGGCAAAACAATCCTGCCGATTGTGCGTGACGGCAGACGTTTTGCCATGCATCACACGCTTCGCTCGAACGATGTTGCCCCCGAACGCGGCACCAATGCTTTGATGCCCCAGACACACACCAAGAATCGGCAACTTACCCGCGAATTCCTGGATCAGCGGCACCGAAATGCCGGCCTCCCTCGGCGTACACGGCCCCGGGGACACCACGATGCGCTCGGGACTCATCGCCTTAATGCCTTGCAGATCAATCGCGTCGTTGCGGATGACCTCCACGTCTTGCCCCAGCTCCCCAAAATACTGCGCGAGGTTGTAGGTGAAGCTGTCGTAATTATCGATAAGCAGCATCATGTCGCCGCCCCTTTGAAGTAGTCCTTCACGGCGGCAACAAACGCCTCGACATCAGCACGTGAAACGTTAAGATGCGTGACCAGCCGCGCTGCATAAACGCCCTGCATCAGCATGCCGCGATCTTTGAGGAACGCTTCAAGCTGTTTTGCATGCGCTTCTGGAATGTTCAGGAAAACAATGTTGGTTGCTAGTGTGAGAACAGTGATTTCCGCAACCTCACGCAAACCCTCCGCAAGTAACGCCGCGTTGACGTGATCGTCGTGCAGGCGCTCAACGTTGTTTTCCAGCGCGTAGATGCACGCCGCCGCAACGTACCCCGCTTGACGCATGCCACCACCAAGCATCTTCCTCCATCGATGCGCGCGTTCAATGAATTCACGCTCGCCGACGAGTACGGCACCCACTGGTGCGCCGAGCCCTTTGGAAAGACACAGCGAAGCGGAATCAAACGGCGCGAGGATCTCGGCAATCGTTGTTTCGCTCGCGACCGCCGCGTTGAACGCGCGGGCACCGTCGAGATGTACCTTCAAGCCCTTGCTGCGTGCAAATTCTGCGGCCTCCAGAACGTAGGGTTGCGGCAATACACGGCCGCCCCAGGTGTTCTCAAGTGCGAGCAAGCGCGTGCGCGCGAAGTGTGTACCGAGGCCAGGCCCGAACGGCTTGATTGCAGCGGCAATCTTGGCCAGCGGCATCGTGCCGTCAGTTTCCTGTTCGATTGGCTGCGGCTGAATGCTGCCGAGCACCGCCGCGCCGCCGCCTTCCCAGCGATAGGTGTGCGCCATCTGACCCACGATGTATTCGTCGCCGCGCTCGCAATGCGCCATCAACCCAGCCAGATTGCTCTGCGTGCCCGATGGAAAGAATAGCGCCGCTTCTTTGCCCGTTGCTTCCGCCATCAGCGCTTGCAAACGGTTGACAGTCGGGTCGTCGCCCCACACATCGTCGCCCACAGGCGCCGCACTCATCGCGGCGATCATGCCGGGGGTAGGCCGCGTTACGGTGTCGCTGCGTAAGTCGATGATTTTGCTCATACTGCCACTCCGTCCAATCCTTTTTGCACCATCTCCGCCGCACGCAATACCGAGCGCGCTTTTTGCAGCGTCTCTTCCCACTCTTTTTTGGGCTCTGAATCATGTACGATTCCCGCGCCCGCTTGCGCGTAGAGCTTGCCGTTTTGAATCACCGCTGTGCGTATGGCGATGCACATGTCCATGTCGCCCTGATAGCTCATGTAGCCGACCGCACCGCCGTAGATGCTGCGCTTGACCGGCTCGACTTCGTGAATGATTTCAAGCGCGCGAATCTTCGGCGCACCGGACAACGTGCCTGCCGGGAACGTAGCGCGCAACACGTCGATGTTGTTGGTACCGGGCTTCAGAATGCCTTCGACGTTGCTCACAATGTGCATCACATGCGAATAGCGCTCAATGATCATCTTGTCTTTCACAACGACCGAGCCTGTCTTC
>JAYSUK010000021.1:0-6640 GCA_043719085.1 Burkholderiales bacterium | reverse complement strand
ACATTGCAAGAGGTGCTGCAAGGGGCTAAGCCTCCTGAAAACGACCGACCCTCCGCTAACCAATTGAATTTGTTCGAGTTTTAACCGGACACTAGTGTAGTTTATGCCTAAAGTCGGTTTTATGCATAAAAACGCTCCTAGCCCATATTGTATAAGGCATAGCTAATAAAGTTGTAATGAAATCAAGGCAATCGGGGTTCGGATGGTTCGTCGGCGCATCGCCACGTTCAGTCGCGTGCAACCACGTGTTGCTGCACGAAACCATCGACACCATCACCGATGCTTCGACGGTGAACAACATGGCTTGCGACGTTGAATCGAGATCAATCATCAGAAAAAATTTCCCACACTTCGTCGTTCCTGCGAAGGCAGGAATCCAGCGAACTTGGGTGTTTCGTGGCAGTTTTTAGCGTGCAGGAAAGACGCTGGGCCCCTGCCTGCGCAGGGGCGACGAGGGAAAAACTAATTCATGCTCTCGAATGAGTACACCTGCAAACTAGACCTCTGGCAGTCGTTAAAAACGAATCCGAGAAGGAAAGTGTGAGCGCTTCGGTGGGGCTTTTGGAAGTGCTGGGGCCGAATCTTGGGTTTCCGCATAGCAGCGGAATAATTGGCTCGCGGCACGAACATATGCGCGAGTTGCGCGTTTAGCATCGTGGTCGTCCGTATCGGATGCTCTACGCGTTTGATCCACGGCGTGCCGCAATATTGCTGCTCAGCCGCGACAAGACGCGCGATGACCGCTGGTATGTGGTGAACATTCCGGTGGCTGACCGGCTCTATGCCGATCCCTTGGCACTTGGTTGCACTCGGGAAGGTTGGGCTGCTTGATGGCTAAAACATTCAGCACGTTGCGCGCACAGATGAGCCCCGAAGCAAAGGCGCGTTCGTCGGTGCACACCGAGGCGATGCTGCTTGAGATGGGCTTGCAGGAGCTGCGCAAAAGCCGACACATGACGCAAGTGGAGCTGGCCAGTCTGCTCAAGATTGATCAGGCGGCGGTGTCAAAAACCGAGAGCCGCCCGGACATGTATGTGAGCACGCTGCGCGAGTACATCCGCGCGATGGGTGGCGAGCTTCAACTGGTAGCAATTCTCCCGTATGCGGAGGTGACGCTTAGCCGGATTGTGTTGCCGCCCTGACCGCACCCTACTGCGAGCTTGACTGCGGTCGGCGAATCAAATTCGCATTGATTTTACTGATAAAAAATTACAATAACTCTAACCCGAAACTTCTATTTTAATTGGGCTAATGGCCGATTTATGCATTAAGTCGGTATTTGGCATAAAACGACCGATAGGCCATACTTAACGTGGCGCAGCGGCTAGAGCTGTTACTAATTTTCAGCCCACTCGCATTTGCTTTTCCTATTGCGATCTCAAACAACTGTATGTACACTACGTAAATGCAATTCGTATGGGACGAAACTAAGCGGCGCACCAATCTCACCGAACATAGTCTTGACTTTGACGCGGTGCCGATTGTGTATGAAGGCTTGACGTTTACCTTTGAAGATGACCGCTTCGATTACCCCGAAACTAGGTTCGTCACTCTCGGCATGTTGCATGGCACAGTTGTCTCTATTGTTCATACGGAGAACGAACGTGAAATCCGCATCATCTCTTTCCGCAAAGCCACGCGTCGCGAAATCAAAATCTATCGTGAAGAAGTCAACCGCTACTAAAGTCAATCGCACTGCCGACGCGGCCAGCGCCACCCGCGCTACGAAGGCTTTCGACGAACATCCCGAGGCGAAAATAGCGCACATCGTACGCGGCATAGTACGTCGTGGTTTGGTGCCTGTCGTACCCAAAGTGCCGATCACGTTGCGCGTTGACCCAGACGTGCTCGAGTGGTTCAAAGTCGAAGGCGACGGCTATCAGACGCGCATGAACGCGGTGCTGCGGGCCTATCGGGATGCAGCTAGCGCGTAGCGGCTGGGACACAATACGCTGCTGCGGAAAAAAATTAGCTGACTTTTAATGCCGCACCGCTTGGTACAGAGCGGCTGCGATCAGGTAGAACGCGACTGCCTTACCGAGCCGAGCGATGCTGGAAGTAGCCAATCAGGAATCATTGATCCTGCGCGCAAGAAACGTTTCGATCTGAGCTGCCGTCTGAGAGCGATCCAGATACGCTTCACCTAGCTTTTTGAGTAGCACCAACGTCACTACGCCACCTTCGTTTTTCTTGTCGCGCTGCATGTGTGCCACGAGTTTCGCGGCTTCAACTTTTGGTGGTTTTACCGGCAGATTGAACGCTGCGAAAAGTCGCGTTGCACGCTCCACATCAGCGGTGCTCAAATGCCCTAATTCGCACGACAACTGCGCCGCGAGGACGCAGCCCGCTGCAACCGCTTCGCCATGCACCCACGCACCGTAGCCCATTTCGGTTTCGATGGCGTGGCCGAAGGTGTGGCCTAGATTTAACAGCGCGCGAATCCCCAGCGTTTCGCGCTCATCGCGCTTCACCACATCGGCCTTGATGCGGCACGAATGGGCAATCACGCGAGCAAGCGTTGCGTCGTCGCGCGCATTGAGAAGCGCAACATCGCGCTCCAATTCAGCGAGATGATCGGTGTCAAAAATCAATGCGTGTTTGATGATCTCGGCGAGGCCTGCGGCGTATTCACGCGGCGGCAAACTCTTAAGCGCGGACGTGTCTGACAACACGGCTTGCGGTTGGTAAAACGCACCGATCATGTTCTTGCCTAGCGGGTGATTGACCGCTGTTTTTCCGCCCACCGACGAGTCCACTTGCGCGAGCAGCGTGGTCGGCATTTGAATGAAAGGGATGCCGCGCTGGTACGTCGCCGCCGCGTAACCTGCCACGTCGCCAATGACGCCACCGCCGAGCGCAATGATCGTCGTTTTTCGATCACAATTTGCACCGAGCATGGCGGAGTAAATCTGGTCGAGCGACGCGGCAGTTTTGTATGCCTCGCCGTCAGGCAGCACGATCTCCAAAACCTGTTTTCCGAGCGCGAGCACCGCCTCTCGAACGCGCGCCAAAAACAGCGGTGCCAAGGTCGCGTTAGTGACGATCACGACCATCGTGCCCTTGACGAATGGCGCGAGCACGTCGGCGTTGCCGATCAGCGCCGGGCCGATGTGGATCGGATACGGGCGGTCAGCGAGAGAAACTTGAACGGTTTGCATGTAAATATTAGGTAATAGCTTTTGGCTGTAACGCCCGTTTAGTCAGGGCTTAGTGCACTATTAGTGCATAAATCGATTATCGGCAAATTCTGATCTTAGCCCCCATAAAATAAGGCTTTATAAGAAAAGCTGATTAACTTGAACGGTGGCCCTCAAGCATAGCGAGTCCTTTGATGCACCCACTGCTGTGGGGGCGGTTGGCCGTTGCACTGCGAACGCCGCGCCCCGCTAGAACCATCGCGGTGGAACCGCTGCCACAAAAGCGCCGCTGTTTGGTAGCCACTGTCCGATTGTCACGCGCGGCGATTCGGAGTAGCGTGCTAGCTCTGTCACCGTTGAAGAAATCTGACCATGCAACACAATCTGCACCACACGCTGCGCACACTCGCGCTCTCCACTACAACGACGCCGCTCAACTACTACAGCCTACCAGCACTGGAGGCCGCAGGTGTGGGGCCGATCAGTCGGTTACCGGTGTCGATTCGTCTGGTGCTTGAGTCGGTGCTGCGCAATTGCGATGGCAAAAAAGTCGATGAGAACCACATCACTGAACTTGCTAACTGGAAGCCAAACGCACCGCGCGTCGACGAAATTCCGTTCGTGGTGGCGCGCGTGGTGTTGCAGGATTTCACCGGTGTGCCGCTGCTGGCTGATCTGGCTGCGATGCGCAATGTGGCCGCGGCGATGGGCAAAGACCCGAAACGCATTGAGCCATTGGTGCCCGTCGATCTGGTCGTCGATCATTCGGTGATGATCGACCACTACGGCACGCATGATGCGCTACGTCTCAACATGGAGCTGGAATTTCAGAGGAACGGTGAGCGTTATCAATTTTTGAAGTGGGGCATGCAGGCGTTCGACACGTTCAAGGTGGTGCCGCCGGGGATTGGCATCGTGCATCAGGTCAATCTTGAATATCTGTTTCGCGGCGTGCAGATTCGTGATGGCATCGTGTTTCCGGACACGCTGGTTGGCACCGACAGTCACACCACCATGATCAACGGCGCAGGTGTGGTCGGCTGGGGCGTGGGCGGCATTGAGGCAGAGGCCGCGATGCTCGGGCAGCCTGTGTACCTGCTGACGCCGGATGTGGTGGGGGTGGAGCTGCGTGGTGCGCTGCGTGAGGGCATCACTGCGACCGATTTGGTGCTCACCGCAACCGAGCTGCTGCGCAAAGAAAAGGTGGTTGGCAAATTCGTTGAATTTTTCGGTGAAGGTGCCGCGAGTTTGAACGTGGTGGATCGTGCGACGCTCGGCAACATGGCCCCCGAGTATGGCGCGACGATGGGCTTCTTTCCGGTCGATGAAAAGACCGTGGAATATCTCAAAGGCACCGGGCGCACCGAGGCAGAAATCGAAGTGTTCACGGCGTATTTCAAGGCGCAGGGTTTGTTCGGCATTCCGCGCGCGGGCGACATTGATTACAGCAACACAGTCATACTTGATCTAACCAGCATCGTGCCAAGTTTGGCCGGGCCGAAGCGTCCGCAAGATCGTATTGCGTTGCCGGACATGAAGACGAGTTTTGAAACCTTGTTCATCGCGCCAGGTGCAGAAAACGGCTTTAACAAACATGTCACGGACTTGGGAAAACGGTACGCCGCCAACCGCCCCCTGGTAGCCGCCCAGCCCTTAATGCCGCCAAAAATCATCACGCGCAACGTGGTTGAAATGGCGGATCGTCCAATCGTCGGCGCTGTCGATTCGGTGGCCGCCGTTGAACCTCAGGCAAACACCGATATCGGCCACGGCGACGTGCTCATCGCGGCCATCACCAGTTGCACCAATACATCGAACCCCGGCGTGATGCTGGCTGCGGGTTTGATCGCGCGCAACGCCGTGGCGAAGGGCCTGACCGTGAATCCGCGTGTCAAGACCAGCTTCGGCCCCGGATCGCGGGTGGTGAGCGCGTATTTGACCGAGACTGGCTTGCAGCAATGGTTAGACCTTTTGGGGTTTGACGTGGCTGCGTACGGCTGCACCAGTTGCATCGGCAACGCAGGTGACTTGGCTCCCGAGTTCAATGAGGCCATCATCAGCAACGATTTGATCTGCGCAGCGGTGCTCTCGGGCAACCGCAATTTTGAAGCGCGCATTCACCCCAATCTGCGCGCCAATTTTTTGGCGAGTCCGCCGCTGGTGGTTGCATTTGCTCTGGCCGGACGCGTCAACATCAATATGGAAACCGAGCCGCTCGGCATCGGTCGCGACGGCGTGCCGGTGTTTTTGCGCGACATCTGGCCGTCGAGTGACGAGGTGCAAAAGCTCATGCATTTTGCGATGAATCCTGCGGTTTTTCGTGACCTGTACGGCGACTTCACGCGCGACCATGATTTGTGGAACGCAATCGCAGCACCCACCGGGCAGGTGTACACGTGGCCCGAATCCACGTACATCGCCAAGCCGCCGTTCTTTGAAGACTTCAACATGCACGCGGGCAGCATTGGCGACATCATTGACGCGCGTGCGTTGCTCATGGTTGGCGACTCGGTAACCACCGATCACATAAGCCCTGCGGGGTCGTTTAAAGAGGGCGTTCCCGCTGCGACTTACCTCATGGAACACGGTGTGAAGAAGGCCGATTTCAACAGCTACGGCAGCCGTCGCGGCAACCATGACGTGATGATTCGCGGCACCTTCGCCAACGTGCGTGTTAAGAATTTGATGCTGCCACCCCGCGACGACGGCAGCCGCGTCGAAGGCGGCTTCACGCTGCTCGACGGCGTGTGCATGCCCGTGTACGACGCCGCGATGGAATACATGCGACGCGGTACGCCGACAGTGATTTTTGCGGGCGAGGAATACGGCACCGGCTCAAGCCGCGACTGGGCTGCAAAGGGCACCATGCTGCTCGGTGTAAAGATGGTGATCGCGCGCAGTTTCGAGCGCATCCACCGCGCAAATCTGGTCGGCATGGGCGTGTTGCCACTGCAATTCAAGGACGGCGACAGCCATCAATTGCTGGGGCTGCGCGGCGACGAGACATTCTCGATTTACGGCGTAGACGCAGACCTGAAACCGCAACAAGACATGCGCCTGCACATTCAACGCGCCGACGGCACAACACGCGACGTCACAGTGCTATGCCGCATCGATACGCCGATTGAAGTGGACTATTACAAACACGGCGGGATTCTGCCGTTTGTGTTGCGGGAATTGATGGCGAGCTAGTCGCCGAGCGCGACATCGCCGCATGCTGCCTGCTGGGCATGTTCAGCCTGTGCCGATGTTGCAACACCGCAAGCGGTTTCTACCGCAAAATTGGGTCGTGTACCGTGGCACATTGCGCGAGTTAAATCCGTCTAAGCACTCAACACAGGAGAAAGATCCATGAGTATCAGCCGTGCTGCGGTGCGGGGCTATGCCCGCGCTTACTGGGATGTGCCGTGTCCGGATGGGCAAGTCGCGGGTATTAACTACACGCACTACCTGCGTGCGGCGAGGCAAGCGCTGGTCAAGCGCGGGGTGATCAATGGCGACAC
>JAYSUK010000003.1:0-6874 GCA_043719085.1 Burkholderiales bacterium | reverse complement strand
GTCAACGCGGCGTTTCCGTCAATTTGGTCGATGCCAAAATCTGTCTTGCTGGTGGGCTTGTTGGGACCGAAAGTCGTCAATCCCAGCGCGGGCCGACTCATGCTCATTGACCACTCGTCGGAGCGATTGAGCACTTGGCTTGCGGCATTCCGAAAAATGCGATCCTTAGCAGCCGCATAGCCAAAAAAGCTCGGGTAGCGATCAAGATGGTTGTCAGTGACGTTGATCACCGCAGCAGAGGTGAGTCGCAGCGAGTAGGTAGATTCAAGCTGAAAACTTGACAGCTCTAGCACCCATGCTGAGCAGTCGGGTGTCTCAGACAAGGCGTCGAGAATCGGCACACCGATGTTACCTGCCGCGCGAGCGTCCGGTTTCACGCACTTCGCCAACTCACCCGCGATGGCCGTAGTCGTGGTCTTGCCGTTGGATCCGGTGATCGCAAATATAGATGCGCTTGCCGGGACTTCGCGTGCGAACAACTCGATGTCACCGAGCACCGGCACGCCGCGTTTCAAAGCATCGCTGATTGCCGACGTTGCGCGTGGCACACCGGGTGAAAGCGCGATGAAATCCGACGCAGGCAATGAATCCTTTGCAACATCCACCGCTTCAAATTTCACCCGCGGAAACTCACGTTGCAATTGCAGAAGTCCTGCGGGTGCGGTGCTGCCGTCTATCACTGTAACTTCGGCGCCCCGCGTATGCAAAAAGCGAACGAGCGAAAGCCCAGTTGCACCGAGCCCCACGACTGTTGCTTTTGACTGCGCGCACTCAAACACGAACTTCAGGCTCCTTAACGAAGTTTTAAGGTTGAAAGTCCGGCCAACACCAGAAACATGGTGATGATCCAGAAGCGGATGACGACATGGTTTTCATGCCAGCCGCCAAGTTCGTAGTGGTGATGCAACGGGGCCATGCGAAACACCCGTTTGCCTTTGCTGTACTTAAAGTAGCCCACTTGCAGCATTACCGAAACCGTTTCTGCCACGAATACACCGCCCATCACGACCAGCACAATTTCCTGACGCACGATAACCGCAATCGTGCCGAGTGACGCGCCCAACGAAAGCGCGCCAACGTCACCCATAAAAACGCGCGCCGGATAGGCGTTAAACCACAGAAAGCCGAGCCCCGCGCCTGCCATTGCGCCGCAGAACACCATTAATTCAGCCGCACCCGGAATGTATGGAAACAGCAAGTAGCGTGAGTAGTCAACGCGGCCAACCACATAAGCGAATACAGCCAGCGCGCTGCCCACCATCACCACCGGCATGATGGCGAGGCCGTCGAGGCCGTCAGTCAAATTCACTGCGTTGCTGGTGCCAACGATTACGAGCCAGGTTAATGTGATGAAACCAAACACGCCGAGCGGGTAGGCGACGTTTTTGAAGAACGGCACGATCAAGTCCGCCTTTGATGGCAGCTCATTGGTGAAGCCGCTCTGCACCCACAAAAAGATCAGATCAAATATCTTGCTGGTGCTGGGCGCCGAAACTGCAAAAGCTAGATAAATTGAGGCGACTATTCCAATAAATGCCTGCCAGAAAAGCTTCTCTTTCGCCGACATCCCTTTGGGATTTTTGTGTACAACTTTTCGGTAGTCATCGACCCAACCGATCGCCCCAAAGCCGACCATCACGAACAGTACGACCCAAACAAAGCGGTTACTCAGATCGGCCCACAACAGGGTCGAGATCGCGATGGAGGTCAGCACCATCGCGCCACCCATGGTGGGTGTGCCCTGCTTTGCCAGATGCGATTGCGGACCGTCGCTGCGCACCGACTGGCCGATCTTCATGGTGAGCAACCAGCGAATCATGCGTGGCCCCATCGCAAGCGCGATGGCCATCGCGGTCGCGCACGCGAGTACGCTGCGAAGCGTGATGTAGTTCAGCGCGGTGAGCGCGCGGAATTCACTGGCGAACAGGTTGGCAAGCCACAGCAACATTAATGAGTACCTCGTGACATTTGTTCCAGTTTTTCTATTACACGTTCTGTGGCCATTGAACGGGAACCTTTGACAAGCAGCGTTGCACCCGTGGTAAGGCGCGGATACAGCGATTCAGCAAGCGGATCAACATCGTCAAACGCCTGTCCGTGCGAGCCAAAAATGTGAGCTACGCGCTTCATATTTGGCCCGAGCGTGAACACGCCATCTAGCGGCAGCTTGCTCAAGTCCGCGGCTAACAATTCGTGCAGTTGTTCGGTGGTTGAACCCAGCTCACCCATGTCACCTAACACCAAGTAACGTGGCGTTGCGTGGCTGACCAGCACTTGAGCCGCAGCCCGCATTGATGCAGGGTTCGCGTTATAGCTGTCATCAATGAGGGTAGTGCCGTTTATAAACGGGCGAGAAGCCAAGCGACCGCCCACGTTGATCATCGCTTCAAGGCCTTGCTTGATTGTCGCGTCAGGAATGCCTAGCGTTCGAGCGATAGCCACCGCAACGAGCGCGTTACTCACGTTGTGTTCACCTTCAACTGGCAGTTGAACGTCGAGGGCGCCTGAGTTGCTTCTTGAAGTTAGCAACATCTGGCCGGGAAAAACGCCAGACGTTCCGATCACATCCGCAGCGGTTGTCATGGCAAAGGTTACGACGGTGCGTTCACGGTTTAGAACCTGCCAATATGGCGTGAAATAGTCATCGGCGTTGAGCACGGCGACGCCGCCTGCTCGAAGACCCGCGAATATTTCGCCTTTAGCTTCCGCTACGCCCGCGAGCGAGCCGACGCCCTCTAAGTGCGCAGGCGCGGCGTTGGTAACTGCAGCTATCGTCGGTTCGGCTAACCGCGTCAAAAGTGCGATTTCACCGAAGTGGTTCATACCCATTTCGATCACGGCCACTTGGTGCGACGCCTTGCGCGCGAGCAATGTAAGCGGCACACCAATGTGATTGTTCAGATTGCCGGTGGTGGCAAGAACGGCATCCGCGCCGTAGTGCATGCGCAACACCGCTGCAATCATTTCCTTGGTGGTGGTCTTGCCGTTGCTGCCAGTTACCGCAATTACCGGGCCGTCGAACTCAAGGCGCGTGGCGCGTGCCATCTGTTGCAGTGCCGCCAATGTGTCCGTCACTTGCATGACTGTGATTTCGTCCGTCGCCTCTGTCGGCTGCGACGCCAGAATGCCGGTAGCGCCCGCCTTGATGGCTTGGTCGACGAAACAATGCCCATCGAAATTCTCACCATGCAAAGGAACGTACAACGCGCCCGGCTGCAGGGTGCGGGTGTCAGTTGAAACGGATGTAAATTGTCGCGAAGGTCCGCACACCTGGGCGCCGCATGCGTTTGCCAAAAAATCACTAGCCCACATGACGAGCCTCGCTGATTTTCTGCGCTAGTAGATTACGAGCAGATAGAGCCGCCAACGCTTCATCGACATCGGAAAACGGATGACGAACGCCATTGATTTCCTGATACGTCTCGTGCCCTTTTCCGGCAATCAGAATCGCATCTTTTGCGTGCGCTGTCTTGATGGCCTGCTGAATAGCATCGCGTCGAAGTACGATTGACGTCAACGCATGTCGCTGATTCGCACTGACACCGGCAATGATCTCGTCAATGATTGCCGAAGACTGCTCACTGCGCGGATTGTCACTCGTGACGTACACATGATCCGCGCGGTCGACCGCGATTTTCCCCATAAGCGGACGCTTGCTGCGGTCGCGATCACCGCCGCAGCCGAACACAACGGTGAGTGTTTGCGGTTGCGTTTCGCGTACCGTGTCGAGCGCCTTTGCCAGCGCATCGGGGGTATGTGCATAGTCGACGTACACGCTGGGTTCCACGTTCTCCGTCGCCGAATTCACACGTTGCATACGCCCCGGTGCCGCCGTGAGTAAAGAAAGAACGGACGCGACGTTTTCGAGCGCAAACTCGAACGCAATCAGCGTCGCGGCAACGGCCAACAAGTTATAAGCATTAAATCGACCGATCAACCGTGTTTCGACGTTAACTGTATGCCCCGCATACGAAACTGCGAGCCGCATGCCGCTTGCGTTCATCGACACGACATGACCGCGAACCTCACCTTGATCGAGGCCATAACTCAGCGTGTCAGGCAGCTTTTTGGCAATCAGTTGCGTGCCAAATTCATCATCCGCGTTGATGATTCGATGTCGGGCAGGATAGTCCGTGAACAGCCTGGCCTTGGCGGCACCATACGTTGCCATCGTGCCGTGAAAATCGAGGTGATCTTGTGTGAGATTGGTGAACACCACTGCGTCAAACTGAGTGCCTGTGACACGATGCAGTTCAAGTGCATGCGAGCTGACCTCCATCGCGACGGCCAGCGCGCCTGCGTCCTTGAGGTCGCGGAGTATCGTTTGCACCTGAGCCGCATCCGGGGTGGTGTTGTTGGTCGACCATTGGGTGGCGCCCAGACTCACCCCGAGCGTCCCAACGGCACCGCATGACACGTCGAGCGCCGACAAGGCTTGCGACAACCAGTTTGCGATGGAAGTTTTGCCGTTGGTACCGGTGATTCCAATCACACGCAGCGATGAAGATGGATGTGCATTGAACTCAGCCGCAATTTCACCCAGGCACACTGACAAATTCTCGACGACGATCACGCGGGGGTCGTCGCTCATTGTGCTTAAGCCCCCCGCTTCACACAGCACCGCTGCGGCGCCTTGCGCTAGCGCTGATGCGATGAATGTGCGCCCATCTACTTTTGATCCCGAAATCGCGACGAACACGTCGCCCGCTGAAATACGGCGCGAATCAACCGTCATGCGCTGCCGCTTTACGCCTAAGCGATCAAGTTGCCGCGCAACGGCGATTGCGGTCGCAGCGTTCGGGGAGTCCACTATCGATTACCCTCCCGCACAATGGCAACCACCGTTTCGCCAGCAGCAGGCTGCGTCGGCAGCGGTGCGTCGTATGGCACCTCCATCAGGCGTAACGTTTGACCCATGACGCTGGAAAACACGGGCGCTGCCACTTGTCCGCCATAGAAAATTCCGCCCGTAGGTTCATCAATCATCACCGCAACCACGTAGCGCGGATTGCTGACAGGAGCCAACCCCACGTAGGAGGCGACATAGCGCCCCTCGGAGTACACCGCCCCTGCGAGTTTTTTGGCAGTGCCTGTCTTTCCTGCAACGCGGTACCCAGCGACTTGCGCGAGTGGAGCGGTGCCCTCCTTCGATGTGGCCTTTTCGAGCATCGGCAATACGGCGCGAATCGTGGCCGGCGAGTAAACCGTCGCCTGGCGCGCGGCACCGCCATTTTTCAGTAGCGTGACATCCACCAGCGCGCCCTGATTTGCAAAGACGGTGTAGGCGCGCGCCAGCTGCACTAGATTGACTGAGAGGCCGTAGCCGTAACTCATCGTCGCCTTTTCAATCGGTCGCCACGATTGCGGTGAACGCAATCGACCATGTGCTTCACCCGGCACGCCGGTCTGTGGCGCTCGCCCAAAACCGGCGCGTTGCAGCTGACGCCACATCACCTCGTTGGGCAATCGCTCCGCGATTCTCGCGGTCCCGACGTTGCTTGATTTCTGGATGATTTCGGTGACGGAGGCGACACCGTTGCTGCCAATCGTGTGGCTGTCGCGAATGGTTGCGCCGTTCAGGGTGTACGTGCTGCCTGGCATGGGGATCAGGGCCTCCGGCTTCAACACGCCAGATTCAATAGCAGAGGCAATGGTGAACGGTTTCATTGTCGAGCCGGGCTCGAACAAATCGGCGACAGCGCGATTGCGCAACCCACCCGTGGCCGCCGCAGCGCGGTCACCGGGAACCGACGTGGGGTAATTTACCAGGGCAACAATCTCGCCCGATTTCGCATCAAGTACAACGACCGCGCCGCCCTTGGCCCGATGTGCCTCAACGCCACGCTTGAGTTCGCGGAACGCCAGATGCTGCACGCGACTGTCAAGCGAGAGTTGCAGGTCGCGGCCCTGCTGCGGCGTGCGCAGGCTGCCGTGCTCTTCCACTACGCTGCCGCGCCGATCAATCGTGACACGACGCAGCCCTGGTTTGCCCGAGAGCCAGTCGTTTTGCGCCAACTCCAAACCCTCTTGCCCGAGATCATCGACGTTGGTGATACCAAGCACTTGGCCCATCACCTCTTGCGATGGATATTCGCGCTTGAATTCGCTTTGCACAGCAACGCCCGCGATCTTCAAGGCTGTAATCGCCTGACCTTGCTCGGGTGAAATTCCGCGCGCAAGAAACACCAGATCGCGCTCAGTATCAAGCTTGCGATCTACGTCTTTCGGGCGCAGATTCAGCGCTTTGGCGAGCCCTTCACGCTGTGGCGTGGTGAGTTCAACCTGGTCGGGAAATGCAAACACGCCTCGCGCAGGAACACTGGACGCGAGCACAGCGCCCTCGCGATCAAGCAGTCGGCCGCGATGAGCAGGCAGCACGAGATCACGCGTGGTGCGGGCATCACCGCGTTTGGTCAAGTCGTCGTGCTGAACCACTTGCAGGTACACACCCCGACCCGCTAGAACCACGAAGCCGAGCAGCAGACCGTACGCCACCGCTCGCACGCGCCATACGGCAAATTGCGGCGTGACGAGCTTATTGCTGGTGCTTTTCATTGTGCGCCTACCGCATTAGTCACGGCCTTGGCTGTAGCGCCTAATTCAACGATCTGCGTGCGCGCGCCCTCGGGTAAATCCATGCCCAGCCGCTCCCGTGCGGTGCGCTCTACGATAGTCGGCGTCGACAAGCGTGACTGCACGAGCGTGGCGCGATTGCGATTTATTTCGAGTTGGTACGCCAAGTCGCGCGCACGATTAATTTCAACGGTCAAATGACGCACTCGATACTGACTCGACACCAATGCGAACGCACTCGCCCACACCAGAAGCCCGAGCACGACGTTGACCCGCGTCACGCTGTGGGTCCCAATTTTTC
>JAYSUK010000200.1:0-4297 GCA_043719085.1 Burkholderiales bacterium | reverse complement strand
TTTGACACCCAACACACTCAGGAACAGTTTTTCAGATCATTCTGGTGCACATTAGCCTACGGGCAGGGTCCTTTGCACTAATTTAGAGCGCGCTCGTTCCCTGCATTCATCATTCTTTGCGGCGTGCACCCGAGGAGCCCCCAGCGAAGCGCACGACTGCTCAACGGCGACCCGATGATCAACCAGAGATAGACCTGGCGACGGCACCGGCGTACCGATACGGCTCACCGCACGACGTGGCGCGCTCTCGCCGCCGACAATTCGGCAGCCGCACGGCGCGCACCCCAGCCCTCGTTACAACTGTGGAGGGCGCACGTCAACACTGGCCAGTCCGGCCTCGTTGGATCCAGTGGAGGAAAGATCCACCAAAGGCAGCGCACGATATTCGGCTTCCGGGACTGAATGCATGGCGCAGGGTGGGCGCACACCGGAACGTACGTGCAGTCAAACGACGATTGTGAGCACCCGGCACCATGCGCTACGCCCAGGCATCATATTTTGTGAGGACGCCCCTAACCACATTGACCGGACTTTGCACTTGCATCCATCAGTTGTCCGCTGAGCCCGCTACTATGTTGGTGATGAACTCCCCCCCAAAACAACACCTCACCATTCTCACTGGCGCTTCTCGCGGCATGGGTTTGGCCTTGGCGCAGCAGTTGCTGCAACCGGGCGCAACCCTGCTCTGCATTTCGCGTCACCCGCAGCCGTCGCTGAACGAGCTGGTCGACACCGTGGATGACGCCACGCTTGCGCAGTGGGCGCTTGACCTGAATGACGGCGCGGCGGCGAGCGCGCAACTCAAAAAATGGCTCACGCTGTTCCTCGGGGACGAATTTGCCAGCGCGACGCTGATCAACAACGCCGCTATCGTGCCGAGCATTGCCCCACTGCGTGACGTCAGCGTGGCCGAAATTGCGACCGTCTTGCGCGTTGGTCTCGAAGCACCGATGCAGCTTACCGCCGCGTTCCTCAATGCGACATCGCATTGGAGCGGCGCGAGAAAGGTGCTCAACATATCGTCCGGCAACGGTCGTCGTGCTATGGCCTCTCAAGCCAGCTACAGCGCAGCCAAGGCTGGCATGGATCACTATTCGCGTGTGGTCGCGATTGAAGAGGCGGCAAAACCCAACGGCGCAAAGATTTGCTCGCTGGCACCCGGCGTCATCGATACCGACATGCAGAAGCAATTGCGCGCGGCGGACGCCAACGCGTTCCCCGATCAAAAAGTTTTCATCGACTACAAAAACAGCGGACAGTTACTGTCGCCTGAAGCTGCGGCCAAGCGTGTGCTGACTTATCTCGCGCGCGCTGACTTTGGCGCGAATCCGGTGGCGGATGTGCGCGACTAATATTTCGGCCCCGCGGCTGTTCACAGAGTGAAGATTAGAACGCTCGAGTCCAGCCAATGGCCGACGCTCGCGCGGTTCCTGCACGCACAAAACGTCTCGCCAGCGCGTTGCCTGCATGCGCACACAGGAACAACGGCTGCGGCGTACGCTGCTGAGCTTGCAGCGCTCCCGTCGGACGAAGCGTGTTTCGTTACGGCTAGGCTGGAATCAAGTTGCGTCGGAGTGATGGGCGCTGAATTCAGCCTTGAAAGCAAGCGCGCGTGGCTGCGTGGCCCCGTGCTCGACGCAGCGCTGTCAGATGCTGTCGCTACCGAGGTGCGCCATGCGCTGTGGAGTCAGCTAAGCGCCGCGTTACCCGCGACGATTGAGCGGCTTGATGGTTTTCTCGATATCAGTAACGTCTCCGGGTTGTGTTGGTATCGACGATGCGGGTTCATGGAACAGCCGCGTTACTTAATCTACGAAGCGTGGCGCAGCCAAACTGAGCCAACGATGCCCGACAACGTGCAGGCTGCTGCCGCGTCTCAACACGCCTCGTTGCTTGAACTGGCGCACCTCGTTTTCCCCTCAGGCTATCTAACTGAGGCGGAACTCACAGCGGTGAACTGCGACCAACATGCGCTTTTCGTGATCGCAGAGGGCGATCGCGTTGACGGCTATGTTTACGCAAGCATCAGCAACGCGAACACTAACGACGCCGAGGTGTACGTTGACTATCTCGTCGTTCGCCCCGAAGCACGCGAACGTAAACTGGGTCGAACCCTGCTTCAGGCCGCGCTGAGTTGGGGCTTCACGGACCGTGACGTTTCGAAAGCGGCGCTCACCGTCGCCTCAGAAAATGCCAACGCACAGGGGCTGTATGCGAGCGCTGGCTTCAAGCTGTTCGCAACCGGCGTGCCGATGCGTTTGGACGGTGGTGCTCACAACATCAAAACGATTCACTCCCGTTGAAGAAATTCATGTTCAAACGAAGCACGACGACACTGCTCTCAATTTCATTGGTTGCTCATCAGCGCCTGCGCACATCTAGCGCCCGCACCTGAAGCAACGCGCGAGCACGACAAGCGCAACGTGAGCATCGTTCGCTCAACGGCAGCCGCCGACGCCAACCCACGGCGCCATGACGGTGTGCGCTGGAATCCAAAGATCAATGGCGAATTCAACGCCCAGTATTGACGCTGCACACGTTGGGAGACATATATGTGCCGTTCATGATGGAGCAAATT
Organism: Burkholderiales bacterium; assembly: GCA_043719085.1. GTDB lineage: Bacteria > Pseudomonadota > Gammaproteobacteria > Burkholderiales > Casimicrobiaceae > Casimicrobium. Next base: position 1,719 of record JAYSUK010000200.1, on the reverse strand, counting down.
TGTCTACAGCGGGCCACCGCGAAGGGCAACATTGCGAACCTCGTGCAGTGCGCCATCCGCGCGCCCGGACACTGCGATTTCACCGTGGCGGAGCAAGCCACGGCCTTCGCGGACATGGTGAAGTGGGTCGAGTACGGCGTCAAGCCAGCGACCGATGATGTGCTAACCGCGAGCGTTGTTGCGCAGCTCAATTACGGCTGTGCGCGCACCGACGACGCCGTGAGCGTCGACGATAGCACTACCGTCAAAGCCTGGCGCGCGACGGGCAAATTGCCCGCATGTCCAGCAAGGTGCCGCGTGGGGCTAAGTCCGCCATTCGCGCTTCAGCAATGCATGCAGATTGATGTCCTGCAATTCACCTGCGGCAAGCCAACGCTCACGCAACATACCTTCGAGCGTAAAGCCAAGACGCTGCAATAGTCTGTTCGATGCGACGTTTCGCACGTCCACCGTCGCCTCTAACCGACGCAAATTGAGCGTGGCAAACGAGAAGTCGATGAACGCAGTCATCGCCTCCGCCGCATAGCCTTCGCCCCAACGCTCGCGGCTCAGCAGATAGCCGATTTCAGCGAGTTGGCTTGCCATTTCAAAGTTGAAAAGCATCGCTGTGCCGATGACTGCCTCGTTGGCGTTATGGGTCGCGCGCTTGACGATTACGCATTGCATCGCGCTTTGCGTTTCGCGTCGCTCAAGCAAGCGCGCAAACCACACGTCTGCGTCGGCGCGCGTCGTCCAATGCATATGCGGGATGTAGCGCGTGACTTCTGCGTCGGAATGCAGCGTAGACAGGGCATCGAGATCGTCGCGCTCAGCCAGACGAATAATTAGACGAGCCGTCAACAGTGGATTCGATAACGTGTAGTTCATAACGACACTACTGCGACATCAGCGCGCCGCAACTCCAGCATTGCTCGAATCCGCCTTCGATCAGTTCACCACACACGCAGCGCCAGCGTCGCTGTGGAATGTTCTGCAAATCATGAAGCACTTCACGTGCCCGCTTTTCTTGCGCTGGCTCAGTAATCCAGATTTCGGGCAGACACTGATCGGGCGGCAAGTCGCCCATACCCCCACTCAAAAACGTGCGCTGCAAACAGCTCATAATCCCCTCGCGATTGAGCGCGTCAGCCCAGAGCGTGGCAATGGCTAAATTGGGGGCTTGCGTGAGGCGCTGCATGGGCGTTGAGCATAGCGCGGTGGCGCTGGCAACGCGCACGTAAGAGTGGCGCGAATCATAGTAACTTTATCGTATTTTGCCTCATTTACTTGGGTTTGCAGGCGATTTTTTGATAAGTCGACTTTAGCCATAATACCTATGTTAGCCCATTTAAAACAACGTTTTTGTCGAAAAGTTATAAATTTTCCTGCTTCGGATTTCGGGTAAATCACGCATAATTCGCCTCGAAGTCGGCTAGGCAGTCGCCGGTTGCTCGCAGTCAAATGTGGGCGACGGGAGGAAGGTCCGGGCTCCGAAGAGCAGGGTAACGGCTAATGACCGTCCGTCGTGAGGCGAGGACCAGGGCCACAGAGACGAGCGTATTAAGTTACGGTGAAACGCGGCAACCTCTACCCGGAGCAATATCAAATAGGCATGCGCAGTGAGTGGGCAACCACTCATCCAAGGCGGCTCGTTGGAGCATGCGGGTAGGTAGCTTGAGGCGCGTGGTAACACGCGTCCTAGAGGAATGACTGCTACGGCGCGCGGGTAAAACCAAGCGC
>JAYSUK010000199.1:0-4299 GCA_043719085.1 Burkholderiales bacterium | reverse complement strand
GCTCGCGAAGCGCTTTGCACTCGCCATCTTCAGCTTGCGCGGCAGATGCGGGAACAATGGGCTCCTGAGCTCGATACTGAGCAGACTCATAAACGTTGGGTGAGAACATATCCATAACAAACCTCATTTCGACATGCAGTGTTAGCGGCTTCCGTGCCATTCAAATTAATAGACGTAGTTTCAATGACTTATGTGACATTACGTTGCGAAGCTTGCTGAAAATCACACCTAACGCCGCGTAGCCGCATGAAATCTGTCGCAACACCGAGACATACGTTTAGCACCAACTCACAAGTCATTGATTTGTATAGGAAAATACAGTCTCTATCTGACGACATCAGACCCTACCCATATTGGTCGTTGAAACATTGACATTGTCGGTTGGTAGGTAACAACTGTTTACAAACCACAAGCGCCCGAGCACTCAGAATCGCGCACAAGCGACTAAGCTCTGCGTTGCCAAATCTATGCACGTAACAACGATGAAGGTCATCATGCGAAAGCCCGCCGCGAGATCAGCCGTTCGCAACTTCTGCCGGCTATTGCTGTGTATGGTCGCGAAGTTACTCGTCGTGGCTACCGCCTCCGCGCAGCCAATGCAAGCGACGCAGGCCACCGTCATGGGCTTTGACGAAGCCCGCCATCTGCTCAATCGCACCAGCTTTGCCGCGCAAACTGCGGAAATCGACGACTACGCCAATCTCACGCGCGAGCAGGCCGTGGATAGGCTGCTCGGAGAAACACGCCGAACTGCCGCCTACCCCGCGCCCGCTTGGACTGCAAAGTATGAGCGCGTTTACAGGCCAGATATGACGCAGGAGCAGCGCATGCAAGCCAATCGCCGCGAGCTGGTGGAACGCGGACTTGAGATTCGCACTTGGTGGGTCGCCGAAATGCTCTCGACGCCAACGCCGCTCACCGAAAAGATGACGCTGTTCTGGCATAACCACTTCGCCACGTCGCAGCAAAAAGTGCGCTCAGCGAATCTGATGTATCGGCAAAACGTCATGCTGCGTAACTACGCGCTGGGCAATTTTGGCGCGCTGCTGCGTGAGATGTCGAAAGACCCGGCGATGCTGATTTATCTCGACGGCGCGCAGAATCGCAAGGGCGCGCCGAACGAAAACTTTGCGCGTGAAGTGATGGAATTGTTCACGCTCGGCGAAGGCAACTACAGCGAGCAGGACATCAAGGAGGTGGCGCGCGCGTTCACCGGCTGGAGCATTGATGCGGACGCGGGCGAATTTCGTTTCCGCCGCATGATCCACGATGACGGCAGCAAGACGGTATTTGGTCAGGAGGGCAAATTCACCGGTGATGACATCGTCACAATGCTGCTGCAACAGCCCGCTACCGGCGAATTTATCGTGCGCAAACTGTGGCGCGAATTTGTGTCTCCTGAGCCCGACGCGGCTACCGCTGCGCATCTGGCGGCGACGTGGCGCGCAGCGAATTACGAGACGAAGCCGCTGTTGCGCGCGATGTTTTTGAGTGATGCGTTCTGGTCAACCGCCAATCGCGGCGTGCTGGTGAAGTCACCGGTCGATCTGGTTGTCGGGTCGCTGCGACAGTTTCGCTTTGCGGTGGAAGATCCTGCGCCGTTCGCGGTGATTCTGCGCCAGCTAGGACAGGATTTGTTTAATCCACCGAACGTGAAAGGCTGGCCGGTGAATGAGGTGTGGTTGAACACGACAACGCTGTTAGCGCGCAAGGGATTTTTGAATCGCTTGTTCCGGGCCGATGAAATGGTGAAACCTGCAATTGTCGTGGCCAGCAAATCCGAGCAGGCTGATGCGGCGGATATGGGCAACATGATGGCGCGGCCCACGGCACAACTCATGGACCAGGACATGGCGGGCCAGGGACGTCAGCGTGCGCAGATGCGCCTCGCTGCGCGCGGAGCGGATATGCAGGCCGCCGGCGCGATCAACGTCGCCAACTTGCCGCCATTTGGTGTGTCCAATCAACTGCGCGGGCAATATTTCTTCAACGCTGAGCAGTGGTTTGCCCAATACCCGCAGCAGAAACTGGCGGCGCAGCCGATGGCCAACGCCCCGACTCTGCTTGCGCAGGGCGACGAACGCGTGTGGCACACCGTGCTCGCAGGGCCGCCTGTGCAGGCGTCGAAAGACGTGCCGAGAAATCTCGCGGGGCTGCGCACTTTGGCGCTTGACCCGATGTATCAACTGAAGTGACCGTTTTGGCTGTAGGCGCGGACTTGGCCGCGCTCGTGGCGTGCGACGCGGGCTGATATTTCTGGCACTTGTCTGTGCGGCCAAGTGCTCGCCTACTTTAGGCATGTCGCTTTTTTTTGAAGGAAACCAGCATGGATCGCCGTAATTTCCTGGCCGCCGTCGGTGCTGGCGTAAGCGTCCTGACGCTGCCCGCCATGGCGCAAAGCCCGCACGCCAACCCGTACAAACGTCTGCTGATCCTCGTCGAACTGAAGGGCGCGAACGACGGCCTGAACACCTTCATTCCGTATGCGGATGAGGCGTACTACGCGCTGCGTCCGACCATCGGCATCAAGCGCGATCAGGTGCTGCAACTGTCCGACAAATTCGGCCTGCATCCGGCGCTTGATACGTTGATGCCGATGTGGTCGAAGGGAGAGTTGGCAGCGGTGACCGGGCTTGGTTATCCGCAGCCGAACCTGTCGCACTTTCGCTCCATCGAAATCTGGGACACCGGCTCCAATTCAAAAGACTATTTGTCCGAAGGCTGGCTCGCCCGCGCGTTCGAATCAGTCGCGCCGCCGAAGTCGTTTATCGCCGACGGCATTGCGGTCGGTGGTGGCGATCTAGGCCCCTTTGCAGGTGGCATGAACGGTGCACGGTCGCTGTCGATTGCCTCGACCGAGGCCTTCATGCGTCAAGCCAAGCTCGCCGATCCGCACGGTCGCGCCAGCAACAAAGCACTGCAACACATCCTGCGGTTAGAGGCCGAGGCGCAGTCCGCCGCGCTGAATCTGAACCCGAACGCCACGCTGAAAACCGAATTCCCCACCCACGCCTTCGGCCAGCAAGTGAAAACCGCCATGCAGGTCGTGGCCGCGTCGCCCGGCGTCGCAGCGCTGCGAGTGGGCCTGGGCTCGTTCGACACGCACCAGGGCCAGCTAAACACGCAACAAACGCTACTCAAACAACTCGGCGAGGGCCTTGCCGCGATCAAAACGGCAAGCGTTGAGTTGGGCCGCTGGCAGGACACCGTGGTCGTCACCTATTGCGAATTCGGTCGCCGCGCCAAAGAAAACCAGAGCGCCGGCACCGACCACGGCACCGCCAACACCCAATTTGTCATGGGCGGCGCAGTCAAAGGTGGCATCAAGGGCACGCACCCATCGCTCACGCAATTAGGCGGCGACGGCAACCTGATCCACACCGCAGACTACCGCGCGCTGTACGCATCGCTACTGCGCGACTGGTGGGGTTTTTCTGGCGCGCAAAGCGAGAAGGTTTTGGGCGGGAAATATGGGTCGATTCCGTTGTTTGCTTAGGAATTTTTTGGTAACAGCTTTTGGCTGAATGCCTAATTTCAATTGGGCGTAGCGCTGGTTTATGGCGATAGTCGGTTTTGCCGTAAATGCACTCTATGCCCAATGCGATAGCTGCTTCAGCGAAAAAGCTATATCGAACAACCCGTCAGTTTCCCGCCTCCAACTGGCGTCATTCTCGGCAAAGCAGGGAATCCAGAAAATTGGCAACCGCATTTGTGTTGAATGACTTCGCAGCGTGGTCAAGTGCTGGATACCCGCCTGCGGCGAGTATGACGCCAGTTTGAATTGCTAGCAGGCGTCGCGTGGGCAGCCTCTGCCCACCAAACCGTGACGACTACTGAACCAACTTGCCGCCGAACGCCTGACGCCCCGCAGCGGCTGGCGCGTACTGCACGTGAACGCGCTCTGGGTTGCGTCGCAGACAATTTGCAATTGCAGCGGTGATGGCCGTGACCTCCGCAACGAGCGCCTCGCCTTCGGGTACATGAGCGTGCAAAACAATGGCGAACACGGGCAACTCATCCTCGGAGAGGCTGCACTCATTCTCGGCGTAAGCGGAACTGCTCAGCACCCTCAAGCGAACCCAAGTTCGACCGGGAGGGTTTCCCAGCACTTTGCCCAGCGCGTCGGCGATCACAGCAGCCGAAGGCTCGGCCAAATCGGATCCCTCGCTTGCAACTAGCTCAACATCGATGATGGGCATATAACGATTAACGCGTTTTGAACATCAGTCGCCAATATAGCTTTTCGAAAATGCCATTCAGCAAGTACGTGGCAGGTCGATAGATGGCAAACCCAGCGAC
>JAYSUK010000198.1:0-1591 GCA_043719085.1 Burkholderiales bacterium | reverse complement strand
GGGTAGGCGAGGAAAAGCACATCGAAGCCGTGCAAGTGACAGAATGGGAAGAACCGCAGGCGGTCATTGGCAGTTATCTGCACCGCTATGCCTATCCGGATTGGTACGCCGCGCATCTCAAGGGTAACCGCCAGTTGAAAGAGGCACACAATCACACCACGGCGGGACGTGCGGCGTGCGTGCAGTTGCGCGGTGAATATCTGTACGTTTCAGAGGGCGCGGGCGGCATGCGGGTGTACGACGTGGCGTCGATAGCAAACAAGGGCATTTCGCAGCGCATCATCACGGCGCCCTTTTCCAAGCTGGGCCACAACACGCATATCCCCAGCAAGAACGCGACTTGCGTGGCGTTGCCGACCACACAGCCGGTCGCGCCGCTCAAGAATCAGGGCGAGAAGATGCGCAAGCACAACCAGGAGCAGCCATTTCACCCGATCTACAACTATGCGGTGATTACGGATGCAGAGGAAGGGTTGATCCTGGTGGATGTGAACACGTTACAGGACGGTGAGCCGCGCAATAACTTCCTCAAGCGCGCACTGACGTGGGACGGCAACGGCATACTCAAGGGCGCACAGCACATTACGCTGGGCGGATCGTATGCGTACATTACAGCATCGGCTGGTGTCGTGATCGTCAACTTGATGGACCCGCTCAAGCCCAAGGTGGCCGCCGTGGTTCCGCTCAAAGGCGCGCGCTCGACTGCACTACAGTTCCGTTATCTCGCGGTGACCGATGACAATGGATTCCGCCTGATCAACGTAACCATACCGGAGCAGGCGAAACTGGTGGAGTCGGCGTTTATTCCGTTAGCGGATGCGCATCGCATCCATCTGGCACGCACCTATGCCTATGTCGCTGCTGGTAAAGACGGCTTGGCAATTATTGATATCGAAAAGCCTGAACAACCCTTTGTTTATAGGATGTTTACCGCCGACGGCACGCTGAACGATGTACGTGATGTCACGGTGGCCTCAACCAACGCCTCGGCGTTTGCCTATGTCGCCGACGGACGCAACGGACTCAAGGTTATTCAATTGACGGCGCCAGACACGCAGCCGAAGTTCTATGGCTTCAGCCCCGATCCCAAGCCGCAAGTTATTGCCTGGCGCAAGACGCGCTCTCCCGCGCTGTCCGTGTCGCGTGCACTCGAACGAGATCGCGCTGTTGATGAAACCGGCGGTCAGGTCGCGGTTTTCGGGCGCATTGGTTCCCGTCCGTTTAATCTTGAGGAACAACGCAAAATGTATCTCAGACCCAATGGCACGCCATGGTGGGTTCGAGATAACCCTGGACCTGCTCAGGTGAAGCCATGATCGCAAGCCTTAAATTTTTCATGACGGTTTTTATCTTCGCGCAAGCCACAATGGCCTATAGTGCGACGGTATTGCCGCAATACTCGCACGACAAGTCGCTTGGCGTCGGCAGTTGTGCCAGCAGCCTGTGTCATGGCGCCATCGAAACCTGGCGCACTTCCAACGTATTTCAGAATGAATACGTCACCTGGCAACGGTCGGACAAACATGCGCGGGCTTATACCGTTCTATTGAATGACAAGTCGAAAGAAATTGCCAAAAAACTGGCGCTGCCC
>JAYSUK010000197.1:0-4302 GCA_043719085.1 Burkholderiales bacterium | reverse complement strand
ATGAACGGCTTGAGTTCATTGGCGATGGCATTCTGAACTGTGTAATTGCGGTCGCGCTCTTCGAAAAATTCCCCGAATTGCCAGAAGGACAGTTGTCGCGAATGCGTGCCAATCTGGTCAGTCAACCGGCATTGCATTCATTGGCACAGCGCCTGGACATATCGCACCATCTGCGCATCGGTGAGGGTGAAGAGAAAAGCGGCGGGCGCGAACGCCCATCGATGCTCGCCGATGCGCTGGAAGCTATTTTTGGCTCCATCATGCTTGATTCGGGGTTTGACGCTGCCCAGACCACCATTAACCGGCTATACCTAAACCGCATTTCGCAGGTTAATCCGCGTGAAGGTGGCAAAGACGCAAAGACGCGCCTGCAGGAATTCATGCAATCAAAGCACTTCCCCCTGCCTTCCTACACCGTTGAACGGGTTGACGGCGAGGCGCATGCTCAGGTCTTCACCGTTCGCTGTAGCGTGCCGCAGGTGGAACAGCAGGCTACCGGCAGCGGGCAGTCGCGGCGCGCTGCTGAGCAACAGGCGGCCAACGCCGTGTTGAATAAACTGGGTGTAAGCGCGTGAGTTCAACTGCGATTACGCCATTGACACCTTTGACGCCTTTGCGGGTGGGCCAAATCGCCGTTGTTGGCAAACCCAACGTCGGTAAATCAACGTTGCTTAACCGACTGGTCGGCGAAAAAGTGTCCATTACTTCGCGCAAGGCGCAGACCACGCGATTACCGTTGCGCGGTATTCTGACCACGGCCACCGCCCAATTTGTGTTCGTCGACACCCCGGGTTTTCAGACCAAGCATGGCGGCGAAATGAACAAGCGCCTGAACGGCAGCGTTCGTCGCACATTGGGTGAAGTTGACGTTGTTCTTTGGGTTTGGGATGCCACGCGGCTGTCTGCTGCCGATCGCGCGGTGCTGGAGCTGATTCCGGCCAGGGCGCGGGTGATTGCGGTGCCCAACAAAGTTGACTTGTTGCTTGATAAGTCCACGCTTGGGGCACAGGTGGCCGAACTCTCCGCGCTAAGAGAATTCGCCGCATTCGTGCCGGTTGCCGCATCAAAAGGCACGCAGACTGCCGCGTTAATGACCGAGATTGAAAAGCTGCTGCCAATCGGTGAACCCATGTTCGCGGCAGACGACTTGACTGACAAGCCAGAGCGTTATCTCGCCGCCGAGATTATCCGGGAGAAAATCTTTCGCCTAACGGGCGATGAGTTGCCGTATCGCGCCGCCGTGATGATCGACAAGTATGAGCAAGAAGGCAACTTGCGCCGCATCTTCGCCGCGATTCTGGTCGACAAAGAGTCGCAACGTCCCATTCTCATCGGCAAAGGTGGCGAGCTGCTCAAACGCATCGGCACCGAAGCGCGCATGGACATGCAAAAGCTGTTCAACGGGCCGGTGTATCTTGAGTTGTTCGTCAAGGTCAAAAGCGGGTGGGCAGAGAACGCGATGGTGCTGCGGGATTTGGGGATTACGTAGCTTTTGTAAGCGCGGCCAACGCCGCGCCCACCGACGTGTCGTAGGCGACGACTTGGCGTCGCGCGGTGCCACGAAAGCGCGGCCAGGTGTGCGCCTACAATCAATCGCTTCCGAACTCATAGAAACCTCGTGGCCGTTCAAGCCAAAAAATCTGCGCCGCAACGCGCCTTCGTATTGCACAGCTATGCGTACAAAGAATCGAGCTTAATCGTCGACCTGTTCACAGTCGAGAACGGGCGTATGGCGGTGATTGCCAAGGGTGCGAAACGTCCTGCGTCGAATCTGCGCGGAGCATTGCTTTCGCTGCAACCGATTGAAGCCATTTTTAGCGGTCGCGGCGAGGTAAAAACGTTGACGCAAGCGCAGTGGTTGCCCGGCCAGCCGTGGCTCACTGGCCAGGCGTTGATGTGCGGCATGTACTTGAATGAATTGCTCATCAAATTGTTACCGCGTGAAGATCCGCACCCGCAGCTTTTTGAGACTTATGCCGCCACGCTGCTGACACTCGCTGCGAGCCATGAGCACAGCGCTATCCTGCGCGGGTTTGAGATCAGTTTATTGATCGAAATGGGCTACGCGCTCGAGCTCGCCCATGACGTTCGCAGCGGCGAGCCGTTGCTGCCCGACACGCTCTATCGCTACGATCCACTAGCGGGTCCGAGTGCGCACGGTAGCGGCTCACTGGTTAGCGGCAACGCGCTACTGTCGTTGGGACGCGGTCGTTTTGAGAACAATGCCATCGCCGCTGAAGCGCGCGATTTTGTGCGTACGATCATCAACTTTCATCTGGAGCGTCGCACCATGCGCTCGTCAAACGTGATGCACGACTTGCATCAACTCTCTGAACGGCTGGACGCGACACCTGCACGCAAGGCAGCCTCTGCGCGTGCCGCCAAGCTCACGCTCACTCTCACGCGAGAGGATACGGCTGCATGATCCTCGGCATCGGCACCGACATCGTCTCCATTGCACGCATTCGCAATACGCTGGATCGCCACGGCGCACGCTTTGCCCAGCGCATCTTGAGCGACATTGAACTGGTTGCACTCAACGACAGCAATGATCCCGTTGCGTGGCTGGCCAAACGCTGGGCCGCAAAGGAGGCGTTCGGCAAAGCCGCTGGCTCTGGCATCCTTGCACCGCTCACGTGGTCGGGCATCGGCATCGGGCATGATGCCGCAGGACGCCCGCTTTTTGAACTGAACGACGCCATCGCCTTTCACCTGCAATCGCGCGGCGTTACGCGAACCCATCTCACCCTGACCGATGAGCGCGATTACGCCGTCGCGTTTGTAATTTTCGAAGGAACGTAGCCCATGCCACGCAAACTAGCCACTGCGAAACGCCTGCCTCTGGGTCCCATCATGACCTCCATTGAGGGCACGGAGCTGACCGCGGAAGACCGCGAATTGCTCGCGCATCCGCTGGTCGGCGGGGTGATTTACTTCGCTCGCAACTTCACCGACAAAGCGCAGTTGTCAGCACTGTCCCAAGACATCAAATCACTGCGCGACCCGGCGCTGTTGATCGCTGTTGATCACGAGGGCGGCCGCGTGCAGCGCTTTCGTGAAGGTTTCACCGAGATTCAGTCAATGCGCTCGCTGGGCGATCTGTGGACAACCCATCCGCCGTCCGCCCGTGCGCGTGCGTTCGAGGTCGGGTTCACCATTGGCCACGAGTTGGGCGAGGTTGGCATCGACTTCAGTTTTGCGCCCGTGCTCGATCTTGATTACGGCGAATCGGCGGTGATCGGTCACCGCGCGTTCCACCGCGATCCCGGCGCGGCGGCGGCCCTTGCCACCGCCGTGATGCAGGGCCTACGTGCCGAAGGCATGGCAGCCGTCGGCAAACATTTTCCCGGTCACGGGTTTGTCAAGGGTGACACGCACTGGGAGCGCCCGACCGACGACCGTGACTTCGCAACCGTACAAGCCGCAGACCTCATCCCGTTCCGCGAACTCATCGCTGCTGGGCTCGATGGCATCATGGCCGCGCACCTGATCTTTCCGAGCATCGACCCGCAACTCGCCGGCTTTTCGCCGTACTGGTTGCAGGAAATTCTGCGCCACAAACTGCACTTCAAAGGCGTGATTTTCACCGACGATCTGGGCATGGTCGCGGCGCACGCGGTGGGTGATCTGACGGCGCGTTGCGAAGCGGCCGTGCAGGGCGGCTGTGATGTCGTTTTGCCGTGCAATGATCGTCCCGGCCTAATAGAAATTCTTGATCGCTGGAAGCCGGAGCCGGAGCCAAGTCTGTCACGCAAATGGGAGCGCATGCGCAAGAAGGTGGCGGGTCGACGGCTCTAACGCCGCTGCCTGCGTCAGCCATCAGACCTTTTGCGATGCAATCCACGCAGCGATCTGGCTGGCCTGCATCGCACCGGACTGTCGCGCAACCTCTCTTCCGCCTTTGAACATGACTATCGTGGGAATGCTGCGGATGGCAAATTGCGCTGCGATTTGTGTTGCTGCTTCGGTGTCGAGCTTGGCGAATCGCACCCGTGGCAGACGCGTTGCGGCGTCAGCGAATTGCGGTCCCATCATCTTGCACGGGCCGCACCACGCCGCCCAAAAGTCGACGACCACCGGCAGGTCGCTGTGTTTAATGAAATTGGCAAAGCTCGCATCGGTCAGGGCGAATGGCTCTGCGTTTAGTAGCGGCGCTTTGCAGGTGCCGCACACCGGGCCATCGCCCAGTCGTTCGTCGGGCACGCGGTTGATTGCGCCGCATTTGGGGCAGACGATATGCATGCTGAATTCCTTGTGGCAGGATCGGAAATCGTGTGGACGCACCGCATATGGGCGATGGCT
>JAYSUK010000196.1:0-1592 GCA_043719085.1 Burkholderiales bacterium | reverse complement strand
AGGCATGCCTTGAAGAGCTGACGCAAATTCATCAGTTCACTTACCGCACGCTTAAAGATGCCGGCAACGAAATGCTCTGGGTGTCGAGCATGCCGTGCGGCTTGCCGACTGACGAGACAATTCCACTCGGACGCTACGGTTCATCGAACGTGGGTCGCGCCAAAAGTGTGTATCGCATGGGCTTAGGCCACCGTTACGGTCGTCGCATGCAGACGATCTCCGGCATTCATTACAACTGGTCGTTGCCGGGTGTGACCAGCGAACAATATTTTTCGCTGATCCGCAATTTCCGTCGTCATGCATTTTTGCTGCTCACGCTGTTCGGTGCATCGCCTGCCGTGTGCTCGACCTTTGTCGAAGGCCGCCAGCACGAGCTGCAAAAGCTGACCGAACATACGATGTACATGCCGCACGGCACCTCATTGCGCATGGGCCGACTCGGGTATCAAAGCGACGCACAATCGTCTCTCGCTGTGAGCTACAACACGCTCGAAGGCTACGGCGCGTCGTTGCAGGACGCATTGACGCGACCCTACCCGGCCTATGAGGCGGTCGGCATCCAGAACCCCGGCGGCGACTACAACCAGCTCGCCACCACGCTGCTGCAAATCGAGAATGAGTTTTACGGCACCATTCGCCCCAAGCGCGTGATCCGACAGGGCGAACGGCCTCTGCATGCGTTGCGCGAACGTGGCGTTGAATACGTTGAAGTGCGGCTGATGGACCTCGACCCGTTCGTGCCGGTTGGCATCACGGCGCAAACGATGCGCTTTCTCGATGTGTTTTTGCTGCACTGTTTGCTCACTGACAGTCCGCCTGATACGCCGGATGAAATCGCCGCGCTGGCACGCAATCAACACCGCACAGCGGCGAGCGGACGTCAGCCGGGGTTGATGCTTGAGCGCAATGGCGCGGAGGTAACACTCGTCGATTGGGGCCTTGAGTTGATTGAACAATGTGCGCCCATCGCTGCCGCGCTGGATGCTGCGCAGGGTGGCACGAGATACGCAGACGTAGCTGCTGCTGCACGCATATCGCTGCAATACCCGGAAACGTTGCCGTCCGCGCGCGTGCTCGCGGCGGTGGTGCAGGACTTTGACAGCTCGTTCGTCAAATTTGTGCGCGCGCAATCGGTAAAAACGCAGCAGACCTTGCTCGCATTGCCGTTCACCGATGCACTGCAATCGCGCTTTGAAGCAATGACGCGGGAGTCGATCGAAGAGCAACGCCAGATCGAAGCGGCGGATACGGCGCCGTTCGAGACTTATCGCAAGGAATATGTCTCGCCCGCGCGCTTGGGGATTGGTAGCAACGCGCCAAGTTTTGCGTAGACTCCCTGTCATCCTGAGCGAAGCGAAGGATCGCGTGGCATTCAACAGACGTTGAGCATGTGGAATTGAAGCGATGCGCAACCAGATCCTTCGCTACGTTCAGGATGACAGCTCGGGTACCAATCAGTGTTCCGAACAACACTTCGCGTAGGTTACGCTTCAGCTTCCCGCCCGCAGGTTCATCGTGAGCTTGTCGAAGGACGGGAACAACAGGCAAATCCCGCGCTATGAGCGACACACCCACACAATCCATCACAACGA
>JAYSUK010000195.1:0-4354 GCA_043719085.1 Burkholderiales bacterium | reverse complement strand
ACTGCGTAAGTGCGCTGGTCGCGCAGGCCCTGAACGCCCTCGGCCCACGCCGCGAGCATGCGTTTGCCGATGTCTTCAAAGCCGGAGTGTTGCAGCATGGATTGGCGCACTTGCGGCGCTACGTCGGCTACGGCATCGCTAATGGCTTCGACGATTAGCGTTTGTTCTCTCGGGGGAATGCCAAACGTAGAGGCGATAAAGTTCCGCAAGTTCTTTCCATGTGTCCACGTTTTTTTACCCATGAACGCAATGCCTGGTGGGTTATGCTGATAGCCCGCGTAGACGTTGGTGGTGAGCATGTCGTAAGCAGGCGAAAGGTGAGCATCGGCGCGTGAGGTGTAGAGCAGTGCGATATTTTTTGCGTGGCAATCGGCGTTGCGCAGCGCGTAGGTGAGCAGCAGCGCGGTGGCGAACTGGCGAAAGGTTTCCAGGCGGCGCTCGCCGGGCACATGATCACGCACGGCGCGGGCGATGCGTTCCCAGGTGGCGTCGTATTTTGCGGCAGGGCGCAAGCCGAGCAACGAGCAAAAATCTTCCATTCCGCACAGCGGCTGACCGTCCGCGTCAACATCGAAACGATGCACGACCAACGCTTGACCGTCGTCGGACACGTCGGTCTTGGCCGTTGGCATGACGCGCGCTGCGACCTGCATGCAGAGGTGTTCGTTTAGCGCGATGAACGGCAGCGCGTGGCTGGAGCCTTTGATGATGTGGCGGCGGGTGACCACGCTGATTTTTTTGTAGGTCGTTCCGCCGGATTCATTCTCCGCATCAAGGAATTTGGGTACAACGCCGGAGACGCCGCTCGCGGCGTGTTGGCGCACCAGTTCGGCGAAGGCGGCTTCGGAGTTGTCACCGCGCAGAAGGGTTGCCACTTCGATGGCATTGGCAGGTTCGTTCAAGGTTGCGCCGGGTGCTGCGACTTGAATGCGACCCACCATGTTGCGACCGATAACGGAGAGGAGCGCGATGGGGCTTGCGCCCACGTGCGGCCCGAATTGCTCCTGCAGCACTTGCAGCAGGTAGCCCTCGGGCAAGTTCATTTGCAACACGGGCGGCAGTTGATCATCCCATACGTACGATTCGGTTCGCACGGGCATGGTTAGCGATACGAAGTCGTCGGGCGCGGTGTTTGCGTGATAGGTCATCACGCTTTTGAAATCGCCAACTTGTTCCAGTATCGCCACTTCGCGGCCAAGCACGTAAACCGCGAGTTTCATGCGTTGTCCGTGCGATCCGCTGTGCCTGCCAGATTGCGCTCGCGGCGTAGTTCGTCGAGCGTGCCCGATTGCCCAACGGTTATGAGGTCAAGCTCCATACCTAACACCGCCAGCACAGCGAGCAGTTTTCGAGCGCCGAATTCGGCGGTGCGCCCGCGCTCAAAGCGCGATAACGTTTCTGCGGTGACGCCCGCCTGCGCGGCCACGACCGCTTGTTGTATGCCAAGGACTTGACGTCGCGCAGCAACCGCCTTGCCTAGCTCTTGTAGTGTCTGCATTTGATATTTACGTCAAATAAAATGTTTATTTGCTAATTATTGACGTAAATATCAACTCCTGCAAGCGCTCAACTGGGTGCATTGGGGCAAGATGAGCGCTCTGAGCGAATACAGATACGCAGCGACGTCTGGACGATGCTACATAAAAAAAGTAAGGGGAAGTGGTAGGCCGTGAGGGACTTGAACCCCCGACCAAAGGATTATGAGTCCTCTGCTCTAACCAACTGAGCTAACGGCCCACTGGCATTAATTATCGCATCGGTGCGCGATGCTTGTGTTGAATCTGTCGACTCGCGGCACCGGCTAAGTGCTCACGCACCCATCAACGACAAACGGCCCCGCAGGGCCGTTTGTCAGTTAAGCGGCGCTTGACCGCCGAAACTTATGCCTCAGTCACGAACCCCTTAAGCCGCTCTGCCCGGCTTGGATGACGCAACTTGCGCAGCGCTTTGGCTTCGATCTGACGGATCCGCTCGCGGGTGACGTCGAACTGCTTGCCCACTTCTTCAAGCGTGTGGTCGGTGTTCATCTCTATGCCGAAGCGCATGCGCAGCACTTTGGCTTCGCGTGGCGTCAGGGTGTCGAGCACCTCCTTGCACAGATCGCGCAGGCTGTCCTGCACGGCTGCGTCCATTGGCGTCAGCGTGTTGGTGTCTTCGATAAAGTCACCGAGGTGACTGTCATCATCGTCACCAATGGGTGTTTCCATTGAGATCGGCTCTTTGCTGATCTTCATGATGCGGCGGATTTTGTCTTCTGGAATTTCCATGCGCAACGCTAGCGTGGGCGCATCCGGCTCGATACCTGTTTCTTGCAAAATTTGCCGCGAGATGCGGTTCATTTTGTTGATCGTTTCAATCATGTGCACCGGGATGCGAATGGTGCGCGCCTGATCGGCGATCGAGCGTGTGATCGCCTGACGGATCCACCACGTTGCATAGGTCGAAAACTTGAAGCCGCGGCGGAATTCGAATTTATCGACCGCCTTCATCAACCCGATATTGCCTTCCTGAATCAGGTCAAGGAACTGCAAGCCACGGTTGGTGTATTTTTTGGCAATCGAGATCACGAGGCGCAGGTTGGCCTCGGTCATTTCTTTTTTCGCCTTGCGCGACTTGGCTTCACCTGACGACATCTGTTTGTAGATGTCTTTGAAGTCTTGCAGCGGCAACATCACTTTGGACTGTTGCGACAGCAGGGACTCTTGACGCTCGACCAGCGCCTGGCGGTTTTTCGCCATGATTTCGCTGTACGGCTTTTCCGCCGCGATTTCCTTGTCGACCCACTTCAGGTCCATCGCCTTTTCGGGGAACATTTTCAGGAAATGTTCACGCGGCATGTGGCATTTGAAGACCAGAAGCTCTTGCAATTTACGCTCGTGGCCGCGAATTTTTTCGACTTCAGCTCGCACCGAATCACAGAGCTGCTCGACGATTTTCGCGGCGAAGCGAATGTCGGTCATCTCTTCGGTAATCTTCTTTTGCGCCTTGACGTAGCTCTCATTTTTGTACTCGCCCTTCTCGATGTGCGCGAGCAGCTTCGCGTGATTCTTGCGAATGGTGGCGAACTTTTCGAGCGACATGGATTTGAGCTTGGCGAGCAACTCGGCAGAGATCGCAGCCGTTGCTTCTTCGTCCTCCTCCTCTTCTTCCTGCTCTTCTTCGTCGCCTTCGCCATCAGCCGCTACGATGGGCGCGGCAGGCGCAGGGGCGGGTGGCTCAAGGCCCGCCAAACCGTCGACGATGTCGTCAACCACGACCTCGCCTTTTTCGATCTTGTCCGCAAGTTCGAGAATCTGCGCAATCGACATCGGACAAGCCGAAATCGCCTGCACCATGTGCTTGAGGCCATCCTCAATACGCATGGCGATTTCTATTTCGCCTTCGCGGGTCAACAGCTCAACGGTACCCATTTCGCGCATGTACATACGAACGGGGTCGGTGGTGCGGCCGAACTCGCTGTCGAGCTGGGAGATCGCCTGTTCAGCCTCTTCAGCGACGTCGTCATCGGCAACAGCAGAGGCGGTCTCAGAAATGATTAATTCTTCGGCAGCAGGCGCTTCATCAAAAACCTGAATGCCCATGTCGTTGATCATCGCAACGATCGACTCAATCGCCTCGGCGTCTACCAAATCATCTGGCAGGTGATCGTTGATCTCCGAATAGGTCAGGTAGCCGCGATCTTTACCGAGCGTGATCAGCGTTTTGAGGCGCAGGCGACGGGTTTCGGCGTCCACCGTTTTGAACGGCGCGAGTGCTTCGAGCAGCGCTTGCTGCTTTTTCTCAAGCAAGAGCTGCTTGCGGGTTTTTGGTTTACCGGTCAGCGGATTAATCGCGATGGCGACGGGCGCTGCGGCTTCTGCGGACGCCGCCTCAGGTGCGTCGACTGCATTTTTTGGGGGGCGGCCGGGCTTGCCGGTTTTCACGGGGGCGGGCTGCGCGGCTAACACCGCCGCCATATTCTTTTTTGCCGCCGCGATGGCTTCGGCTTTGGTGGGCTTGATGGGTTTGGTGGGCTTGGCAAGATCGGCGACTGCATCGTCCTTGCGCGGCTTATCCACCACGATTGTTTTGTTCGCTACGACCACGGGTTTAACTGTTACCTTTGTTGGCACCACCAGCTGCTTGCCGGTGGGCGGTGTGACGGGAGCATTGGCCTTGGGCGCCGACTTTGCGACGGGTTTGGCAATGGGTTTAGTGGCTGCTTTATGAACGACGACCGGTTTCAACGGTTTCTTGGCGACCGCTTTTGGTGTCGGTTTTGTCGCAACCTTGGTTACTTTGCTGGCGATCTTTGCCACGGGTTTAGCCGCAACTTTGACTTTGCCTTTTGCTACGGCTACGGGTTTCTTCGCCA
>JAYSUK010000194.1:0-1613 GCA_043719085.1 Burkholderiales bacterium | reverse complement strand
GCGACAGCGCACGCCTAGTGGTGGCCGTGTGCCGACGTACCCGCTACACCATGATCGGTTGGCTGAAACACTGTACGGCATCAGCCGTGGAGAGCTGGGTGAGAACACGTATGCGCGAGCAAAATCTGCCCATCGTCTGCCTGATCCCCGATCAGGGCAGCGAGTTCGCCCGCCTGCCCAACATCAAGTCGCTGACCATCTACCCGTGCCAGCCGCACCGCCCCTGGCAGAAACCCACCGTCGAGAACACCAACGGCTTGATCCGTCACTACGTACCTAAGGGCCGCCTCATCAGTGACTTAAGTCCACAAGAGGTGGCCCACATCGAGCATCAACTCAATCACCGACCCCGACTCTGCCTGAACTGGCAAACCCCCGCCGAGCTACTATCCAAACTGCACCCCGCCGTTGTGCACTTCGATTGAGAATCCGCCAAAAACAGTCTATGCCCATATGCAATATGGGTCGCAGACAAATGCTGTTGTCACTGAATGACCGGCTGTGCGCGCCACAATTACAGCAATAGACAGTCAATTTGCAACGCCGCGACAGCGTCGCGATACCATTGCAACGCACACCTCAAACTCCTGAACGCGCCTGAAAACATGCACAGACAATCGCTCCAAATTCAGTTCGCGATGGCCGCTGCGATGCTGCTGCTCGCGGGTTGCGCGACGCCGCAACGAAGCGTCGACGCGTCCGGTGCCGTGCGGCGAACTGTGCCCGAACTTGCGGCGCTGCGGCCCGCCACGCTCAACGCGGCGTTGACGTCGCAGGCTGGCGAGCGTGCCGTGTTTGATGAAGAGGCCGCAACGCTGCGCGCCGTACTCGCACTGTTACCTGGCGCGGAGGCGGACGAGAAATTGCCGAAAGCGTTGTCTGCCGCTGCGCATTTCAACATCGAAAAAGACCTCGTACGTGCGCATCTGCTCGCAGTCCTGCCGAGCGCGCACGAGAAAAGCCCTGCGTATCAACGCGCCGTGTTGAGCGCGGCGCACACGCAGTTCTGGAGCGAGGCAGCGCCCTTGCTTCCGGCGCTGTTGCCGAAGATAAAGACGCCGCGTGAATTCGCGATTGGCGCTTACACGCTGTTGCGCAATGATGATTCCGCTACGTCGCGTCAGATGTTGCTGCCGATGATGCAATCGCAGTTTCCCGATTGGGCGAACGAGCCGCGTTTGCGCGCGCTGGAGCGTCGTTTGACTGTAGCGCCGCTCGCTGATCTGGTGCAGCGGCCGCCTCTGGTCGATCTGCTTGCCGCGCCGTTGCGTGCGGGCTATCCGGTGCTGTTCAGTTTTCAGCGCCGTGATCGCGAGCGCGCGGGGCTTGCATTGGTGCGTGGCGCGGACGGACGCTTCGTGCGCAACGCCGACGGCAGTTATTTCAACATCGCACAACTGGCGATGGCACGCACCAGTCTGCCGGGCACGATTACCAATGGCAACACGCCGCAGGGTGTCTTCGTGATCAAGGGAACCGGGACTGCCACCAATCGCTGGATCGGACCGACGCCGTATCTGGAATCGATGCTGCCGGTTGAAGCGCCTTTTGCGTTGTTCGATGCGCCAACGACACGTGACACTTTGCCTGTGACCACATCGGATGAGAACAAA
>JAYSUK010000193.1:0-12897 GCA_043719085.1 Burkholderiales bacterium | reverse complement strand
AAAGGCGAGTTTCAACCGGGCATGGAGCTGCATGCAAAGTACACCCTGTTCGCCGAAGGCGTGCGCGGTTCACTATCGCAGGAGTTGATGAAAAAGTTCAATCTGCGCGATGGTGTCGATCCCCAAAAATACGGCATCGGCATCAAGGAATTGTGGCAGGTTGAGCCGTCAAAACACAAGCCCGGTCTGGTGATGCACTCGCAGGGCTGGCCGCTTGATTCGAGTACCGGTGGCGGCTCGTTTTTGTATCACCTGACCAACGAAAACAAAGACTGTTTGGTAGCCGTGGGCTTCGTGATTCACTTGAGTTACGAGAATCCGTGGTTGTCGCCCTTTGATGAGTTTCAGCGCTTCAAACTGCACCCGCATATCAAGCCGTTGTTTGAAGGCGGCAAGCGTTTGGTATACGGCGCGCGCGCCATCAACGAAGGCGGTTTGCAGAGCGTGCCGAAGCTCTCCTTTGCCGGCGGCGCATTGATCGGTTGCAGTGCAGGTTTCGTGAATCTGCCACGCATCAAGGGCTCGCATAACGCCATGAAAACCGGCATGCTTGCGGCTGAGGCAGCGTTCGATGCAGTCAAGGCGGAACGTCAACACGACGAACTGCACGCCTACAACGACGGCTGGAAGAAGAGCTGGGTGTTCAGCGATCTCTACAAAGTTCGCAACGTAAAGCCGGGCCTGAAATGGGGCATGGCGCTGGGCACATTGCATGGCGGCATTCACATGTGGATGAACGATCTCGGCTTGGGAAAATTGGTGGGCTGGACGCTGCGCCACGGCAAGGCCGACAACGAATATCTGAAGCCTGCCGATCAGATGCCAATGATCACCTATGCGAAGCCCGACGGTGTGATCACGTTTGACAAACTCTCCTCGGTGTTCCTGTCAAACACCAACCACGAGGAAGACCAGCCGGTGCATCTACAACTGCGCGACGCGTCGATTCCAGTCAAGCACAATCTGGCGCGATATGCAGGGCCCGAGAGTCGTTACTGTCCGGCGGGTGTGTATGAATTTGTCGCCAACGATGATGGCTCGCAGAAGCTGCAAATCAACGCGCAAAACTGCGTTCACTGCAAAACCTGCGACATCAAAGATCCGCTGCAAAACATACACTGGGTCGTGCCGGAAGGTGGCGGCGGGCCGGTTTATAGTGTGATGTAGACCCCAGCTTGCTCGATTGGCAGAGCGTCGGCGTACTCGTCCGCCGCTTTTTTGCGGGGCGAGACGAGTTTTTGGGACGCGTGCGCCCCCCTGCCGTGGCGGAGCGAACATGCTGGTGCGACTGCGCCCCCTGCAACCGCGGTTTAGGGCGACGGTGAGTTTGGGCGAGCGGGAAGGCACCTGTCGCGGGTAGGGTCAGCGCATTGTTCAACCTTGTTCCGCTACGCGATGCGAACAAAGCGCCATGCGCGATGTTGTCGTGTGGCGACGTATTTCGTCGCCGTCGTCAGTAGTATCCTGCGAATCAATCACACTGATCCTCCAAAATGCGGCCACTGTCAAAATCGAAGCTCATCGCCCATCGCCAATGCCCAAAGCGACTGTGGTTGGAGCTTCACCGTCCAGATGATCGCAAAGACAGCGCGCAATCGGTTGCGAACTACGCGACCGGTCACAGCGTCGGCGCAATCGCGCAGGCGCTCTATGACCCACGCCCGGAGCGCATCGTCATCGATCCGTTCACCGATGGGTTCGACGCTGCATTTGCGCGAACCGAAGCGCTGCTGAGTGGCGATACGCCATTCTTTGAAGCCGGTTTTCGCGCCAATGGAGCGCTTGCGTTCGCTGACGTCATGCTGCCAGCACCGCAGTTCGGACGTGGCGCATGGAAGATGGTCGAGGTGAAATCGTCAACGTCCGTCAAGGACTATCACCGCGACGACGTTGCGATTCAATATTTCGTCGCCACGCATGCGGGTTTGAAACTCAAGGCGTTGGCGATTGCGCATATCGACTCAAGTTGGATTTACCCAGGTGGTGGTGACTATCGAGGGCTGCTGGTTGAATCAGATGTGTGACAGCCGAAGCCGCTGCGCGTGCAACTGAGGTGCCCAGATGGATTGCAGACGCGCAAGCCACGGCTCAAATGCCATCCGAACCTGACATAACTACCGGCAATCATTGCACCGAACCATTTGCGTGTGGCTTCATTGATTCTCGACTTCGAGACCGTCAATCCAGCGGTGCCGATGTGGGCGGGCACTCGTCCATTTCAGCAAATCCCGTTTCAGCTGTCTTGCCACCACCAAAGTAAAAATGGCACGCTCGAACACCGTGAGTATCTGCATACGAACGGCGACGATCCCTGCGCCGACTGCGTAGCCGCACTATTGGCGTGTTGCGATGCAGAAGTATCGAGCGCGCCGATATTTGTCTACAACCAGAGCTTTGAAGCGTCCCGAGTCAAGGAGCTCGCCGCGCGCTTTCCGGAAAGGCGCCGCGAGTTGCTTATTCTGATTGACCGAATGGTAGACCTGTTACCCGTCGTGAAAGCGCACTATTACCATCCGTCACAAAAAGGCAGCTGGAGTATCAAAGCAGTGTTGCCGGCGCTCGTGCCCGAGTTGTCATACGAGCAACTAGATGATGTGCGAAACGGTGGGGCCGCACAGCTCGCTTTTCTCGAATTGCTCGCCGCTGACACCGCGTCTGATCGCAAAGCTCAGCTAACACATCGACTGCGCGAATACTGCACACTCGACACGCTCGCGATGGTGCGAGTGCGGGAGGCGCTGTTACGCCCTCTGCCATGAATCTGCTGCCGCTTAACGTCACATGCTTGCCAACGCCAGATGCAAGTACCAAGCAGTCGTCCGCGTTGCATTGAAACAAGGTCAAAGCCAACATGGGTAAATCCAACACGCAAGACACACTGAAATTCGTACTCGATCTGCTGACGCTGATTCCCGTGTCGCCTCGGGCGATTGATGCGCAAACTCTGACCCGACAACTCCGTGATCGTGGTCATGTGAGAGATGCGCGCACGGTTCAGCGCACGCTCAAAGATATCCAGTCGCAGTACCCGTCACTCGATTGCCGCGACGCAAGTCGGCCTTACGGCTGGTGCTGGTCTGCGAAAGCCCTGCCCATTACAGTACCCGCGATGACGCTTGATCAGGCCATCGTGCTTACGCTTGCGAAACGCGTTTTGCCGGGTGCCGTACCCGGCAGTGTTGAGCGCGCCATTGCTCCCTATTTCGAGGCGGCGCACGCCACGCTACGTCGTGAAGTCAACGCGAGCAAAGCGGCAAAATGGCCGAAAAAGGTTGCTTTTTCTTCACTCGTGTTTGCATTGAGGCCAACGCAAATAAAGCACAGCGTCATGACTGCGATCACTCATGCGGTCATCGAGGAACGATGGCTGGACATACGCTATCGCAACGCCAATGATTTCGTTACCGAAAGCCGCGTTCGTCCACTTGGTCTCATCGTGGAAGGCTCCCGAAGCTACCTTGCCGCACAGTTTGAGGGTTTCGACGCGCCCACACATCTACCGCGAGCCTTGGCACTGTTGCGCATCGAAAGGGCAAATGTCACAGACGAAACGTTTGCCTACCCGACCGATTTTTCACTGGATGAATTTGTGGCCTCGCAAGCAACGGGCTGGGGTACCGGACAGCAGATCCGCGTCACACTTTCCGTGCGACCATTTCTGGGACGACTCTTGGCCGAATCACCGATGAGCGATGATCAGATTCTGACTCGCGGTGAAGATGATGATCACACTTGGAAGGTTGAAGCGACCGTAGCTGAAAGTAATCGCCTGATCTGGTGGTTGCTGAGCTTTGGCGCGGGCGTGCAAGTCCTTTCGCCCCTGCGATTGCGTGAACGCGTGGTGACAGAACTGCGAGCGGCGGCGAAGCTCTACGCCTGAGTGACCGACGAATCGCTCGTTGCTCGTGTCACCGGAATCACGGTCTTCAGAAATTTGGCCACAGTTTCACGTGCCCGCTCTATGTCGTAATGCGTTTGCAGATTCATCCAGCTTTGCGCGTCTGTGCCAAAAAAAGCAGCCAGCCGAAGCGCAGTATCAGCAGTGATTGAGCGCTTGCCGAGGACGATCTCATTGATACGACGGCGAGGCACGCCAATAGCCTGCGCCAAGGCATACTGCGACACGCACATCGGTTTCAAAAACTCCTCAGAGAGAATTTCTCCGGGTGTGGCAAGAGCTACTTTTCTTGACATGGCAGATCCTCAATAATCGTCAACGGCTCAGTGATAGTCAACAATCTCAACGTTTTGGGCGCTGCCGTTCGCCCACACAAAGCACACACGCCATTGATCGTTGATGCGAATGCTGTGTTGTCCTGCCCGATCACCTCGCAACACCTCAAGCCGATTTCCCGGCGGTACCCGCAAAAAATCAAGCGATCCTGCGGCATTGAGCAGTTGAAGCTTACGCATGGCAACCACCTCGATATTGACAAAACGGCGCACTCGCTTTCCAGCAAAGAGTGCCTCAGTTTCGGAACATCTGTACGACCCGCCCAACACGAAGCAAACGTCCATGCGACGTAATTTGTCGCGCTTCGCGATAGCCTTTGTTCACACCCGCATTTCACGGGCTGCGACAAAAGGCGGCAAAACACTATGACCCTACGTACACCAGACTTCCTTCACCACAATGACCGCGTGCTAGAGGTGAACGCTGAAGAAGCGCTCGCCGCCTATTTTGTCGCGCAGGCTTTGGTGTGCGGCACCGTCCTTTCCGGATCGGTAAGGGAACGCGAACGCCGCTTTGAATCAGTGTGGCAGATTCGAAACGACCGACTCTACCTTATGAAATTCGATCCACTTTCTCCAGCGGATGCCGCTGACACGCCGTTTTCACTCACACGATTCGGCACAGACGGTGTTCTTGCGGATTGGTTCACTGGAACAATCTACGTTGATGACGCGGAGGTTGACATTCACGAAGACGACCTTGCACCACTGGGGCGGCGCCCAATCGTCGCCCTCAAATTTGCGTGTGGCATTTGCGGTCTGGTCCGGCTGTTGCCCCATACGCTCGAACCATAGTCCTCCTATGCGATTCACGGTTTACGTGTTTCGTTCACAAATCGAAAGCATCTATGTCGCATCAACACTTCATGAAAAGTACATACCTCACCGCAAAGCAGTTCCTGGTGCGAGAACTCGCCGTACCGCGTGCGGCAGAAATCGTGGAAAGCTATTTGGCGTTTCCAGACAGGAGCAATGTACCCTTGCCTATCGACGAACTCTTTCACCGATTACTCAGTTCAGCTCAGAATGCGAATATGAAGCGCGGGGTAATCGGCGACTCCATAGATGGCGTACACAATCTTGGCAAGGTGCTATTTGACTTTGACCCGAGGAAGGTGAAAGAGAACTACAAAAGTGATCCAACCCTCCTGCTCGAGAGTATCGTAAAAACACTTCAGCCCCGCGGCCAGCTTCGATCTACACCGCAGAGCCTTTGGCCAAAGTACAGCAAGACGATTCTCTCTGCTGCCGCATTTTTCACTCAATTTAGGAGTGAGCAAGATTTCTATGCTTGGGCCAACTATTTGTATGGCGACAAAAGATCGATGGCGGCCTTGCCGATGATCTTGGCGGCAGAAATTGAAGGCATCGGATACCCGCTTGCATGCGACTTTCTAAAAGAGCTCGGATTTGTTAAGTACGGTAAGCCAGATGTACATTTAATCGAAATATTTGTAGGCATTGGGCTGTGCCCAGCTCGGGCGAGTCCTTATCAAATTCAGAAGGTAATTTCACAGATCGCCGACGCCGCCGAAGTTTCGGCTTATGCTGTCGACAAGGTGTTTTGGCTTATCGGTAGCGGCAAGTTCCACAACCATCCGGAGATTGGAAGGCTCGGCGGTCCTGACTGGAAGAAAGTCCAGTTCATCGCAGAGTTCATAAAGACGTAGCCCTGACCTTGGGCGACGGAAGCCTGCCCTGCATTTGCGCTTCGCGACTGCTGCGACCAACATAAAATTCGTTTCAAAAACTCAAATTGTGAAATTTTGCCTACTTAGATTTATTCAAGCCACGCTATCGTCCCTCTTCCTTTAACGTAGAGGGTTAAGGATCAGCCCTACTAATGAAACCGTTCGAGCTCCTCGCCCTCTACGACGAAACCATGCGCCGCAGCGCGAATGTTGCGGGGTGCGCGCGCGAGCGTTCGGCGAATGTTTGCCGCTACACCACCGCGACTGGCAGTCAGCGCTACATCATGTGGCACGACTTTCCAGATGAGCTCGCCGCCGCTGTGGTTGACGATGAACTCTCAGCAGTTCGAGGTGCGGCCAAAGTGCTGATGTGGAAACTCTACGCACATGATGTGGCGCGAGTGTCGCTGTGCGCGGCGCTCGTTGCGCGTGGCTTCGAGGAGCACGACCACAGCACGCTCATGGCCTGCCCGGTTGATTCGGTACTGACGGCTTTACCGTCCGAGTATTTCAATGCAGCGTCCAATGAATTGGCGCTTGAGGTGCGCGAGCTGACCACGCCGGCCTCGCTCGACGCCTATCAGGAAATCTGGGATGACGTGTGGCCTGATGCGCCGAACGCACGCTACGTCAATGACTACCGTAGCCTTCTGGTTAGTCGCGACCCGGGCGTCGTATTTTTTGCCGGCTTCGCGGTAGGTGGCGAGCCGGTCAGCTCGGGTTACATGTTTCATGCGCCGGGCGCGCCGTACGCCCTGCTCTGCGGCGGTACGACCAAAGTCGCGTGGCGGCGGCAGCACGCGTATACCAGTTTGCTCAAAGCGCGCGCAGTGCGCGCCAAGGCGCGTAGTGCAAGCTACCTCGCCGTGGAAGCGAGCGCCGAAAGTCAGCCTATCCTGGCGCGCCTCGGATTCACCCCGCTTTCCACACTCGCGTTTTATGAAAAAACCATCGACTGATCGGGCCTCTTGTGCAAACCTTCCTGATTGACAGCGTTAGCGCGGTCACCGAAGAAATGCGCGGTCAAATCGTGGTCACAGGTTCGCACGGTGGCGTAAGTGCGGCGCACCTCGCGCTCGCGCACCCTCCGGCGCTGGTGGTTTTTAACGACGCAGGCGTCGGACTCGACAACGCTGGGATTCGCAGCCTCGAAATCCTGCAAACCCGCGGTGTTGCGGCGTGCACCGTGAGCCACCTGAGCGCCCGCATCGGCGAAGCGGAAAGCACGCTGCGCACCGGACATATCAGCCATGCCAATGTACTGGCTCAAGCAGGCGGGATTGCAGTTGGACAGACGTGCGTGGACGCTATCAGCTTTTTTGTGAAAACGTCACACTGAGCGGGATACGTAGCCTAAAAGCCGAAAAGTCGATAGCTGGACTAATCTGCCTCTAGCCCCAATCCAGCGGTATTTTCAGCGGAAAGCTGCTAGTCGCAATGCCGCAAACATAACGCTAACTACGCGTCCACTTTCACGTTCGCTTCCTTCACCACCCTCGCCCATTTCACGCGCTCAGCGCGCATGAAGTCGGCAAACTGCTGCGGCGTGCCGCCGCCGTCCTCAGCGCCCACGCCGGCCAGACGCTCTTTCACGTCAGGCATCGCCATCGCTGCGTTGATGTCGCGGCTGATTCGTGCAACGACGTCTGCGGGCATCTTCGCCGGGCCGATCACGCCGTACCACGTGGTCGCGTCGAAGCCGGGATAGCCGCTCTCAGCCACCGTGGGCAGGTCCGGATACGTTGCCGAACGCGCGGGCCGTGTTTGCGCGACCGCAAAAACCCGGCCGCCCTTGACGTGCGGCGTCACGGCGGCCATGGTGTCAAACGAGTAGTTGATCTGGCCGCCCATCAAATCCGTCAGCAGGGGCGCGCTGCCTTTATAGGGAACGTGCAGTACGTCGACGCCTGCGGCCACCTTGAACAGCTCCAGCGCCAAATGTTGCGCGCTGCCGCTGCCTGCAGAACCGAACGATAAGCTGCCCGGTTTGGACTTGGCCAGTGCAACGATGTCTTTCACCGTTTTTGCCGGCGCATTCGGGTGGCAAATGAGCACATTGGGGGTGACGCCCACCAGGGTCAACGGAGAAAAATCAGTATCCGCGTTGTACGGCATTTTGGGATTAAGTACGGGCCCGATGCCGTGCGAATTGATGTGCCCCATGAGCAGCGTCAACCCGTCGGTCGATTTGGCGACGACGTCAGCGGCCAACACACCCGCCACACCGGCGCGGTTTTCAACGATGACCTGCTGACCCCACATCGCGGTGAGCTTGGGCGCGAGGATGCGGGCCAGCGCATCGGTGCCGCCACCCGGCGGAAAGCCGACGATGATTTTTACGGTGCCGCTGGGCCATGCGGCTTGCGCGAACAACGCACTGCTGCCGAGTAGGGGTGTTGTGGCGATGGCCTTGATGAGGTGGCGGCGAATTTGACTGGGGGACATGAAATTTTTGCCTTGATACGATAACTGTAGGAGCGGTTCTGCCGCGACCCGATTATGAGAAGGTGCATGTAATCGCGGCGGATGCGCTCCGACACATGCACCGCGAACGAGCCGTTAAGCGGCGATCTTGAGCGCCGAAGGCTGCACCGATTCCAGCGGTGCTTTCAGCACTTCCATCGCCGCAACCACACCACTGCCTTTCAACGCCACGCCTGCCAGCGACAGCCCCATCTCTACCGCACACAGCGTGCCCATCAGCGAACCATCGTTGCATTCGCCCAAGTGCCCGATGCGAAACAGCTTGCCCTTGACTTTGCCCAGGCCCATGCCAAGTGAGGTGTCAAATTTTTCGTAAATCACTTTGCGCACTACGTCCGCATCCATGCCTTCCGGCATCACCACGCCGGTCAATACCGGTGAGTACACGGACGGGTCCGTACACTGAATCTCCAGCCCCCAGCCGGTCACCGCTGCTCGACACGCCCTAGCCAGACGCTGATGGCGCGCAAACACATTGTCGAGCCCTTCGCCGAGCATCATCTCCAGCGCCTCGTGCAAGCCGTACAACAAATTGGTGTTCGGCGTGTACGGAAAGTACCCGGTTTTGTTCATCTCCAGCATCTCGTCCCACGCCCAAAAGGCTCTGGGCATCGTCGCCTTTTTGCTTGCGGCGATGGCCTTGGGTGACAACGCGTTGAAGGAAATTCCGGGCGGCATCATCAGCCCTTTTTGCGAGCCGGCGATGCTCACGTCCGCGCCCCACGCATCGTGTTTGTACTCAGCGCTGCCGAGGCCGGACACGGTGTCGACCAGCAACAAAGCAGGGTGTCCCGCGCGGTCAATCGCGTCGCGCACAGCCTTGATGTCGCTGGTCACGCCGGTTGATGTTTCGTTGTGCACGACGCACACCGCTTTGACCGCATGCGCCGCGTCTGCGCGCAATCGCGCTTCAATCAGATCGCTCTGCACGCCCTTGCGCCACCCTTCAACGCCGGGCAATCCGATGAACTCAGTCTTCAGTCCCAGACTGTCGGCAATCTTCTTCCACAACGCAGCAAATTGCCCCGTTTCGTACATCAGCACAGTGTCACCCATGGACAACGTGTTGACCAGCGCCGCCTCCCATGCGCCCGTGCCCGACGAGGGATAAATAATCACTGGATGTTGCGTCTGAAAAATCTTTTTAATGCCGGCGAGCACCGTCAACCCGAGTGGCCCAAACTCCGGCCCGCGATGATCAATGGTCGGCATCGAAAACGCCCGCGAAATGCGGTCTGGCACTGGCGATGGACCAGGAATGGACAACTGATGACGGCCAGCGGGGTGAAAATTCAGTTTGAGCATGGGTGTTCCTCCTTCGAACAGGGAGCGAAGGATAATACGGGGTGGCTGGAAACGCGCTTGACGCATGTCAATTGCGGACGTAGTGAGTCCGCTCAAAGTTCAGCACCGCACTAACCCCAACCCACTACCACTCCCGCTCCCGCTCCCACACTCAGGAGCGGCCGCTACACAAAAGTACGTATGACCGACCTCGCCGCCAAGCTACGCAAACACACGCAAGGCGAAGTGCTGTTCACCGACGCTGACCGCGCCCGCTACGCCACCGACGCATCGATTTATCAGCAAATCCCGGTCGGCGTTTTCGTCCCCAAAACGGCTGACGACATCAAGAACGCGATCAACATTGCGCGTGACGCGAAAGTGCCCGTGCTGGCGCGCGGCGGTGGCACCAGTCAGTGCGGGCAGACAACGGGCGTCGCGCTGGTCATTGACGACAGCAAATACTTTCGTAATGTCATCAGTTTCGATGCGGCAAACCGTACGGTCACGGTTGAGCCGGGCATAGTGCTCGATCAGCTCAACGCGTACCTGAAACCGCACGGATTGTGGTTTCCCGTCGATGTGTCTACCAGCGCACAAGCCACGCTGGGCGGCATGGCGGGCAACAATTCCTGCGGCTCACGGTCCATTGCATACGGCAACATGGTGCACAACGTGCTTGGCGCGGATGCGTGGTTGGCGGACGGCAGCGTGGCAACGTTTGGAGCGCTGCATGTGGCAACTGGCCGCGCGAGGCACATC
Organism: Burkholderiales bacterium; assembly: GCA_043719085.1. Taxonomy (GTDB): domain Bacteria; phylum Pseudomonadota; class Gammaproteobacteria; order Burkholderiales; family Casimicrobiaceae; genus Casimicrobium. The sequence continues at coordinate 2,443 of JAYSUK010000193.1, read as the reverse complement.
GGGCAGCTTGGGCAGTCGCTTGCCACCGAACATCGCGGCGAGATCGAGCGCGTGTGGCCGAAGGTGCTGCGCCGTGTGGGTGGCTACAACCTCGACATCTTCTGCAACCAGAATGAGCGCCCGTACACCAACGACGGCAGCGTCAATCTTTCGCATTTATTGGTCGGCTCGGAAGGCACGCTGGCATTCACTAAATCGTTGACGCTCGCGCTGCTGCCGCTGCCACAAAACAAAGTGCTCGGCGTCGTCAATTTTCCGACGTTTCATCAGGCAATGGACGCGGCGCAATACATCGTCAAACTCGGACCGACGGCCGTTGAGCTGGTTGACCGCACGATGATTGAGTTGTCGCTGACCAATCCCGCTTTCGCACCAACGATCCGCGCCGCACTCGTCGGTTCGCCCGATGCGATTTTGTTGGTGGAATTTTCGGGTGATGACAAAGCTGCGCAAAAGCACAAGCTGCACCAACTCATTGAGCTGATCGGCACATTGGGATTGCCGGATGCAGTGGTCTCGATGACTGACGATGCGCCGCAGAAAAACCTGTGGGAAGTGCGCAAAGCCGGGCTCAACATCATGATGAGTTTGAAGGGCGACGGCAAGCCGGTGAGTTTCATCGAAGACTGCGCAGTGCCACTGGAAAACCTCGCCGAGTACACGGCAAATCTCACCGCGGTATTCGCAAAGCACGGCACGCGCGGCACCTGGTACGCGCATGCCAGCGTTGGCACGTTGCATGTGCGCCCGATTCTCGATATGCGGCGCGGCGATGCTTCAAAGATGCGCGCCATTGCGCAGGAAGCCAGCGCGCTGGTCCGCAAATTCAAGGGTGCCTACAGCGGCGAACACGGCGATGGCCTGTGTCGCGGCGAATGGATCGAATGGCAATTCGGCCCAGCGATCACGGGCGCATTCCGCCAGATTAAGCAGGCGTTCGACCCGGACAATGTGTTCAATCCAGGAAAGATGGTTGAGGCACCGAAGATGGACGACGCCTCCCTATTCCGGTTCCCTCCGGCGTACAAAACTATCCCAATCAAAACCGCGCTCGACTGGAGCGCATGGAACGTGCAGAACGATCCGGTGACTCAGGCGACCACCACACCAGGCACCGGCGGTGACGGCGCGGAAGGCTTCGGCAAGGCCGTTGAAATGTGCAACAACAACGGCCACTGCCGCAAGTTTGACGCAGGCACCATGTGCCCAAGTTACCGCGTCACACGCGACGAATCGGCCAGCACGCGAGGTCGCGCCAACACGCTGCGTATGGCGGTTTCAGGGCAACTCGGCACGGACGGAATCGCATCGGATGCGGTGCACGAAGCACTCGAACTTTGCGTGAGTTGCAAGGGCTGCAAACGCGAATGCCCGACCGGTGTTGACATGGCAAAGATGAAGATCGAGCACCTGCATCACTACAAATTGAGGCACGGTTATTCGATCAAGGACAACCTGATCGCGCGGCTGCCAGTTACCGCCGGAATCGCCGCAAAGTGGCCGCAGGTGTTCAATTTGCGCAATCGAAAACCGTGGATCGCCTGGCTTATAGAACGACTGTTAGGCATCTCGGCCAAGCGCTCGTTACCCGAATGGCGCAGCGACACCGTGTGGTCACGCCTCTCTAACAAGGCGGTTGGCCCAACGCTAGTGAGCGCTGCTGCTTTGCTCAAAGCACAGGCCGATAACAGGCCTTGTGTGGTGCTGTTCGTGGACACGTTTAATGGCGCATTCGAACGCGAAAACGTGGATGCTGCCATTGCCGTGCTGGGTGCCGCAGGTTACGTCGTTCACATCCCGCGTTGGGCAGCACAAGGCGACCGTGACGACCGCAACCTCTGCTGCGGCCGCACGTTTCTGGCAGTAGGTATGGTGGATGAGGCGCGCCGTCAAGCTGAATATTTGCTTTCGGCACTGGTGCCGTTTGCCCATGCGGGCATCAGCATCGTCGGCCTTGAGCCCAGTTGCCTGTTTACGATAAAAGACGAAATGCTCGCCATGAGCTTAGGCGACGACGCGCAGGTTGTTGCGAATCACGCCATGCTGATCGAAACCTTTCTGGAGCGCGAAGCAAAAGCCGGAAAACTTGACACGCTGATAGCGAAATTGAAACCCGCCACCGCGCCGATCCTGGTGCACGGCCATTGCCACCAAAAAGCATTTGCTGAAATCACCCCGACCCTCGCGTTGCTGGCGTTCATTCCCAATGCCAAACCGAGCCTTATCGAATCCTCCTGCTGCGGTATGGCCGGTGCATTTGGCTATGACGCGAAGCATTTCGAGGTCTCAATGCAAATGGCTGAGTTGTCGCTACTGCCCGCGATCCGCAACGCACCGGACGCGATCATCGTCGCCGACGGCACCAGTTGTCGGCACCAGATTCACGATGGTGCACAACGCGTCGCCAGGCATGCGGTGACGGTTTTGGCGGAGCATTTGCCGT
>JAYSUK010000192.1:0-12906 GCA_043719085.1 Burkholderiales bacterium | reverse complement strand
GAAAAACTGTCTGAGCGAAGCGAGTTTTTTTCGTTCCGCTTTTTTCTGAGCATCGCAGGATCAGGCCAATCGTCGGGGTCGCCTTTTTTGGGTTACCTCTTTTGGCGAAGCAAAAAAGGTGACTGCCCCGCAGCATGAGCGGGTCGTGGCAAACGGCAAATTCATTCATCAGACCCTTCGCTGCGCTCTGGGCGAACGGGAAGATGTGACAAACCGTCGCCTCATAGAATAGCCCCATGGCCATTCACGATGATTCTTTGACGACTGCCCGCTTGCATACGGGTGTGGGTGCGGACGCGGTTGACCGCGTCATCGCGCCCAAAAGCGAAGGCGTGCAAGAGGACGTGCTGGAGCGAGCGCTGCGTCCGAAGCAGCTTGATGAATACATCGGGCAGGAAAAAATTCGCGGGCAGCTTTCGATCTTTATCGAGGCGGCGCGCACGCGCAAAGAGCCGCTCGATCACGTGCTGCTGTTTGGCCCGCCGGGGTTGGGCAAGACGACTTTGTCGCACATCATCTCGCGCGAGATGCATGTCAACATGCACCAAACCTCCGGCCCGGTGCTTGAGAAAAAGGGGGATCTGGCGGCGCTGCTGACCAATCTTGAGCCGAACGATGTGCTGTTCATCGACGAGATTCATCGCATCAGCGCAGTGCTGGAAGAGACGCTGTACAGCGCGATGGAGGATTACGCCATCGACATCATGATCGGTGAGGGGCCGGGTGCGCGCTCGGTGAAGTTGGACTTGCCGCCGTTCACGCAGATCGGTGCGACGACGCGCGCGGGCATGCTGACCAATCCGCTTCGCGACCGCTTTGGCATCGTGGCGCGACTGGAGTTTTATAGCGATGAGGAGCTGTCGCGCATCGTTACGCGATCGGCGAACCTTTTGAACGTGAACATGGAGCCGGGCGGTGCGACTGAAATCGCCAAGCGCTCGCGCGGCACGCCACGTATCGCCAATCGTCTGCTGCGGCGAGTGCGCGATTACGCGGAAGTGCGCGCCAACGGGCGCGTGTCACACGAGGTGGCGGACAAGGCGCTGGCGATGCTCGATGTGGATGCGAGCGGGCTTGATGTGATGGATCGTAAATTGCTTTCAACGATTGTTGAAAAATTCTCTGGCGGGCCGGTCGGTGTCGATAACCTGGCCGCGGCCATCAGCGAAGAACGCGAGACGATTGAAGACGTGATCGAGCCCTTTTTGATTCAGCAGGGCTATATCCAGCGCACCAGTCGTGGGCGGATTGCGACGGCACGGGCGTATCGGCATTTTGGGTTGGTGCCGCCCGCGGCTATGCGCAGTGGCGAGTTGTTTGGCAACGATGGTTAGTTCGCCGAAACCCTCTCCCCAACCCTCCCCCCCGGGGGGAGGGAGCTTCAGTATCCCCGTCCGCATTTATTACGAAGACACCGACGTCGGCGGCGTTGTCTATTACGCCAACTATCTGCGCTTCATTGAGCGTGCGCGCACCGAGTGGTTGCGTGCGGCTGGCTTCGAGCTGGACGATATTCAGCGCGACATGAAGGCCGTGTTCGTGGTGCGCCGCGTTGAGGCGGATTATCACGCGCCTGCACTGCTTGGAAATTTGATCACGGTGTCCGCCGAGCCCACCGCAGTCGGCGCGAGTCGGCTGATCATCCGGCAACGCATCATGCGCGGCGATGAACTGTTGTTCTCAGCGATTGTCACACTGGCGTTCATTGCAAGCGATCTGTCCGGCCCTATCCGTATGCCGCCCGCCATGCGGACTGCGATGAAATCCACACTCTCACTGGTTGCCGCATGAAACCCACTGCTGATCTTTCTTTGATGCATTTAATCTCCGGTGCCAGCATCCCGGTGCAAGCCGTGATGCTGCTGTTGGTGTTGCTGTCGCTGTGGTCGTGGTGGCTGATTTTTTACAAGGGCGGCACGCTCAAGCGCGCGGCCAAAAAAAACGCCGCGTTTGACGATTCGTTCTGGCAGGGCTCAGACTTGAACCAGCTGTACCAACGCATCTCCGAAGGCCGCGAAAAAAATGGCCCACAGGCCGATGTGTTTGCGGCGGGTTTTCGCGAATTCATCAAACAAAAGCGACAAGCTGCCACATCGCGTGAGGCGGTGGTTGATGGTACGCGTCGCGCGCTGAAAGCTGCAATTCAACGTGAAATGGATTCGCTGGAACACCAGTTGCCGAGCCTCGCCACGGTCGCCAGCGTCAGTCCCTATATCGGACTGCTTGGTACCGTGTGGGGCATCATGAATTCGTTCCGAGGCCTTGCGAGCGTGGGGCAAGCGACACTCGCGCAGGTCGCGCCGGGCATTGCTGAGGCGTTGATTGCAACGGCTATTGGTCTGTTCGCGGCTATCCCTGCGGTCGTTGCGTACAACCGCTTTCAGGCACAGCTGGATCGCATCAACGTGCAGCTTGAGACGTTCGCCGAAGAGTTCTTGAACATTTTGCAACGGCAGGCTTGAGATGCGCTTCCCTGCTTGTGCGCCGTTCGCCCTGAGGCTACAGCCGAAGGGTTTGACGTTGGTCGATTGCATCAGACCCTTCGCTGCGCTCAGGGCGAACGGGTGTTTGATGCTGAGGCGTTAAAGTCATGCGCCGCCGCAAACTCATGGCCCAGATCAACGTTGTGCCGTTTATCGACGTGATTCTGGTGCTGCTGATTGTGTTCATGATCGCCACGCCGGCACTGCGCACCGGCGAGATCGATTTGCCGAGTGTGGGCCAGCCGCTGTCGACCACGCAGGGCGACCCGATTGAGGTGACGATCAAGGCCGACGGCACGCTGTCAATGCGCGACGGTGGCAGCACGAGTCGCGACAAATTTACCCGCGCAAGCCTCGTCTCGCGCGTGCTCGATATGCAGAAGGCCAAAGAGCGCCCGGTCGTCATAGCTGCGGACAAAAACGTGAAATACGACGAAGTGGTGAACCTGCTTTCTGCGCTGCATGCGCAGGGCGTCAAGCGCGTTGGGCTTGTCGCCAAAGAAGGCGGCTAGCCGCCTTGTGACAGGCAGGCCGAAACAATGAACGGATCGAAAACCACGGCCTGGATCGGCGCGATCCTCGTGCACATCGCGCTGGTCGCCGTGCTTTTTTTTAGCGTGCGCTGGAAGCAGGTTGCGCCCGCTGCGGAAGAGCCGATGGCGGTAGAGTTGGTGTCGACCGTCGCGCCGTCGCCGGTGGCTGCGGCGCCACCGCCTCCGCCAGCACAGCCGCAGCCACCGCCGCCAAAGCCCATGCCTCCACCGCCCCCAGCGGTGAAAACGCCGGCACCGCCGCCTGCGCCATCACCCGCTGACATCGCGCGTGAAAAAGCGCAGAAAGACGTAGAAAAGAAGACGCAAATCGCAAAGCTTGCGGCTGAAGACGCGAAGGAAAAAGCCAAGCTCAAGGCCACTGACGACGCGGCGAAGAAAGAGATGGCACGCAAGCTCGACGACGCGCGCGCGAAAGAGCTGAAGCTCTCTCAAGACAAGGCCAATCAGGAGCAGCAAGCGGTGAAAGCCGCCGCCGCTGCAACAGCAGCCACGGCCAGTGCAGCAGCAATCGCCGCAGAAAAGCAGGCTCGCGAACTGGCCGAGCGACAAGCCGCTGACCGCGCAGCGAAGGCGTCGGCCGATGCGGCGACGGCGCGCGCTAGAGCGAAGGCCGAAGGCGATTATGTCGGCAAAATTCGCGCCAAAGTGAAGGGCAACATCATTCTGGCGAGCGACGTGGCGGGCAACCCGGAGGCGGTGTTCGAGGTGGTGCAACTGCCGACCGGAGAGGTGCTCAGCGTCACGCTAAAAAAATCGAGCGGCAATCGGGCGTATGACGAAGCGGTTGAGCGCGCGATCAACAAATCCTCGCCACTGCCAAAGCCCGATCAGGCGGACATTTTTCAGCGGCAACTTTCGTTGAAATTTCGACCGCTGGAGTAACCGGGCGACCCTACCCGCGCTTGGTTTAAGCTTCGCCAACCCGCAACGAGGAGCTCGCTATGTCAGACGCATCATCGGTTCAACGATTCGCAACCTTCGCGGAGTTTTTTCCGTTTTATCTGGGCGAGCACCGCAATCGAACTTGCCGCGTGCTGCATTTCATCGGCACCTCGGTGGGCCTTGCGCTGCTGATTGCAGCCCTGGTCAGCGCCCGGTACTGGCTGATTCCGGTCGCGATCATTCAGGGCTATGTCTGGGCTTGGGTCGGGCACTTTGTGTTCGAAAAAAACAAGCCCGCCAGCTTCAAGCAACCGGTATATTCGTTCATCGGCGACTGGGTGATGTGGTGGCAGTTGCTCACCGGCAAGATCAAGTTTTCGGGTTGAATGTGTAGGAGCGGATTTGGCCGCGCTCTCGGCAATCGAGTCGAGGCGGTGTGACCGAGCGACGCCAATTCGTCGCCCAACTGAGAGCCGTCGCGGCGCAGTCGTTCTTACAGCGCATCAATCTCCGCCTGCTCAAACCCCGCGGCTAGCCTTGCTTCGTGATTGAACGGGCCACGCAAGCGCGGCGCATCGTAGCGCGCGGCAAGGGTGGCGTAGGTGGCGATGGGATCAAGGCCGCGCTCGCTGCACACGTGCCGATACCAAAAATTGCCTACGGCAACGTGGCCGATCTCATCCCTCAAGATGATGTCGATGATTGCCGCAGCTTTCGTGTCACCGACGGCGAGCAGCTTATCGCGCATCGGCGGTGATGCGTCGAGGCCGCGTGCCTCAAGCGTGCGCGGCACCAGTGCCAATCGCGCCAGCACATCATTGCTGGTCTTCTCGGCCATTTCCCACAGCCCGTTGTGCGCCGGAAAATCACCGTAGTCGAATCCGAGCGTTTTCAGATGCGCTTGCAGCAATGAAAAATGCAGCGCTTCTTCGCGCGCCACCTGCATCCATTCGCGGTAGAAATTCGTCGGCATGGCGGCAAATCGCCACACCACGTCAAGCGCCAGATTGATCGCGTTGAATTCGATGTGCGCCAGCGCATGAATCAGCGCCGCACGGCCCTCACGGCTGCCGATGCCGCGTCGGGGCACCTCGGTGGCGGCAATCAGATTGGGCCGCGCTGGACGGCCCGGCAGGCCGCTTGGCGTGCCGATGTTGACCGCCGCGTCGAGCGCTGTGTCCGCTGCAATGGCCGCGACCGCCGCGAGCTTGGCGGCAACATCGCAGATTGCGAGCGCTTCCAGTGCCAGGTGGCGCAGTTCAAACATGTACAACTTTTTTCTGAAACGTCCATTATATATGGGCAAAGATGTAATTTATGCCGTAAGTCGACTTTTGGCCAAAATCGCGAGTAAGCCGCTATTGAATGGCACTTTTACAAAAAAGCTGTTTCACCGCCGAAGCATCGGCTCACGACGTATCCGCAGCGTGGGAAACCGCTGCTCGCCGATAATTATGGATAGAAATTCAACCGCTGCCCTTTGAGGCGACAGCGCCTCCGTATGCACATTCATATTCTTGGTATCTGCGGCACCTTTATGGGCGGTGTTGCGGCACTGGCTCGCGAAGCGGGTTATCGTGTCACCGGCACCGACGCCAACGTCTATCCACCGATGTCCGAGCAGTTGCGCGCGCTCGGCATTGAGCTGATCGAGGGTTATTCGGCCGACCAACTGGCGCTCAAACCCGATTGTTTCGTCATCGGCAACGTGGTGACGCGCGGCAATCCGCTGGCCGAGGCAATTCTGGACGCAGGCGCGGCCTACACATCCGGCCCGCAGTGGTTGGCAGATAACGTGCTGAGGGATCGCTGGGTGTTGGCAGTGGCGGGCACCCACGGCAAGACCACGACCACGTCCATGCTGGCGTGGATTCTGGAGCACGCGGGCTTAACGCCGGGTTTTTTGATCGGTGGTGTCGCGACTGATTTCGGTGTCTCAGCGCGGCTCGGCCAAGCCCATAACGGTCGTTCACATTTCGTGATCGAGGCCGACGAATATGACACCGCGTTTTTCGACAAACGCAGCAAGTTTGTTCACTACCGTCCGCGCACCGTCGTGCTCAACAATCTTGAGTACGATCACGCCGATATCTTTCCGGATGTGGCCTCGATCCGCAAACAGTTTCACCATCTGGTGCGTACCGTTCCGTCGACCGGGCGCATCATCAGCAATGCGCTCGACGCCGAGCTCACGCAAACGCTTGAAATGGGGTGCTGGAGCGAGCGCGAGGCGTTTGCCTCCGACCAGGGCTGGCACTTTGTTGGCGAGCATCAAGTGGATTTTGGCGGGCAGCGGTTTGGCCAATTGAAGCTCGACATGCCTGGGCTGCACAATCGTCTGAATGCGCTGGCTGCGATTGCCGCGGCGCGCCACGTCGGCGTCGCTCCAGAAAAATCGATTGAAGCGCTCGCCGCATTTCAGGGCGTCAAGCGTCGTCTTGAGTTACGCGGTGAGGTGGGGGGCGTGAGGGTTTACGACGATTTCGCGCATCATCCCACCGCGATTGCGGCGACGGTCAGCGCGCTAAAGCAGCGCATTGCCAAGGGCGAGCGCGTGATCGCCGTTTTTGAGCCGCGGTCAAACACCATGAAGCTTGGCGCGATGCGGGCACGATTAGCCGAGAGTGTTGCGGCTGCGGATCAGGTTTTTTCGTATTCGGGTGGCCTCGGCTGGGATGTGGCAGAGGCGCTGCAGCCACTCTCCAACCGCGCCGCTGATTTCAAGGATGTCAATGAATTGATCGCCGCCATTGCGGCAGGCGCCCGCCCGGGGGATCATGTGGTGATCATGAGCAATGGCGGGTTTGCCAATATTCACGCCCGGTTGCTTGACGCGCTTCGCGAAAAATGCTGACGCGGGCGTGAAGGTTCCCCCCGATATACTCCCCCGTCCTAAACATCGGATAGTGCATTGTGGCGAATGATTTCATCGGGGCTCAGCTAGGCGGCGTTGGCCAGCAAATTGAACGCGGCGAACTTCGCGCCGCAGCCACCCTGCTCAATGCGTTGGTGAAGAGCGCGCCGGGCGATCCGCGCATTCATTTTCTGGCGGGATCCATGGCGCAAAAGGCGGGCAATCTGCCTGCTTGCGTTCAATCGCTGGAGCGCGCACTTGATCTGGCTCCCGAGTGGGTGGATGCGCACGTGGCACGTATTCGCGCCATGAGCCAGTTGGGCGAGCATCAACTTGCCGTTGATGCCAGCACAGAAGCGCTGGAACTCTGTGGCGAACACCTCGCTTTGCTCGAGATCGCCACTGCCGCCGCGGACAAAGCAGACGATATCGAGAGTCAAGAAAAATTTCTTGAGCGAGCGGCCGTGATGGCACCGCAACGCGTGGACATTCTCAATGCTTTGGCGGTGTGCTCGCAGCGGCTCAATCATCTGGACAACGCTGAAAAAATGTATCGACGGGCGCGCGATTTGGCGCCCGGCAACGTGATCGCGATTTCCGGCATGGCGGCAATCGCAAAAGCGCGCGGCGATATTGATGCCGCCACTCGCGATACGGAGTTAGCGCTCAAGCTTGCCCCCGATGATCCGATACTCGCGTTCAATCTGGCGACCCTGACCGGCGGCGTTCCGACAACCACGCCCGCTGAAGTGGTGTCGTCGTTGTTTAACAATTACGCCCCAAGCTTCGATACGCATCTGGTCGGTAATCTGCGCTACGGCGTGCCGCGCAGATTCGCTGAAATCATTGTTGAACGGCATCCTGATCGGCGGGTGGACGTCCTCGATCTAGGTTCTGGCACCGGGTTGGTAGGGGTGTACCTCGCGCCGATGGAGGGTGCGTTGGTCGGCGTGGAGCTTTCGGGGAAAATGATTGAGCAGGCTGCCAAACACGGCCTGTATCACCGCTTTCATCAGGTCAACTTGCTTGATGCGTTGGCGCACACGCCCGCTGCACAATATGACGTGATTACAGCGGCCGATGTCTTCATTTATGTCGGTGATCTGACCCAGGCGATACCGCACGCCTACAACGTACTGCGCCCAGGCGGAATGCTGTTGTTTTCGTGCGAAAGCACTGTCGAAGGCGAGCCGGATTTGCTGCTCCGTTCGACCAATCGCTTTGCCCACAGCGAGGCCTCGATTCGTCGGCTCTGTGAGTCCGCAGGATTCAGCGCCATCAGCATCGAAGTCGCGACGTTGCGCAACGAAGGCGGCGAGCCTTTAGTTGGATTTATCTGCCGGGCCGAGCGCGTCTGAAGGCTATGCCTTCCCTCATCGACAATCGCCTCATCGTAGCGATTTCGTCTCGCGCGCTGTTTGATCTCTCCGAAAGCCACGCGGTGTACGAGGCCGGTGGCGTGCAGGCCTATCAGCAGCATCAGGTCGCTCATGAAAATGACCTGTTGCAGCCCGGCGTTGCGTTCGAACTGACGCGAAAATTGCTTCGCCTTAATAACCATATGGGCGAGGCCGGTCACCAGCACGTTGAGGTAGTGTTGCTGTCGCGGAACAGTGCGGACACCGGCTTGCGGGTGTTCAACGCCATCAGTCATTACAAGCTTGGCATCACTCGCGCCGTGTTTACCAGCGGTCGCGACACCTCACGCTATGTACCTGCATTGGGCACCCATCTATTTCTCTCCGCCGACCCGGAAGACGTTCGCCATGCGCTTGAATCCGGTCACGCAGCGGCCACGATTGTGCCGCGACTCGGCTTTGCTGACCCGGTCGGGCGCAGGACCGCTCTGGCCAATGATGACGAGCTGCGCATCGCCTTTGACGGCGACGCGGTGCTGTTCTCTGATGAGGCAGAGCGGGTGTATCAGGCGCAGGGGCTCGACGCCTTCAGCGCCTCGGAGGCACAAGCCGCTGACACGCCGCTGGCCGGTGGCCCGTTCAAAAATTTTCTTGCCGCGCTGCATCGCATCCAGACTTATTTTCCGCGCGACCAACAACCGATCCGCACCGCACTGGTCACCGCGCGCTCGGCACCAGCGCACGAACGCGTGATCCGCACCCTGCGCGCATGGGGCGTGCGCATTGACGAGGCACTATTTCTCGGCGGGCTCGACAAGGCTGAGTTTCTGCGCGCCTTCGGGGCTGACATTTTTTTTGACGATCAACGGCGACATGTAGAGTCCGCCAGTCGTGTGGTGCCATCAGGGCACGTTCCGCACGGCATTACCAACACCTGACCCAATGCGGTTGGCCATCACCACATGCAGGCGCGAGATTCACCGCGCTCACCCAAGCTGCCGAGCGCGACCAGGTTCGCGCCTATTTTTTGAACGACCCGCATTGATACCTGCCCCAAAAAATGAACTTACTTTTTGAAGACGACGGCCACATCAAGGCCGCATCAGTCATGTCGGAATCGGACGCCTCCGCGCAGGTGGAATTACCCGGAGGCCGTCGCATCAAGGTGAAATCGTCTAGTGTTTTGATGCACTTTGCGCAGCCCGATGCTGCCACGCTGATGACCAGCGCGCAGGCGCAGTTGGCCGATATCGACATGTCGTTGCTGTGGCAAAGCGCCGAGGGGCGTGACGAGTTCTCGTTCAACGAGCTGTCACAGGAATACTTCGGTGCAGGCGCAACGCCTGAGCAAATGGCCGCCACGCTGCTGGCATTGCAACAAGCGCCGATGTATTTTTACAAGCGCGGAAAGGGCCGCTACAAGCGGGCTCCAGAAGATGCGTTGAAAGCGGCGTTGCTCAGCATCGAGCGCAAGGCGCGCGAAGCCGAGCAGATGGAAGCGTGGGTTGCCGAGTTGGTGGCCGGTCGAGCGCCCGTTGAAATTGCCAGTCAGTGGGCGCAACTGCTGCACGCGCCAGACAAGCAAAGCCTCGCCTACAAAGCACTGGTGGCCGCGGCTGATCGCGCTCGCATGGCACCGGTGCATCTGCTGGCAAAAGCCGGTGCCATCCCGTCGACCCACGCGCTGCATTTTCAACGCTTTTTGCGCGCCACTTTTCCCAAAGGAACTGGCTTTCCGCCCAGTCTGTCGGTGCACGCAGCAGCGGCATTGCCAATGGCGAAGGTTCGCGCCTTCAGCATTGACGACGCGACCACCACCGAAATTGACGACGCGTTTTCCTGGCAGACACTGCCAGACGGCGGCTTCAGGCTGGGCGTGCACATTGCAGCGCCCGCGCTGGCTTTTGCGTCGGGTAGCGAGGTTGATCGCGTCGCGCGTGATCGGCTGTCAACCGTGTACATGCCCGGCAACAAGATCACCATGCTGCCGGAGCGTTTGATCGCCGATTTTTCGCTGGACGAAGGCAAATCGCCGCCCGCGCTCTCGCTGTATGCAACGCTCGACGCCGATCTCAATGTGCTGTCGACCGAGACCCGCGTTGAGCAGGTGCCAATGGCCAAAAACCTGCGCATCAACGATCTGGATCGTCTGCAATGGCAAGATCCAGCGTTTGACGCAACTGCCGCTGGTGGGCACGCCAGCGAGCTGCGCATGCTTCACCGGCTGGCACAAAAACTAGAGGCGGCGCGCGTCGGCACCACGGCACCGATCAACAATCGGGTCGACTACAACTTCGCCATTCAGGGTGACCCGGACGCGAGTGATACGGTGGTTGACATCACCACCCGCCAACGTGGCGCACCGGTGGACACGCTGGTATCCGAGTTGATGATTTTTGCCAATGTGTCATGGGCAAAACTGCTTGCGGACAAAGGCTGGACGGGCATGTTCCGGGTACAAGCCGCAGGCAAAACCAAAATGAGCTCGCTGGCTGGGCCGCATGAGGGGCTGAATGTGCCGCACTATGTGTGGGCCACGTCGCCGCTGCGCCGTTATTCTGACCTCGTCAATCAGCGGCAACTGCTTGCACTGGTTACCGATCAAACAGCGGCTTATCCGCGCGGCAGCGCTGAGCTTCTTGGTGCAGTCGCAGATTTTGATGCAACCTACGCCGGCTACGCTGAGTTTCAGCAGCAGATGGAGTTTTATTGGTGCCTGCGGTTCATTCAACAGGAGCACATCGAAAAGCTCACGGCGCGCGTGATTCGCGAAAATCTGGTGCGCTTTGATCGTCTGCCTATGGTGCAGCGGATCAACGACATGCCGCATCAAGCGCCGGGTACGCAGGTGATTTTGGCGGTAGCCGAGATTGATTTGTTTGAGCCTGCGTTGCATTTACGCTTTATTGAAGCCGTGCCAGGCACGGCGAACGCCGCCTCCGCGACCGCCACCACCACTACCACCTAACATTACGGCGTGAAACGCGCAGCCCAAGTCGTCCAGGCGCCTGCCGCACCGCTTCTGGTCGGCGGGATGAGCGCGTTGCTCAAGTGGACGCTGGCTGCGTCGCTTGGGGTGCACATCATCCTGCTGTCACTGCATTTTGAATTGCCCCGATTGTTTAAGCAATCGATGCCGTCGCCTCCGCTGGAGGTGTCGCTGGTCAACGCAAAAACGCTGTCAAAGCCCTCGCAGGCTGATTTTTTGGCACAGGCCAATCTCGATGGTGGTGGCAACACGGACGCCAGGCGCCGCTTAAGTTCACCGTTGCCGCGTGCTGCAGTTGATGCACAAAACACACAATTGTCTGCTGCCCGCGAACAGGTTGAATCACTGGAGCGACAAACCCGCGAGCTGCTGCAGCAGCTCAACGCCAAAAGCAAATTGACGACGGATCGTGACGCAAAAGATTCGCCACGTACCGATGCGGCCAATCGCTACCGGGAGCTGTCGGCCAAAGCGCTGGAGTTGCAGCGACTTGAAGCACAGATTGCCCGCGAATTTGACTCGTATCAGCAGCGCCCGAAGAAAAAGCACATTGGTGCGCGAGCGATGGAATACCGCTTTGCCCGCTACGTTGAAGACTGGCGGCAAAAGGTGGAACGGGTGGGCAATGCCAATTATCCGGAAATTGCCCGCGCACAGAAACTCTATGGTTCGCTGGTGCTGACAGTGGCCATCAAGGCGGATGGACGCGTAGAAAACATCGAAGTTGATCGCGGTTCCGGCAAAAAAATTCTCGACGCGTCTGCGGTGAAAATTGTTGAGCTGGCCGGCCCCTTTGCCCCCTTTCCGCCAGACATTCGTAACGACACCGATATCCTCTACATCACCCGCACCTGGAGTTTCACTCGCGCGGGTGAACTAGAAAGCTCGTCTGCCGCCACGGCTACCGTGACGACTAAAGCCCCATGAGCACAGCCGCTGCCGATACGCCCAAATATGCCGTCTTCGGTCACCCGATTGCGCACAGCAAGAGTCCGCGCATTCACGCGTTGTTTGCAGAAAGCTTGGGCCAGCAAATTGAATACGGCAAACGGTTGGCCCCACTCGATGATTTTGCTGGTGAGCTAGCGCGCTTTCGCAGCGAGGGTGGTGTGGGTGCCAACGTGACCGTGCCATTCAAGCAGCAGGCGTTCGCGCTCGCGCGCGAGGCCAGCGTGCGTGCCCAACAGGCAGGGGCGGCGAATTTTTTGATGTGGCGGGACGATCACTGGTTCTGTGACAACACCGACGGTGCAGGTCTGGTACGCGATATTGAAGTCAATTTGCAGCAACGGCTCGCTGCCAAGTCGGTGCTGTTGATCGGCGCGGGCGGCGCGGCGCGTGGCGTGCTCGGCCCGCTGCTATTGCACGAACCGTCGCGCGTGGTGGTAGTCAATCGAACCGCATCAAGGGCAGTTGAACTGGTTACACCTTATCTCGCTGACCACGCCATCGCGGCGCAAACCGCAGCCGAATTGCAAGCCGAGGCCATGCGCTTCGATATCGTTATCAACGCAACATCGTCGAGCCTGAGTGATGCGCTGCCGCTGCCAATGCACGCTGACGTGTTCTCCGCCGACGCGCTGGCCTACGACATGATGTACGGCAAGGATGTGACGCCTTTCATGCGCTGGGCTAGTGGCCAGGGTGCCGCGCGCGTTGCAGATGGGCTGGGCATGCTGGTTGAACAGGCGGCCGAGAGCTATTTGCAATGGCGTGGCTTGCTGCCTCACGCCGCACCGATCATCGCGCTGCTGCGCGCTGAGCTGGCCGCTAGCTAGCCGATGGC
>JAYSUK010000191.1:0-12907 GCA_043719085.1 Burkholderiales bacterium | reverse complement strand
CAGCCTGCGATAAAAGATTTGGCCCCTGCGCGAAAGCAAAGCTGCTTGTCAGCAAAAGCTGAACAAAAACAAGGGGTAAGAGGCGAAAGTTCATGATCGAGGCGAATTGTACTGCCGGAATCGGTGATTTAATCAACCTTCGCGCCGCTTTCTTTGACGATTCGGGCGTATTTGGGTATTTCTTTACCGATAAATGCCTTGAACTCCTCCGGCGTGTTGGCGGCGGGCTCGGCGCCGGACGCTAGCCATTTTTCGCGCAGGTCGGGCGTGGCGAGTGCCTTGCCAACCTCCACCGAAAGGCGTTTAACCAGCTCTGGCGGCGTACCTGCGGGGGCGAACAAGCCCCACCAGGTGAAAACGTCGAAGTCTTTGATGCCCGCCTCGGCCATGGTCGGCAGATCGGGCGCAAGTGCGCTGCGTCGCGGCGTGGTGACGGCGAACGCTTTCAATTTGCCGGCCTTAATTTGCGGCAGGCTAGAGGCCATGTTGTCGAACATCATTTGCACCTGGCCGCCAAGCAGGTCGGTCATTGCCGGACTGCCGCCCTTGTACGGCACGTGGGTGATCGGCGCGCCCGTTTGCAGCTTGAACAGCTCGCAGGCAAGGTGCCCGGCGCTGCCGTTGCTGCCGCTGGCGCAGTTGACTTTGCCGCTTGATTTGGCGGCGGCAACGATGCCCGCCACGTCCGCTGCGGGCAACGCCACCGGGTTGGTTACCAGCACATTCGGCGTGACGACGACCAGCGAAATCGGCGCGAAATCTTTCACCGCATCAAACGGCATCTTGGTGAACAGTGCGGGGTTGACCGCGTGGGTCGATAGCGCGCCCATGCCCAGCGTGTAGCCGTCGGCCGGTGACTTCGCCACGGCGTCCATGCCGATGTTGCCGCCGGCGCCGGGTCGGTTGTCGACGACCACTTGTTGCCCCAGCTGCTCGGATAATTTCTGCGCGAGGGCGCGCGAGGTCACGTCCACCGACCCGCCGGCTGGAAACGGCACGACCAGTCGGATTGGTTTGTTTGGATAGGCGCCCTGTGCGGCTACCGAAAGCGCAACCAGGCCAGCCGAAAAACCGGCGGCCACGCGCAGTGACAAACGGGTGTACAAAAATTTCATGGTTTTCTCAGGTTGAGCTTCAACGTCGGATGATACGAAACTGGCGGCTTCTTGCACCGCTCTGGCAGCGCATAATTACACGAGATTCGAGATGTATTTTTAGGTGTATAGCGTGTCATGAAGAAATCAATTTACGGCGTGGTGGTGGCTGTGTTGGGTGCTGTGCTCGGCGCGGGGGCGATGTTCTTTTTCGGCCTCGGCAAACCCGCACAGCCCGCATCCGCCACCGCGCCCGGTGTCCCCACGCCGCCAGCGACTTCGCCTGCGAGCGGTGCAGTGGCCGGCAGCACGCCGTCTTCGGGCGCCGCCACCGCAGCAGCGGGTGCCACAAAGAGCAGCGATACGGGTTCGCCGCCCGGCGCTAGTGCGGCGCCGGGGGCCGCCGCCACGCCTGCTAAAGGCCCCGGCGGGGGTGGGTCTCCGGTCGAATTGGGCAAACCAGAAAAACTCAGTTGGCCGAAAAGCGTGACCGCGCTGGGCAGCTTGCGCTCGGACGAATCGGTGATCGTGCGTGCCGAGCAGTCGGGCCGCATCACCGCGCTGAACTTCAAAGAAGGGCAACCAGTGAAGGCCGGGCAAATGTTGGTGCAGCTCGATGACTCGGTTGCCCGCGCTGAGCTTGAGCAGGCTCGCGCCAACCAAAAGCTGGGCAAAGCGAAGTTTGACCGCGCCGCCGAGCTGAAAGAGCGCAACTTCATTTCTGGGCAAGCCAAAGATGAGGCCGAAAACGTCATGCGAGTGGCGGACGCCACCGTGTCGCTGGCTGAAGCGAAGCTCACCAAACTCACCATCAAGGCGCCGTTCTCGGGCACCGCTGGGTTGCGCACCGCTAGCTTGGGTGACTATGTGAAAGACGGGCAAGATATTGTGAATCTTGAAAAGACCGATTTGATCAAGGTGGATTTCAAAGTGCCCGAGTTATTCCAGTCGAAAATTGCTGTGGGACAGTCGCTTTCAGTCGCTCTCGATGCGCTGCCCGGGCAGACCTTCACCGGCAAGGTTTACGCCTTAAACCCGCAGCTCGACACCGCAGGACGTGCGGTGGTGCTGCGTGCGCAAATGGACAATCGCAGCCGCTTGCTGAAGCCCGGCATGTTTGCCCGTGTGCGCCTGACGCTCTCTGAAACGGGGGACGCGGTGGTGGTGCCCGAGCAAGCAGTGGCCATGCAGGGCGAAGATCAGGTGATGTTCAAGGTGGTTGATGGCCGTGCCATGCGCACCAAGGTGGAAGTCGGGCAGCGGCGCGAAGGCAAGGTGGAAATTGTCGAAGGAATTAGCGCCAACGACACGATCGTGGTGGTTGGCTGGCAGCGCTTGCGTGATGGTGCCGCAGTGCGTCCTGCGGGTGGCGGCGGCGGCTCTGGCGGCGGCACGGGTAAAGGCGGCGGCGCCGACGCTGCTAAAGGCGCAGCCGGCGTCGGCAAAGCGCCAGACGCGTCCGGCGAGCCACCGCGCAAAGGCTCACTTGATGAGAAAAAGTCTTAGCAACTTTTGATTAGGATGCCCGTTTTACAAGGGCAGACGCTATATTTTGATAATTCTCGACTTCAGCCTATTTTCCGCGCCAACCCCAGTAGAACAAGGGCCACCATCAAAAGCTGAAATCAGCGATGGTTCAAACCTGAAATCCCCGATGTAACCCTGTCTTTGGAGACGAGCCCATGAATTTCTTCGATCTCTGCATTAAGCGCCCGGTGCTCGCCACCGTGCTGTCGCTGGTGGTGGTGTTGCTCGGCCTCATTGGTTATCAACGGTTGTCGGTGCGCGAATATCCCCGCATTGACGAGCCTATTGTGAGTGTGAGCACCAACTACAAAGGTGCTTCGCCCGAGGTGATCGAGTCGCAGATCACCAAAACGCTTGAAGATTCGCTGTCCGGCATTGAGGGCGTGAGCCTCATCACCTCGAACTCGCGCTCCGAGCGCAGCGACATCACAGTCACCTTCAAAATCACCAAAGATCCGGACGTCGGCGCGGCCGAGGTGCGCGATAAAGTGGCCCGCGTCCGTGCGCGCTTGCCCGACGCGGCTGATGAACCGGTGATCGCCAAGGTGGACGCCGACGCATCCCCGGTCATGTGGTTTGCGCTGACCTCTGACAAGCACACGCAGTTGCAGCTCTCCGACACGGTAAACCGACTGATCAAACCGCGCATGCTGGTGCTGCCCGGTGCCGCCGATCTGCGCATTTTCGGTGAACGTAAAACGTCGATGCGCATCTACATCGAGCCAGCAAAGCTCGCCGCGTATCGACTGACGGTGGCGGACGTAGAAGCTGCGCTGCGCTCGCAAAATGTAGAAATTCCGGCCGGTCGAATCGAGAGCCGCCTGCGCGAATTCAACGTGTTGGCGCAAACCGATCTGCAAACACCCGAGGAATTCGGTGCCATCGCGGTGGCTCAATCGGGCGGCTATTCCATCCGCCTGCGCGACGTGGCTAAAGTGGTGATCGCTGCCGCAGAGGAGCGTGGTTTTCAACGCTTCATGGGCAAAACGGCGGTGGGTTTCGGCATCATTCGCCAGTCCACCGGCAACCCACTAGACCTCTCTCGAGCGGCCATTGCCGAAATTCCCAAGATTCAGGAATCGCTGCCCAAGGGCATGCAGATAGAGCTGAATTACGACAGCTCGGTGTTCATCGCCGAGTCCATCAAGGCGGTGTTTTCAACCATTGGTGAAGCCGTGATTTTGGTGGCATTGGTCATCTTCTTTTTCTTGCGCAGTTTCCGCGCCACGATCATTCCGCTCGTCACTATCCCGGTGTCGCTCACGGGCGCGTTTTTCGTGATGTACGCCTTTGGTTTCACCATCAACACGCTCACGCTGCTGGCGATGGTTCTGGCGGTGGGGCTGGTGGTCGATGACGCCATCGTGGTGCTCGAAAACATTTATCGCAACATCGAAAATGGAATGGGCCGCGTGCAGGCCGCGCTCGTCGGCACGCGCGAAATTGGCTTTGCCGTGGTCGCCATGACGCTCACACTGGCCGCGGTTTTTGCGCCCCTTGCATTTGCCACCGGTCGCACCGGGCGGCTGTTCATCGAGTTTGCGCTGGCGCTGGCAGGTGCCGTGGTGGTGTCGGGTTTTGTGGCGTTGACCCTGTCGCCGATGATGTGCTCGGTGCTGCTCAAGCATCAGCCCAAGCATTCGAAAATTTACAACTGGATCGAGCGTGGTTTTGATGGCATGACGCGCGGCTACAAGCGGCTGTTGAATGTTGCACTAGACAACCGGCTGATCGTGGTGCTGATCATGCTGATCGTCGCAGGCGCTGCGGTGGTGCTGTTCAAATCGATCAAAACCGAACTCTCGCCGCTGGAAGATCGCGGCGTGATTTTCGGCTCGGTGTCTGCGCCGGAGGGCTCCACCTCGGATTACTTGATGAAGTACGTGCAACAGGTGGAAGGCATCTACAAAACGATCCCAGAAATGCAGGCCTACGGCGGCAATGGCGGCTTTCCGAATGTCTCTGACGGTCTTGCCATTTTGCGGCTGAAAGACTGGAAAGATCGCACGCGCTCTCAGGGTGACGTCGCCAAAGAATTGTTCCCGAAATTTCAGGGCATCGCCGGGGTGCAGGCCTTTCCGGTGCAACCGGGATCACTTGGGGGAAACTTTCGTTCCAAACCCGTTGAATTTGTGATGCTGGCAGCCGTGCCCTACGAGCAGATGCAGGGCTTTGTGCAACGCATGCAAGCCGAGATGCAGAAGAACCCCGGCTTCGTCAATATCGACACCGATTTGCGCATGAACACGCCTGAGCTGCGCGTGCGCGTCAATCGTGACAAGGTGGTTGACGTCGGAGCCAACATCGACGTGGTCGGCCGCACGCTGGAGACGATGCTCGGTGGTCGTCTGGTCACCCGCTTCAAGCAGGACGGTGAGCAGTACGACGTCATCGTGCAGGTCGCGCGCGATGGCCGCGACTCGCCGGAGCGAATCAGCGAAATCAACGTGAGGAATCGCGCGGGCGACATGGTGCCGCTGTCGAATCTGGTGACCGTGCGCGAAGGGGTGAGCCCGCGTGGCATCGCCCACTTCCAGCGAGTGCGCGCCGCTACTGTCAACGCCAACCTCGCCCCTGGCTACACCCAGGGCGACGCGCTGGCGTTCATGGCCGACACCGCCAAACGGGTGCTGCCGAGCACGGTGCAAACGGATCTGCAGGGGCAGGCGCGCGAGTTTCGCGACTCGTCGAGTGACATCTACTTTGTCTTCGCGCTAGCGCTAGGTTTCATTTATCTGGTACTTGCCGCGCAGTTCGAAAGTTTTGTCGATCCGTTCATCATCATGCTTACGGTGCCGCTGTCGATGACCGGCGCACTGCTGGCGCTAACCTTGACCGGCAACACGTTGAATATCTACAGCCAGATCGGACTTATAACGCTCGTCGGGCTCATCACCAAGCACGGCATTTTGCTGGTTGAGTTTGCCAATCAATTGCGTGATCGAGGTCGCCCCATTCGCGAGGCGGTGATCGAGGCCGCTGTGCTTCGGTTACGCCCGATTTTGATGACCACAGGCGCGATGGTGCTCGGTGCCATCCCACTGGCAAGGGCTGTGGGCGCTGGTGCCGAAAGCCGTCAAGTGATCGGCTGGGTCATCGTGGGCGGTATGACCCTGGGCACGGTGCTTACACTGTTTGTGGTGCCGACGGCATACACCATGTTCGCACGCGCTGGTCGCGGTGCCCGCGAGCGCGAGATTGAACAGGCCGAGCGACTGACGCAACATGCGCAACCGGTGGCGGGCGAGTAAGCGCCGAACCGCGCAGCAGCGTAACGAAAAAAAAGCAAGTTAGGCGGCGTGGTTTGCGTGTGGACACCTTCTGACGACGACAAGGCGATTGTTCGGAGCTATCATGCAATGCATGAGCGCAGGCACTTCGATCAAAAAGTTAGGCTCGCTGGAAGGCGGCATTTACCGTGCGTTGATGTTGCGCGGTTACAGCGAACACGACACCGCGTTTACCTCAACCTTCGAAGAGCGCGCCGGAAAAACGATTGACTGGTGGACGCGACGCCTGCAAGACCCCACCAGCGCAACGCTAGGCGCGTTTGATGCGTCCGGCTCGCTGATAGGCACGGTGCGCCTTGAGGCGTTTCAGCGACTGCGCGAGCGGCACAAAATTCAGCTCAACGCGATGTATGTGATGAAAGACCACGCCGGGCAGGGCGTGAGCCGTAGACTCCTGGAGCACGCGCTGATTGAGGCGCGAAAATTTCCGCTCGCTGAGTTGATCAATCTCACTGTCACCGCTGACAATTTGCCGGCGGTTCGCTTGTATTCAAATTTTGGCTTCCAAGTTTTCGGACGCGAAACACGCGCCGTAAAAACGACTGGCGGCTATCTCGACAAGCTGCACATGTGGCGACCGGTCAGCGCCGATTATCTGGTGCCGAGTTAGGGGTCTAGAGGGCGATACTTCGCCCACCGTCCACGTTTATGGTCTGCCCGGTCACAAATGTCGCGTCGCACACCAGATACTTCACGGCCTCGGCAATTTGCGCTGCACCGCCTTCGCGTTTGAGTGGCACGTGATCGAGAATTCGCTCGCGTTCCGCCGCAGATATCTGGCCATCATCGGGCCACTCAATCGGCCCCGGTGCGACGGCATTGACGCGCACCTCGGGCGCCAGATCTCTTGCCAGCGCTTGCGTCAAGCCGCGCAAGCCGGCCTTTGCCACGTTGTAAATCAGATAGCCCGCCATCGGGCGCTCGGCATGAATGTCGGTGATGTTCACGATACAGCCCCCAGTTGCTTTCAGGTGGGGTGCGGCGGCCTGCGACAGAAATAGCGGGGCTTTGAGATTGCTGCCGATCAAGCTGACCCAGTCGGCATCGGCAAAATCGGCGACTGCGGTTGGATAAAACGTCGAGGCGTTATTTACGAGCGCATCGAGCCGCCCGTAGGCAGAAAGTACGGGTCTAATCATTGCGGCCAGCGTCTCGGTTTGCAACAGGTCGGCCTGCAGGGTGATCGCAGAATTACCGCGCAACGCGTTCAATGATGCCGCCAACTCGTCAGCCGCCGCAGCCGATGCGCGATAATGAATCGCAACCCGCCATCCCTCCTGGTGCAGGCGTTGCACAATCGCGGCTCCCACCCGTTTCGCCCCGCCCGTCACCAGCACGACGGGAGCAATATTCGCATTCATCATGGCAACAACCTCGCCACTTTCTGCCCCGTCGGGCTTGCCCGCTCCGTCCATCGAAGCCCAGGCGCATGGCAAAAAAGTCGTTGCTCATTTGCAAAAGCTGGTTGCTGCGTCGCAGTCGTTCGATCCCTCGGGATCGCTCGATTCAGGTTCAATTTCATTTGCAGATTTTATGCGCGCTGCCCTCTACGCGCCGGGCCTCGGCTACTACACGGCAGGCGCGACAAAGCTGGGCGCAGGCGGGGACTTTGTCACCGCACCGGAGATGTCGCCCTTCTTCGGCGCAACGCTGGCGGATGCGTTCTCAGCAATGGGTGAGGTCAACGTGCTTGAACTCGGCGCGGGTTCCGGCAAGTTGGCCTTTGACTTTCTAGCGGCGAGCAGCGGCGTGTCGTCCTATTCAATACTGGAGGTCAGCGCCGACTTGCGTGAGCGCCAACAAACCCTGCTCGCGAGCCAAACGGTCAGATGGCTTGACACGCTACCCGATCACATCGAAGGTCTCGTCATTGCCAACGAAGTGCTCGACGCAGTGCCCTGCGAAATCGTTCGATTTCACAATGACCACTACGAGCAAGCGCGCGTCCGGCTCCCTCCCCCCGGGGGGGAGGGTGGTGGCGAAACTGAAATGCATTTTGAGTGGGCATGGCAACCTCTGCTTGCCGGCCCGCTGTTAGACGCTGCCAAGCTGCGAATCCCGCCCATTGAAGGCTACACAACCGAAATCAACCTTGAAGCCGAAGCCCTCGTCGCCACGCTCGCGTCCCGGCTCACGCATGGTGCGCTGTGCTTCATCGACTACGGCTTTCCGCGTCGTGAGTATTACCTGCCCGAACGCAGCACCGGCTCGCTCGCCTGCCACTACCGGCAACGCGTTCACTTCGACCCGCTGATCCTTGCTGGCTTGCAGGACATCACGGCGCATGTGGACTTCACCGCCATTGCTGAGGCCGCTGTGGACGGGGGTGGCAGCGTGATTTGTTACGCGACGCAGGCGCAGTTTCTGCTGCGCGCCGAGATGCTTGCGAGAGTTGAGGCGCATCAATTTGCTGATGAACGTCAGCGCACCCATGCGCTCAGCGCGATCCAAAAACTGCTGTCGCCGGCAGAGATGGGCGAGCTGTTCAAAGTGCTGGTGGTCGCCAAAGGAGATGCGGTGGCGAACCTTGCCGCGTTATCGGGGCTGGATCGAAGTTTTCGTCTGTAGCAGTTCCGGCTGGTTCTGCATGCGCACCATTAGCTCAGCATTTTCACTGCCAAACCGAGCGCCGCGCACACGGCGATGGTCTCGATCGCGCCGCGCTTAAATTTGACGAAACCGATGAGGGCGGCCACCGCAATCAGCGCGGCAAGCCAGTCCACGTTTCCGCCCAATCCCTGAAACCCCTGCGGCCAGAAGGTGTGCTGCGCGAAGAACACCGCAAGTGACCCGATCACGCCAACCACTGCAGCGGTAATGCCGGTGAGTGGCGCTTGCAGTTTGAGCGACCGACGTGTGCTCTCGATGAACGGTGCACCCGCAAAGATCATCAAGAAGCTCGGCAGAAAGGTGAAAAACGTGACGACCGTACCCGCCAGCAACCCGCTGGCGAGCGGCGAACTGGCCACCGCGTTTTTCACGCCACCCAGATATCCGACGAAAGTGAGAATCAGGATTAGCGGGCCAGGTGTCGTCTCGCCGAGTGCGAGACCGTCCATCATTTGCGCGGCGGTTAGCCACTGATATTTTTCGACGGCAGCGTGGGTAACGTAGGGCAGCACGGCATACGCGCCACCGAATGTCACGAGCGCAGCCGAGGTGAAGAATTCCGCCATATCAGTAAGCGCATTGTTCGGGAGCGCGGCATAAACGCCTGCGCCCAGTGCGACGAACACCGCTATCAATAACAGTGCGTGCTTCAACGAAAAGCGCGCATGCGCTGGCGACGGTGTGTGGTCATCAATCACCGCAGGCACGTGTTTTTTTGCTTTGCCATCGCCATGTCCGCCGTTGATCCATTTCGGGCGAAGCTCCCCGGTAATCCATCCCACAAGCGCGGCTACTGCAACTACCCACGGAAAGCCGATCTTCAAGAAGCTCACGGCAATAAAAGCGGCCACCGCCAGCACCCACCATACCGCATGATTGAGCGATTTGCTGGCGATGCGATACACCGCGAACAGCACCAGCGCCACCACCGCGGGCTTGATGCCCCACAGCACCGCCTGCATAGCACTCGTCTGGCCAAAGGTGAGATACCCCCACGCCAGGGCCATCATGATGATCGCACCGGGCAGCACGAACAAGCCTCCCGCGATGATGCCGCCCCAGGTGCGATGCATGAGCCAGCCGATGTAGGTGGCGAGCTGCTGCGCCTCCGGCCCGGGCAGCAGCATGCAGTAATTGAGCGCATGCAGAAAGCGCTTTTCACTGATCCAGCGGCGACGCTCCACGAGCTCTTGGCGCATGATGGCAATCTGTCCGGCCGGACCGCCGAAAGAGATCAGGCCAAGTTTGAGCCAGAAGCGCAATGCTTCGCCGAGGCTTGGCATCGCGGGTGCCTTCGTCGCATCTTTAACTTCGCTCATGCGGGCTTCCAATTGTGTTTTTCGTCCGTTGCTTCAACTGCATCCAACACCCAACGATACAGCGCGTCATACACCGGCATCATGGCATTGAGCATCGTGTAATCGTCAGCAATGTTTTTTGAAAAACCAAGCGAGATAGCGAGCAGCCCCGCGCTTTGTGGCGCGAGGTTCAGCGCGTCGGTGTCCGCACCGCGCACGATGGTGGCCATGCGTTGCAGCGCGGGACTGGTGAGTTCAAACGCGCGCAGGAAATTGTCAAACGAACACAACGGCCCTGCGTGCTCAATCGGCGCACTGGGAATGTCGTAGGCGACTGCGTTGTTGGCCTTGGCGAAGGCGAACACTTCACTTGTTGGCACATAGAAAAACTCGGCGCGTGGATCGATGAAGCGGCGCACCAGCCACGGGCACGCGATGCGATCAATCTTCGGTCGTGCGCGAGTGACCCAGCGGCTAACGGACTCGCCAGTGACGCCCAGGTCAGGACGCTTTTTCACGCGCGGCGCATCGGTCTCCATCCACTGGCGCAGGCCACCTTCGAGAAAAGTTGCTTCCCGGTTGGGTGTGCGCAGTTTTTCAGCGCCCGTGATACCAACGTGCAGGCCTTTGACGCAATAGGCGACTGCGTTGGCCGCACCGCTAATTTCGGGAGGCTGCGGCTGATTTGCATCGTAGTCCCAGCGGATTGAGCCCGGAATAAAGTAGTCGCTCGCCGCGAAATCTTCCGCTTTGCGCACGTCGACAAACAGCGGCGAATCGGGCGTGCCAACGAGACGGGACGAGTCAGCGGACGAGGTAGATGCGGGTGGGGTTGTAGCGGTGTCCATCGAGAACCTTTCAAATGAAAGTGTTGCAGATTGGACGAGACACCGTCAGGGCAACGCGAAGATTTATCGCGCGGCTAATGGGTTCTGCGATTAACCCACAGCAATAAGGCTACACCAAAACCCGAACGTCGAGCCAGCCCTTCATCAAGCGTGTGCTTTATCCGCACCGGGATATTCAACGGATTTTCGGAGTGACAGCTTTTTGCATTAGCCCATTGTTTGTGGGGGCGAAACGTTGATTTTGACAATACTCGACTATTACGAAAAATTACGCTCAGCCCCTATTAATCAGCCGTCTTCAGGTAAAGCTGTGCTGCGCCGGACAGGAAGTTCGCTCCGTTTCACGCTCGCCGAATGCGCCAAGTCCCATCGTTTCTGCATGGCGAAACCCATAAAAGCGAACGAAAAAGCGAATCCACAGAACATAGACTGTTCGGTCGGAAGCGCGCAATGATGAAAGCGAATCCGCTCGCGCAACGTTTGCAGACACGGCTTCGGAGTTTCCGTTTGCACTGAGGATGAACTGTTCGTAACGACAGCGTATCAACCGAACAGCCGCCCAGCATGGCAGTAGCGTGAGGCCTGGCGAATTGCGTAACGCACCATTAAAATTTGTAGCTGCACATGATGCGGAAAGCACGTTCGGCGTCACAACACTCACTCCAAGGGAGTACCTATGAAGATCCAGTCACTTGGCCACGTAGTGATCAAGGTACGCAACCAGGAGCGCGCCGAAGCTTTCTACAACGGGCTTCTCAAGCTTCCGATCGCAGCTCGATGGCCGTCGAAATCGATGACCTTTTTTACTTTGGGCAACCATCACGACTTTGCAATTGCAGCGGTCGGCGACGATGCGCCGGATGCGCCCGCAGGTTCTCCAGGGCTCCTACACGTCGCCTTCAAGATCGGACACCTTCTTGACGAACTCCGCGAGGCGAAGCTGCACCTCGAAGCGGCAGGCGTCGAGGTTATTGCCCGCGATCACGGGGTGAGCAAATCCATCTACTGCAATGACCCTGATGGCAACACCGTAGAGCTATATATAGATGCCTCGGACGTCTGGAAGCATCAACCGGAAGCCGTAGCCCAGGCGGCTCCACTTGATCTCTAGCGCCGTCCGCAAGTGATGCCTATCCATTCCTTCAAGCGGACGTGCCTACGGCACGCCGCTTAAGTCAAACGTTAGAGCGCATTGGTCCCACCGCTCGTTCCAGTGATCTCCATGCTCTTCGAAACCGAACGCCTTCTCGCGCGGCACCTGATCGCAACCGATATCGACGCGCTGCTCGCTGTCTACGGCAACGCCGAGGCTATGCGCTGGGTCGGAGATGGGCAGCCGCTTGACCGTACGCAATGCGCAAAGTGGGTCGAGGTCACGCACAGGAACTACGCCTTGCGAGGCTATGGAATGTCAACGCTGGTGCACCGTCAATTCGGGGTGGTTGCGGGCTTCTGCGGAATCGTCCATCCGGGCGGGCAGCCGGAACCCGAGATCAAGTACGCCTTGCTGCGAGACTTCTGGGGTCAAGGGCTCGCCACTGAAGCGGTCCGGGCAATGCTTGAGTACGGCGCTCGGAACTTTCGGTTGTCCGAGGTCATCGCCACTGCGGCGCCTGCGAACGTCCCGTCGCATCACGTACTCCTCAAAACGGGAATGCGTTTGGTTGAAACTCGCCCGAATGAAGATGGCACACTCACGAAGGTCTTTGCTTGGAAGCCTGCGGCGGCGCAGAATGCGCTAACCGTTCGTTCCAGCGGACTGCCTTCGGCAACGGCTGAACTCAAACGTTAACTTGTTGCTCTGTCTCAGCAAACCAGAGTTACGTTCGGTACCTGAAACTGGTACTATGAGGCAATCAAACGGCGGCATCAGCGAATTGTTGAATTGATTTTTTCCCGACCGACGAGCGGCAATGTCCAGTGGCGCGATGTTGAGGGCCTTTTCGTTGAACTGGGTGCAGAAATTGAACAGCGGGCAGGCAGCAGAGTTGCTGTCTTTTTGTTTGATGAAGTGCGGGTTTTTCACCGTCCACATCCATCACCCAACACAGACAAAGGCGCAGTGGCGGCAATCCGCAAATGGCTGGAACAACACGGAATCGAACCATGAATGTAATGACTGTTGACGACTATCACGCAACGATTGAATTCGACCCTGATCTTGATTTGTTCAGGGGGGAAATTCTTGGCCTTAACGGTGGCGCGGACTTTTACGGAAAGAATCCGAAAGAACTTCGTGC
>JAYSUK010000020.1:0-2420 GCA_043719085.1 Burkholderiales bacterium | reverse complement strand
CACGCGACAAGTCCCACGGGTTTTTCACCGGGCCAAAGTACGACGTTTCATTTGACGAGCCCATCGCGAACTCGTCCATGTTGAGCTTGCCGAGCGTGACCATGCCCGCGGCGGTCATGTTGTTGACCACGGTGGAACTGTACGGCGCGACGAAGTTTTCCAGCATCTTCGAGCCGCAGGTGGTGCGCCATCCCTCAATCAGGTAGATGTCCTTGTGGGCGATGGGCACGCCGAGCAACGGTGCAGTTTCACCCGCCTCGCGCTTGGCGTCGGCGGTTTTCGCCTGCGCAAGTGTCTTTGCACGGTCAAGCGTGACGTAGGCGTTGAGCGTGGGCTGCAAAGCGTCGGCACGGTCAAGGTAGTGGGTTGCGAGTTCAACGGCGCTGACTTTTTTGTCATCAAGCGCTTTGACTGTCTCCGCTACCGTGGCAAAAGTGTTCCAGCTCATAGCAGCGTCCCTGTAGGAGCGACCGCGCCGCGACCGATGGTTGCAAACGTTGAAGCAGGTCGCAGCAGAGCCGCTGCTACCCGAACCCCGCGCATCATTCCATCACCTTCGGAACCAGAAAATATCCTTCCGCCGACTCGGGCGCGTTCTTCAAAAAATCGTCGCGACGGTTGACCTCCGTCACGGCATCATCGCGCAGGCGCAGCACCATGTCCAGCCCGTGCGACATGGGCTCTACACCGGCAGTATTGACCGCCTGCATTTCATCGATCAACTTGAAAATACCGTCGAGTTTGGCTTGAACATCGGCTACATCGGCGGGAGTGACGCGAATGCGCGCGAGATGCGCGATGCGCTCAATATCGTTGGGAGTGAGACTCATGAATCTGAAACGAGAGGCCCGCGCAGCAAGCCGCTTAGCAGAAGCAGCGGCGAAAGGCGAGGATTGTTGAATTTTCGTAAGAGGGGTAGGGTAACATATCAGGTTAAATACAACACGCTGTAGCCTCTCAAATCGATGATCGAGAAGGGCTTGCAGACGACGTTTCCGGGGGATTTGCAGTGTCGTGTGATTCGCATTTGGTGGATCGTGCGAAATCACCCATGCGGGATGCGGTCACGGGAGGCCGCTAGAGTTTATGTTCAAGTTTCTGACCAGTTATCTATCCACCGATATCGCGATCGATCTCGGTACCGCCAATACATTGATCTACGTGCGCGGCCGAGGCATCGTTCTTGACGAGCCGTCCGTGGTCGCCATCCGTCAGGAAGGCGGGCCTAACGGCAAGCGCGTGATTCAGGACGTAGGTCTTGCGGCCAAGCAAATGTTGGGCCGCACGCCGGGCAATATCACCGCAATTCGGCCTATGAAGGACGGCGTGATCGCCGACTTCAATGTCACCGAGCAAATGTTGAAGCAATTCATCCGCAAGGTGCTCGACAGCAAAATGTTCAGCCCAAGTCCGCGCATCATCATCTGTGTGCCCTGTGGCTCAACGCAGGTGGAGCGTCGCGCGATTCGTGAGTCAGCCCTTGGCGCGGGTGCGTCAAAAGTATTCCTGATCGAAGAGCCGATGGCCGCGGCGATTGGTGCTGATCTGCCGATTTCCGACGCGACCGGCTCGATGGTGGTCGATATCGGCGGTGGCACCACCGAGGTCGGCGTCATCTCGCTGGGCGGCATGGTGTATGCGGGTTCTGTGCGAGTTGGGGGCGACAAATTTGATGAGGCAATCATCAATTACATCCGTCGCAATTACGGCATGCTGATTGGTGAGCAGACGGCAGAAACAATCAAGAAAAAGATCGGCTCGGCCTTCCCCGGCTCCGAGGTTCGCGATATGGAAATCAAAGGCCGTAATCTGGCTGAAGGCATTCCGCGCGCGTTCACGGTGTCGTCCAACGAAATTCTTGAAGCGCTCACCGATCCGCTGAACGCGATTGTTGGTGCGGTGAAGCAAGCGCTGGAGCGCACCCCACCCGAGCTGGGCTCTGACATCGCCGACAAAGGCATGGTGTTGACTGGGGGGGGCGCGTTGTTACGCGATCTGGACCGTTTGCTGATGGAGGAAACCGGCCTGCCCGTCGTGGTGGCCGAAGACCCGCTCACCTGCGTGGTACGCGGCTGCGGCAAGGCGCTTGAGAATATCGATCGCCTTTCATCCATCTTCACCACCGACTGAAGCCTGACGCACGATGCACTGCCACCTGCGCCTTCTCACGATGCGCGTTGGTAGCAGGGTTCGCGCTTCGATTGAGTCACGCCATAAAACTGTATGCACGGTAGAGTGACTTCGTTACCGTCCGAGCCGCCGCGATTTTTTAATCGCGGGCCTAGCCCCATTGCGCGGTTGACCTTTTTTGGCGTGATCTCGCTGGCTTTGATGTTCATTGACGCGCGATTTAAAACGCTGGAAGCCGTGCGTATGGCCATTGCCACCGTGGTTTACCCGATGCAGCAAGCGGCGCTAGT
>JAYSUK010000190.1:0-39891 GCA_043719085.1 Burkholderiales bacterium | reverse complement strand
CTGATTTGGTGAAATATCAACGAGTTTCACAGGAAGGGAGCGACCAAGCGCTGCAGGATTTGACCGATCAGGCGCAAGCGTTGGGCTTGGGTTACTGATGGCCGGTTCGGCGACGTATACGGCAGTGCTGGATGCTTGCGTTCTCTACTCGGCCCCATTGAGAGACGTGTTACTCAGCTTGGCAAGCGCCGGGCTATTTCATGCCCGTTGGACGCCGGACATTCAGGACGAGTGGACGCGCAATTTACTCGTCAAGCGACCAGACCTTAACTTGGTGCAGTTGCAATTTACCCAGGAACGCATGATTGCGGCCATTCCCGATTGCATGGTGACCCACTATCAGCCGCTGATTGCTGGATTGTCGCTGCCGGATCCGGATGATCGCCACGTACTCGCCGCGGCGATCGCAGGCCATGCGGATGCGATTGTGACGGTCAATCTCAAGGACTTCCCGCCAGCAATTCTGGCCACGTACAGCCTGGAAGCTCAGCATCCTGACGATTTCGTCATGAATCAGCTGGAGTTGCGCGAGTATGAGGCCCTTGCAGCCATCAAACGCATGCGTGCCCGACTGAGCAACCCACCGCGCTCACCGGAAGAGTTTGTCACCACTCTCGAACAACATGGTTTGGTTCAGTCTGCAAGACGATTGCGGCAACGCGTCAACCTCATCTAACGAGCAGCAACGATGATCCGATTGGAACTCAATGGCAAACCTTTCGACCCAAACCTGCCAAACCGTTCGTGGTGAGCACGTCGAACCGTGAACTTGCAAACATGTTCGCGAACACTACAATTAGCACCTTAAATAGCACTTCAATCAGGTCATGGCAAACCTCATCCTCGCTCAAACCACGGCAAGCGTTTCGGAACTAAAGAAAAACCCGATGGGCACCGTCGCGGCAGGCGATGGCTTTCCCGTGGCTATCCTCAACCGCAACGAGCCCGCGTTCTACTGCGTGCCCGCCAAGGCCTACGCCGCGCTGATGGACAAGCTTGAAGACCTGGAGCTCAACGCCATCGTCGACGCACGCAAAGGCCAGCGTGTCGTCAAAGTCAAACTCGCCGATCTGTAGCCGTTGAAGTACGAACTCGGCTTCCTCGAAGAAGCCCTGAAAGAGTGGGGCAAGCTCGACAACAACACGCGCGAGCAATTCAAAGCCAAACTCGCAGAACGGCTACCCAACCCGCGCGTTCCCGCATCAAAGCTCAGCGGCCACAAAGATCGATACAAGATCAAACTGCGCAGCGTGGGCTATCGACTGGTTTACGAAGTCCGCGACAGCGAAGTGATTGTGATCGTCGTGGCTGTAGGCAAGCGCGAGAGGAATGCGGTTTATAAGACTGCGGCGAGGCGCTAACTTGAACAAGCAAAGGAATTCGCGTTGCGACGCCGTCTCGCGCAACCGGGAGACTCTGGGTTTTCAATCCAGCCAATCCACCGTATGGCCCTGATGCGTTGATTCGCCTTTGACCCAGAGGTGCCAACGTCCTCAAACACCCAAGAACAGCACCCAGTGGTCTAAGTAGACAACGCCGCGATACCGAAGCACGGATACACGTGGTTCCACCTGCTGGCCGATAGCCTCGAAGAGCTTAACGAGTTCGCGGCGAGGCTGGGCTTGAACCCACGGTCATTCCATCGCGGAGCCCGGCATCCGCACTACGACATCTCAGCGAAGCAGCGCCAAGACGCCATTGACAGAAGCACGTCAGCCAACACCAGCCGGGATGCAGTAAGGCTTGGCCGACAGTCGGCGTGATCACCGCAAATTAAAATGCACGACCGGAAGTCAGGTGTCGAAGCCAACAATGCGATGGAAACTCGATGCGGGGCGTATTGACCCCTTTAGCTCTTGAATGACAACAGCAACGCTACCTGCTTTGGTGGGATTTAAACAAAGGACCAGCTGCTAGACTCAATAACATTTGCTGCGGATGAAAAAAATGAACCGATTGAAGAAAAACAGTTTCGCCTGCTTTTCGGCTCTTGCGCTGATGACAATATCGCTCGGCTCGCAAGCCGCAACCACCTGTGCATGGCGCGTCTCCAATGCCCCGTCATTCAGCGCGCTGAGCGATGCGATGCTGCTAATTCGCTATGCACGCGGCGTCCGTGGAACCGCGCTAATTGGAGGCACCAATGCCACCGACGCGGGAGCTGTCGAATCCCTCATCGCTTCGCGCAGGTTGAGTCTCGACACAAACGGTGACACGGCTTTTGATTCCGTTGATGCGCTTGCCATATCGCGCTCACTGTTAAGCTTCCTAGGCGGCCCACCGCTGCCAAACGGGTGCGAGTCGGGTGGACAGATCACCGCTGAGGTTAAAGTCATCGGGCTTCCGCGCTACGCGGGTCAAGTGTGGCTCGCCACCGACAATTCGATGTCGCTCAACACTGCAAAGCAAACGCGCGGCTTGGTGGAGGTGTCCGGCGTCGCGTCGATCCCTGTCGGAGAATTTGCCACCGCACTATTGAGCAATGGGACACGTCTTGTTGCAATCGTTGAGTCACCCAATGCAGAAGCCGCGCGCATTGAAGGGCGTCCGACCAGAGGTCTTTCGCTCGCAACTTCGCGGGTCGATATGAGCCTCGTGTCACCGCTGACCAATCTGATTGACGCTATTCGAACCACTGGCACCAACACCCTTGTTGGGGCTGAGACGCAGGTTCGCAACCTCTTTGGCCTGTCGACCGGCGACTTGTACGCATCCACCCCGACGGCGGGGGCGCTTCGGACGATCAACTTGATCGCCGCAGCGTATGCTGGATACCAAGACGCGAGCGAAGTTGTGTTCGATACTCGGGGCCGAAGTGCTCGAATCGCTCGGGAGTTAGCAACTTCACGAATTATTTCGTCGCTGCCGTCGCTCCATACGCAGTTTGCCGCGGTGGCGAACACCTACGATGACGCGCAAGCGATTCTTACCGAGAATGGGTTTTTCCCATCCACCGCTGAAATTGCCGACGCGATTGTGAGCCAACTCGAAGCGCTGCCTGAAAGCGCCGCTGTCGCGTCGCTCAAAACTGCGACGACAGCGACCGATCCCTATTGCCCTGAATCGGACACAGGCGTCAGCTATCGCGATCTGGGCAAGATGATTTTTGGGAGCGACAACTACCGGGTCGGTCTAAACGAGGATAAGTTAGGCGTCAATCAACTCTTCGCAGGCAGTTGCACCGCTGATCGCAATATGGACTCCAACATACTTGGTGGGCTCGGGGGCTGGCATACCGGGATCGACTATCAGGTCCTCGCGGCCACCGATTCCAATGATGTGCGGCGAGCGGTACCTCAATTTTCTGTGGTGGCCGGTACAGTGGTTTACATCAGTCCTGCGAATCCCGCTGGAGGCACCAAAAACTACGGGGTGGTTGCAATTCGCGACAGTCGAAATAGCCAGCGCATTTGGCGCCATCTGCACCTTGACCGAATCGATGTTGCCCTGAATGACACGGTGACTATTGGCTGCCAGATTGGCCTGAGTGGTGGCACCGGTTCCGTGCGGAATTCGTTTCCGGTTCATGCACACATCGAAGTGCAAGAGGGAGCGAACGTCACGGGATCCGGCATTTCAAATTATCAGGATCAGCGCGACAACGTCATTACTTTGGGGTTCCGCAATCCGCGAATGCTGGTTGACGCGTTCATCGAGCCGACGCAGACAAGATGCAACGACACGCCTCCAGTACTCAATTGGCGTTACGCCGGTTCGATTGGCGCGGACGCAAATCGGCTAATTCGGGCAGTAGGGTTTAACTCGCGCGGCAACATCTACGTAGCGAATGATTTGAGCGTGGTCTCGACGCACTCGCCATCGTCGTTCGGAAAAATTGCGGCTGACATTACGCCGGTTGAATCGGATTTTGGCGTGTCAGGTTACGTGCCTGGTCTGCGCACGACCGCGAACTCAGGATCGAAGCTGATTTTGGGGGCAAACGGTGCGCGTCAGATACCGATTCTCGACCTGGATGAACGCAAGGTGATAGATCGCATCCCTTTCGCTGCAGCGCAGATGGGGCGGACTCGTTTGACACGCGACCGCGCTGCGTTCCCAGAAGTGGCCACGCTATCGGCAGCCGGTGACTCACTGGCGATCGGAATGGGAGGGACTTGGACTGCGGATGGAGCCTCCACCATCGAGATGTTCTCGTTTCCAGAGGGTGTCGCGAAATCGCGTTACGTGACGGTAGCGGGTGGTTCGTGTGCCACCCTGTACGCTTATACCAATCGGGTGCGCCTCAGTGGTTTCATTACACTTCGGTGCTCAAACAACGAGCTTCTCTACGTCAACGATACTACCTTGTCGGCGTACGCGTTCGCGACGTTGCCCACGCAGGCGAGCATCACTCGGATGGCGGTATCCAAGAATGGTGACAAGGTACTGGTTGCGACGGACAACAGCGTTCGCCAGATCACACTTTTTAATCTTGCAGATACCGGACTCGGACGTCCGACGGTATCTTCGCAGATTGACTTTGGAGGTCAGTTTCAAACGCCGCTGTATCCGCGTTTTGACGATTCCGAGCAGCGCATTTACGTGCAGCGCTATCAGGACTTCCAAATCTACAGCCCAACAGGGGTTCTGGGACAAACAATTCCATACCCCGCTGGTGTGGTCGGCACCCCCTCGACTCCAAGTGCCGTGATGACCTTCAATGCGTCAGCGACACGCCTTTTGGTGCCGCTGTCGTCTAGGGTGCTAGTGTACCGATTGGAGCCGTAGGCGACATGGCGACTCAGCAGCGACGTACCTAGCGGCACCCGTCTCTATCCGTGAACAAGCAGATATCCAACAGACCTTACCTCTTTGCCATCCCAGCGCGGAAAATTCATGGATGGCGAAAAAACTGCTGATCTGAAACGCCGCGCCTTACCCGCGCCCAGCGGTGGGCGTACGAGGTCTGGCTCGCATTTCGAAAGGCATCAGGCTCGAACATTTTGATCGAATGCCTAGATCCGGTAACCGCTGGACGGCCGCGGCAGGCAATGGAAAACAAACGGGTCAGGGTCGATTTATTTTCAATGTCAGCCGTCAATTCCAATAATCAATTTCGCACAGAATAATTCGACTCTGACCCCGTTTGTTATTTTTCACTGAAGCTAAAAGAAATCCGCATCTACGCTGAAACCCACACCGCAGACGGGCTCAAACACTGACTGCTGGCGCTGGTGACGCAGGCGATCCATGTCGTGTCATCAGCTCACGCGCCATGAAGTATTTTCAGAGAAGCTGTCGCGCTTCTTGAATTCGCCCCGCGAGTTGTTTCGTCAGTAGCAAAGTGTCCATTGCGGGAGCGGTAGATAGTTGTTGTCGTGCAGCATGTATTGCGTGATGACGTCTGTTGGGCAGTTTCACTTCCGCTGCGGTTACTACTACCCCCGTCACAGTTTTGACGGTCGTTGCGGCAAATGTGAGCGATTTTTTGTCCATCGTTCGATGGCCGTGGTCTCGCACAACGTGCCTAACCTGCGTCAAAAGCTGCTTGTTGGCGCGCGCTCCCGAAATCGCAATGTCATCAACAAATAGCGTCATCAAGCAGCGACTGGCGACAGCCCGATCATTCACTTCATCGAACATGGGTTGTGAAGCGAAAAAAGCTACATAGCCGCTCAACGCGCTACCAGTGGGCAGGTGCCGTTGTGAATAACAACAAATATCGGCCAGTTGCCCCGCGATGTCATCTGCACACTCGAACAACCTGGAAAACATGCGCCAAACCATCGCGTGAGTGGTGCTGGGGTAGAACTTGGAAACGTCCGTTTTGACGAGAGGTGTCGGACCGACATGCATTCGCGCGTTGTCCACATAGGATCTCCCCTTCTGAGAAAAGACGTAGTCTGGAAGTTCAATGCGCTTTAGCAATGCTGCGATTCGCCCGTGTACGACTTTTAGATGCCCAATGGGATGCTGAATTTCACGGTTCATTTGGTTGACGAACACGCGATAAGAGTTGGTCTCCGCGAGTTGCGCTGACTCAGCGAACGTGATGCCGAGAACGGCTGCGAATTGACCCTTGCCGCGCAATCGGTACAGCGGAGACTGATTGAGCGGATAGCGCTTAAGCATGTTCTTCCACGTTGTCCCGTTCATCGATCCACTCTAGGAGGCGCAATATTTTGTCGGCTGCGGCCACACGAACGCGAGTGCTTGGCTTGCGAGCCTCGCCAATGGATTCAGAAAAAAGCAGTATCGACGAGACCGGCATTTTGAAGTGCCTTGCATACGCATCCAGCAACTCCATGCTCGGTGCTTTGACGCCCTTTTCAATCTCGCTCAAATAGGAGTTTGAAATGCCAAGACGATCAGCCAACTCCGTTTGCTTGAGTTGATGGTAAGTGCGCAACAACCGTAGCGCCCGATACAGCATGACAGATAACCTTTTGTTCTAAATTGACTACAACACAGCTTAGGAAAGGAAGGGGTGTCGGTTTATCAGTGCAAATCAAATAACCGCGCAACCAGGGAAACTAAACGCAAGACAGCTATCGCCATCTTGAGCGTCCCCGGTCGCCGCAGCCATGACTTGATCCGATTCGCCGACCCCCGATGCTTGTGAGGTTTGCGACGGTCATTCATGACTATCTCCTGGCTACACCAACCGACCTGCGCAATATGCTCAAGCCGTGGCTGTCGTTCGTAACCAAGCGGAGTAGCTCCGGGTTTTTGCCCCTATTCTCCAAATAGCGTGTCCGTGTCGTTCGGACACGCTCGCGCCAATACGATACATGTCGACACGTCGCCGCGCCGCTACGTACTGCATCCCACGAGTTGTCAGGGTTTCGCAACCCCACAGCACCTCTTTAGCGGAAGCACCAAGTTTCGACAGTTGTCTCCGTTTCCCTCATGCAGACTTAGGTTGGGGCGGAAGCAGAAGGTTCAATAGTTTTTTCGCAAATAGCGAATATTTTTCTCAAGGCATTCGAATATTCAATCCTGGCCGGATGAACAGAAGTCAAGATTTAAAGCGCCAGACTCGAATTGCGCGCCGCGAATCTGCAACTCGCACGCTTCTCCCGCGATTCGTCGCGTGCCCCTACGCAGCGTGTTTGCCAATGCATACAGTTCACTCCATCGCAACGACGCGATGTTTTTTAGAACTGAATGGAGCACACCATGAGCCGCACTTTCCAGATCCTCTCCCGCACCGAATCGGCCGCGACGGCAGTGGGTGCGAGCCTGTTGTCCGTGATCACGGTGGGTGCCGTGCTGGCGATGTTCGCCTCGGTCACACCGGACGCGTCAACCACGCAGCCGATCGTGCTGGAGCGTGTGACGATCACTGCTTTGAGGTCGGTTTAACGCTGCGTTTCGCAAGCCTCTTGTTGCGTTGGTGCGCGCGACGAAAGGCAGCTTCAAATCAGCCGCGCCACCGTGCGCGCACTTGCCCTTAATTTCGCACCATCGGGATCTGCAGACAGCCAGCGAGTCCGGGGAATTTCGCTCAGCGCCGGAGTTCGGTGTTATCGCGCTGGATATACTGAGTTTCCAGAATATCTGGCGATCTACATTACGTTAGGCCCATGATTCCAGAAACTGTTCGAATCGAGATCCTCCGTCGAATCCGCGCTGCTGAACAGCAGCACGGGGTTCGGGTTCTTCTCGCGATTGAGTCCGGCAGCCGCGCTTGGGGCTTTGAGTCACCGAACAGTGATTTCGACGCAAGGTTCATCTACGCTCATCCTCAAGACTGGTATCTGTCGGTCGGGCTCGAAGAGCAGCGAGACGTAATTGAGTACCCGATAGTCGACGACATTGACCTAAACGGCTGGGATGTTCGCAAAGCACTGCGCCTCTTCTTGAAGTCCAACCCGGCATTCATCGAGTGGATTCAATCTCCGATCATCTATGCAGAGCCCGGCTCATTTGCCGCTCAAGTTCGCAACCTGATGCCGAGTGTCTATTCTTGTGAGAGTGGCATTCATCACTACCGAAGCATGGCGAAGACAAACTTCCGCACCTACCTTAAAGGTGACTTGGTTCCCTTGAAAAAGTACTTCTACGTGCTGCGCCCTCTGCTAGCCGTTCGATGGCTAGAGCGCTACGGAAGTGCGGCGCCAATTGAGTTCCAAAAGCTACTCCATTTGATAGAAGACAACCGCTCTCTCTTAGCCGACATTGAAGCATTACTTGAGCGCAAGCGTGCTGCTCCAGAAATGGGCTTAGAGCCCGCTGTGCGAGGGATCAACGCGTTTATCGAGATCGAACTTGAACGGCTTGAATCGATCAAGCCGCCAGCGGCGCAACGCGGCGAAGTAGTATCAAAACTCAACGAAGTTTTTCATCTCAGCCTCCGCGAAGCGTGGGCCTAAGTCGTTTGTTTTGCGGCGAGATGACTAGGTGCGAACCAACGCACTCGCTTTCATCAACGCCAACACCGCACTAATTTTTGCAAGGAACCAATCATGACAAAACCACTGGGAATAGCCGCCGATCACGCGGGCTTGGAACTGAAGACTGCCCTGTCGGCGGTGCTCGAAAAGCGCGGCATCAGCGCGCGCGATTTCGGCACCACTACGAGCGACTCGGTTGACTATCCCGATTTCGCACATGCTGCGGCACGCGCGATCGAGGGCGGTGAAATCGAGCACGCGATTCTGATATGCGGGACGGGCGTGGGGATGTCCATCTCAGCCAATCGGCACGCTGCGGTGCGCGCGGTGGTGTGCAGCGAGCCCCTGAGCGCGCGGATGGCTCGCCAGCACAATGACGCCAACGTGCTTTGCATCGGCGCGCGAGTGGTGGGCGTGGGCACGGCCGTTGACATCGTGGACGCGTTCCTGAGCGCTACGTTTGAAGGCGGGCGGCACGCGGCGCGGGTGGCGAAAATCAATCAGGTTTGAGGCAGCGAGCGTGTCCGATTTGCCACGAGCCCAAGGTATCGCTATGACGCACCGAATCGCGTCTTGCAGTTGCGGGCAGCTCACGGCAAAAGTCGCTGGCGAACCGATCCGCGTCACGGTCTGTCATTGCTACGCCTGCCAGCGTAGAACCGGGGGCGTGTTCGCTTCGCAAGCCCGATTTGAGCGCTCAGCCGTCGAGATCAGCGGATCGGGCACGGAGTACGCCCGGACGGGCGACGAAGGCGGGCGGGCCACTTTCACCTTCTGCCCCACCTGCGGGGTGACTGTGTACTACGTCGCAGAAGGCAAGCCGGACAATATCGCTATCCCCGTGGGAGCGTTTGCCGACTCGAACTTTCCAGCGCCAACGTTTTCGATCTATGAAGATCGCATGCATGCGTGGGTCACCATGCCCGAAGACATCGAGCACATGGCATAACCCCGCGACCACATCACCAAAGTTAGACCACACAACGGAGTTGCAAAAATGATCACCGTTTACGGCGAAGGCAGAGGGTTTCGCGTCGTGTGGCTGCTGGAGGAGATGGGGCTCACGTACAAGCTGCGGCCGGTGGACTTGATGGCCGGAGTCAAGAACGATCCGGAGTTTCTCGCCATCAACCCCGGCGGCTTCATCCCGGCGATTGTGGATGGCGACGTGACCATGGTTGAGTCAGTCGCCATCATGCAATATCTGATCGCCCGCTACGGCCCAACGTCGCTCGCGCCAGCCCCGCACGACCCTGCCTTCGGCGCTTACCTTCAGTTCCTGCATCTAGGTGAAGCCGGCCTCGCCGCCTCAATCTATTTCGTACTCGGAGCGCGCCACTTCGCGCCCGAGGCCGAGCGGAATAACTGGAGCGCCGCCCAAGCGCTAGACGTGTACGAAACGCGGCTGCGCCTGGTCACCCAACAACTCACGCGCTCGCCTTATCTCGCGGGTGACGCATTCACCGCCGCCGACATTTCGGTGACTTACGCGCTGGAATTGGCGCAAAGAACGGGCAGCGCCACGCTGGGCGAGGTGGAGCAGGCTTATGTGGATCGCACCACCAGTCGCGAAGGCTACAAGCGGGCGATGGATGCCTGCCATGACACTAGGGGGTGGGTTGCTCGGTTGGCAGGGGCACGCGACAGATCGAGCGTCGCCGAAAAGTAGAGCCGAGGACGGAACGGTTCCGCCGCCAACGTCGTGCGCAGAACGGCATGCTCGCCTACGGACATCAACAATTTCTTTGATCACAATGTTCCTCTCAACATGGCGTTGCGCGCGGCTTGCGTGAGCGGTTGACTGATCAAGAGGAAATGATGGACAGTGTGTGGAGCCAACTCACGACGGCTGTAGCGGCGGAGTTTTCCGATATTACTGACGTTTCGGACCTGGTGCGCATCACCGTTCGCTTGTCGGTGGCCGCCGTACTCGGAGCGCTGCTCGGGATCGAGCGCGAGGCCAAGGGCAAGGCTGCGGGCGTGCGCACCCATATGCTGGTTGCCGTCAGTTGCGCTCTGTTCGTACTGATTCCACAAATGTCCGGCACGGCAAACGCCGACATGACGCGGGTGATTCAAGGCGTTATCGCGGGCATCGGGTTTCTCGGTGCCGGCGCGATTATTAAAGGGCGCGACGACGAAAGTGTGCGCGGCCTCACCACGGCGGCGGGCATTTTTATGACCGCAGCCATCGGTGTCGCCGCAGGGCTCGGACGCGAAGCCACCGCGCTGCTGAGCACGCTAATGGCGTTAGTGATCTTTAGTATCGCGCCCATCATCGTGGGCTGGTTTGAGAAAAAATAGAGAGGTTGCGCCAGGTGCGCACGGTTAGCGAGGCAAGACAAACCACGCCGACAAACGACGGGGCAGGTCTTCCATTGCAGCGTTTACTTGCTCAGCTGAGTTGCCAAATGGAGTTACAGCTTTAGTCTGTAGCTGTTATTCCACAAGGGCTACGACGTGATTAATGCAATATATCGACATTTGCAAAATATTACCGGTAGCCCCTATGGAATGGGCGTTTCCATAAAAAGATGATAGTCAATGTGTTGCTGAATCTCCTTGACGTCCGACAGTCACGCTTAGTCCATGCGGCCCACGCCCCACTCTCTACGAGTTCAGCCTTAAGACCGAGTGAGCAGTTCATCCAGCGCATCCGCAATCGCCTGCCCATGCTCAGACAGAGAACCAACGCGTTCGCCGAGTTGCTTGACGGCGACTGACGCCATGTCAAGCGGATGCAACATCACGTCGATTTTCTCGATGCGAAAAACCGGATTCATACGAGAGCTAGCCGTTGCGGGCTGCTTGGGCAATGCAGCGCGCCGCCGAAGCGGCACCACCACACGCCTTCTGTAACCGTCAAAGAGCGTGGATTGAACGATGACGACAAAAGGGATCGACGCCTGTAACGCGCCCTTGTTGCGGTGTATGTCAAATTGAGCCATTGCTTCGACTACAACGTTGAGTGTTCGTCGGCAAACGAACCCTCAGCCGCAAGCACTCCATTCCAATACTCAACGCAAGCATCCGCCGCCTGCTGACGCGTCAGGCGCTCCTGTTGCTGTTGCAACACCTTGAGAGTTAGATCGACCGCGCTAGTCTTTTGCGCCGTGTCTGGCCCTTTTGCGGTTGCACTCATTTCGAATCCTTTAAGAAAACATCGTGACAATCATAGGCGCGTGATGCGTGTGCCGATGCCCGACGTATCTCAGCAGCATCCGCCAATGGCGTACACTAAGGTAATGGAATTTATCGAAACGTCCGTGTTCACCAAGGCGCTGAACGCGCTGCTCACAGATGATGAATACCGGTTGCTTCAAAACACGCTATGGCGTGATCCGTTGGTGGGCGACGTCGTGCGCGGCGGTGGCGGCATTCGCAAAATGCGATTCGCCATTGAAGGACGTGGCAAGAGTGGTGGCGTTCGGGTGATTTATTACGCCATGCCGGTTGATGCGGAAATTTACCTGCTGTTGATCTATCCGAAGTCGAAGAAAGATTCGTTGAGTGCGGAAGAAACGGCCATTTTGCGGGCTTTGGTCAAGGAGTTGTAGTCATGGATAAAGCATTGTTTTCTGATCTGGTGGATAGCTTGAAAGAAGCTTCCGCAATTCGTGCGGGCAAAAAGTCAGCGTCGCGACGCACGACGCTCGTCACGCCGCACGTGCGCGAGGTGCGTGCACAAACGGGCTTGACGCAAGCGGAGTTTGCGCGCGTATTGCAAGTGAGCGTGAAGACGCTGCAGAACTGGGAGCAAGAGCGCCGTTCGCCTACGGGCCCTGCGGCAGCGCTCATCAAAATCGTTTCCGCAGCGCCTGACGTTGCGTTGAAAGCGCTACATGCGTAATCGAAAAATTGCGCAAGCGTTTACGTATCTCTGAAAGACAAAGCCATGAGCAACACACCCGAATACAAGCCCCCAACCGTCTGGACGTGGGATCAGGCCAACGGTGGCCGCTTTGCCAATATCAATCGACCGATTGCGGGGGCGACGCATGAGAAAGACTTGCCGGTAGGCAAGCATCCTATGCAGTTGTATTCGTTGGCTACGCCCAACGGCGTGAAGGTGACGGTGATGCTGGAAGAGTTGCTGGCGTTGGGTCACCGCGGCGCGGAGTACGACGCTTGGCTGATAAAAATTAGCGAGGGCGACCAGTTCGGCAGCGGCTTCGTGGCAGTGAACCCCAACTCCAAAATTCCGGCACTGCTTGATCGCAGCGGGCCGAAGCCGGTGCGGGTGTTTGAGTCGGGCGCGATCCTGCTGCACCTTGCGAACAAGTTCGGCGCGTTCTTGCCCGAGGATGGTGCAGCGCGCGCTGAGTGTCTGTCGTGGCTGTTCTGGCAGATGGGTAGCGCGCCTTATCTGGGCGGTGGATTCGGCCACTTTTATGCGTACGCACCGAGCAAGATGCAATACCCGATTGATCGCTTTGCGATGGAGGTCAAGCGGCAAATGGATGTGCTGGATCGGCGTTTGGCGGAGAGCGCATATTTGGCGGGTGACGAGTACACGATTGCCGATATCGCAGTGTGGCCTTGGTACGGTGCATTGGCCAAGGGCGTGCTCTACGAAGCGGCTG
Source organism: Burkholderiales bacterium (assembly GCA_043719085.1). Lineage (GTDB taxonomy): Bacteria > Pseudomonadota > Gammaproteobacteria > Burkholderiales > Casimicrobiaceae > Casimicrobium. The sequence continues at coordinate 26,972 of JAYSUK010000190.1, read as the reverse complement.
AGTTTTTGCAGGTGCAGAGCTATGCAAACGTGCAGCGCTGGACTGAGCAAATTTCACAACGTCCGGCGGTGCAGCGCGGGCGTATGGTCAACCGCACCTGGGGCGAACCCAGCAGCCAATTGCCCGAGCGCCACAATGCCAGCGATTTTGATCGACCGCTGCCGAAGTAATCATGTTCCATGATTGCTGAACCGACACCAGCACGCACCACGCTCTTGACATAGTATTGCCACGGTTTCAACAAGGAGAAAACTATGTTTAGTCATGTGATGGTCGGCGTAAACGATCTTGAGGCGTCGCGAAAGTTTTACGACGCGTTGCTGGGCACGCTGGGCATCGCCCCCGGCGTTGCCAACAAGAACCGTTACTTCTACCGCAGCCCGACCGGCAGCTTTGGCATCACCACGCCGATCAATGGCGAGCCTGCTACTCACGGCAACGGCAGCACCCTGGGCTTCAATATGACGTCTCCCGAACAAGCGGACGCATTTCACGCCGCGGGCGTCGCCAATGGCGGCACCCCCTGTGAAGACCCACCGGGGTTTCGTGAGGGCCCGGCAGGCAGGCTGTATCTCGCCTATCTGCGCGACCCCGACGGCAACAAGCTCTGCGCGTTGCACCGCCCCGCGAAGCCGGCGTAAAAGCATCCTTCAGCGCGGCGCGATTGCCCGAACCTGGGTACTAGCTTCTGAGCTTGTATCCGGTTTTGAATACCCACCAAACGAAGATCAAGCAAACGAGCAAAAAGGCGAGGGTGACGCTGACGCTCACGCCGATATGCACGTCGGCAACGCCGTAAAAGGCCCAGCGAAAACCGCTGATCAAGTACACGACCGGGTTAAACAGCGTGATCTTCTGCCAGAGCGGCGGCAGCATGTTGATTGAGTAAAACGCGCCGCCGAGAAAGGTCAGTGGCGTGACGATCAAAAGCGGCACGACTTGCAGCTTTTGAAAGTTGTCGGCCCACAGCCCGATGATGAAGCCGAACAAGCTGAATGTGACCGCAGTCAGCAACAGGATGGCGATTAACCAAAACGGATGCGCGATTTCGTAAGGCACGAATAGACGCCCGGTGCCCATGATTAAGAGCCCGAGCATCACCGATTTGGTCGCTGCTGCGCCCACATACCCGATCAACACCTCAATCCACGACACCGGCGCAGACAGCAACTCGTAAATCGTGCCCGCCCACTTTGGCATGTAGATGCCAAACGAGGCATTCGAAATGCTCTCACTCAGCAACGACAACATCACCAGCCCTGGAATGATGAACGCGCCGTAGCTAATGTTGTCGATGTCGCCCATGCGCGAGCCAATGGCTTTGCCGAACACGATGAAGTAGAGCGAGGTGGTCAGCACGGGGGCTGCGATACTTTGCAGCACAGTGCGAAAGGTGCGCGCCATTTCAAAACGGTAGATGGCACGAATGCCGTGCAGGTTCATACCGTAGCCTCTTTCGGTTGGTGCGGTTGATGCACCAGGCTCACAAAAATATCCTCGAGCGAGCTTTCGCTTGAACGCAAATCCTTGAAGTCGATGCCGTGTTCGCCGAGCGCGCGCAGCAGCGCGGCGATACCTGTTTCTTCCTTTTGCGTGTCGAAGCTGTACACCAGTGTGTGGCCCGCTTCGGTGAGTTCGAGTGGCCACTCTGCGAGCGCGTCTGGAATGCTCGTCATCGGCTGGCGAAGCGCAATGGCGAGCTGCTTTTTGCCCAGCTTTCTCATCAGCACTTTTTTGTCTTCCACGATTATCAACTCACCTTTGCTGATCACGCCGATGCGATCGGCCATGTCTTCTGCTTCTTCGATGTAGTGCGTGGTCAAAATGATGGTGGTGCCGTTTGCCCGCAGCTCGCGCACCATGCGCCACATATCGTGTCGCAGCTCTACGTCGACACCTGCACTGGGTTCGTCGAGAAACAGAATTTTTGGCTCATGCGCCAACGCTTTGGCGATTAACACGCGGCGTTTCATCCCGCCCGACAGCGTCATGATTTTCGCGTCGCGTTTGTCCCACAGCGACAAGTCGCGAAGGACTTTTTCGAGATGCACAGGATCAGGGGCTTTGCCAAACAATCCACGACTGAAACTGACGGTGGACCACACCGACTCGAACGCATCGGTGTGCAGCTCCTGTGGCACCAGCCCAATGCTCGCGCGAGCCGCGCGATAGTCACGCACCGTATCGTGACCGTCTGCTGTCACCGTGCCGCTGCTGGCATTGACGATGCCGCAGATGATGCTGATTAGCGTTGTTTTGCCAGCGCCATTCGGCCCTAGCAGTGCGAAGATTTCGCCGCGCTTGATGTCAAGGTTGACGCTGCTCAGCGCCCGAAAGCCACTGGCGTACGTTTTACTGACGTTACGTATACAGACGATGGCGGGCGTCGTTGGGTGGGCCACGGAGACGGAGATATTCGCTGAATTCATGCGGGAATCTACTGCTGCAAAGCAGCATTCTCCACCGATTCGGTGGTTCGACTCCGGTCTATCTCTGATCGCGTTAACACGCCATGAGGCAAACCGTCGCTCGGTGGTTTGATTTGGTAACAAAGTGGACGAGACGCGGTGAGAGCGCACGCGAAAGGATAATGTTGTGGGTACACAATGTCGGCAATTGTTCGTCGCTCCTCTTCACTACAGGGCCCACCCTCTTGAACGCAGTAACTCAAGCCCCCTCCTCACATCACGTTGATACAGGCGCAGGCCACGTCGGTGCTTTTGGCAGCGGCAAAGACGTGCGTCGCGTTGAAGACGATCTGCTGCTTAAAGGCTCCGGGCAGTTCACTGACGACGTGACGGCTGACGCGCTTACGCATCTGTTTTTTCTGCGCTCGCCGTATGCGCATGCGCACATCAACTCAATTGACGTGCAGGCAGCGCAGTCGATGCCAGGTGTGTTGCTGATCGTGACCGGCGCAGATTTCGTTGCGGCGGGTGCGAATCCGCTGCCCGGTGTTGCAGGCTTCATGCGCGCGGATGGAACGCCGGCGCGGTCTGCGCCACGTCATGCGCTGGCCGTGGGGCGGGTTCGATTCGTGGGCGAACCGCTGGCAGCCGTGGTGGCTAAAACGCTTGAGCAGGCGAGACTTGCGGCAGAGGCGATTGACGTTACGTATGACGCGCTGCCGGTGGCGGTTCATCTGGACGACGCGACAGCAATCGGTGCGCCGCTGATGTGTGAGGAGCTGGGTGACAACATTGCGGCGGAGATGCGCCATGGCGACGCGAAGGCGACGGCTGATGCATTCGCAGCCGCCAAGCACATCGTTAAGCTGAACTTGACCAATCAGCGCGTGTCCGCAGTCTCGCTGGAGCCGCGCAGTGTGCTGCACACGTTTGATACGGCGAGTGATCGCCTCACCATCCGCATGAGCACTCAGATGCCCTCCGGGTTGCGTGACACCGTCTGTGCTGCGCTGAATATTCCCAAAGCACAGGTGCGCGTCGTCGTGGGCGACGTGGGCGGCGGTTTTGGCATGAAAACCGGCGCTTACCCGGAGGATGTGGCGGTGGCGTTTTGTTGCCGCGCGTTGAAGCAGCCGGTGAAATGGATTGGTGATCGCGGCGAAGAGTTTCTATCGGCGGGTCATGGTCGCGATGTGGTGTCGGTAGCGGAACTGGCACTCAACGAACACGGCAAGATTCTGGCGCTGCGCGTGGTGAGTCAGGCCAATATCGGCGCCTACGCGACTGGGGTAGCGGTTGCCATTTCGTTGATGATCGGGCCCTGGGTGCAGACCAGCGTGTACGACATCAACACCATCGACTTTCACTTCAAGGGCGTGCTCACCAACACCGCGCCTGTTGGCGCGTATCGCGGCGCGGGGCGACCCGAGGCCATCTTCGTCATGGAGCGGCTGATGGACGAGGCTGCGCGTCAAATCGGCATCGATCGCATCGAATTGCGGCGGCGCAATTTCATTCAGCCCAGCCAGATGCCGTACATGAATCCCATGAAGCAGTTGTACGACAGCGGCAAGTTTGAGCAGGTGATGAATCAGGGCTTGGCGCAGGCCGACTGGTCGGGTTTTGAGGCGCGCGAGGCTGCATCTATACAACGCGGCAAGTGGCGTGGACTCGGCATCGCAACCTTTCTCGAGTGGACCGGCGGCAACGTATTTGAAGAGCGCGTGACGGTGACGGTGAAAGCCGAGGGCATCATCGAGGTGTTCTCTGCGGTGCAGGCGATGGGGCAAGGCATTGCGACGACGCTGGCGCAACTGGTGGTCGACAGTTTTGGCGTGCCGATGGACAAAGTGCGCATCGTGCTTGGCGACACCGACCGTGGCGACGGCTTTGGCAGCGCGGGATCACGCTCACTCTTCACCGGTGGCTCAGCGGTGCGTATTGGCTCTGAGCGCACCATCAATGCGGCGAAACAGTTGGCTGCTGACCAACTGGAAGTCGCAGCGGGGGACATTACGTATGCCGACGCAACGTTTACCGTCGCCGGCACCGACATTTCGATTGATCTGTTTTCATTGGCTGCCAAGCAGACGGCGCGCCGAATTTTTGTTGAATCTACAAGCACCGTTTCAGGCCCGTCGTGGCCCAATGGCTGCCATATCTGTGAAGTGGAAGTAGACCAAGACACTGGGCATGTCGAGGTGGTGGCGTATTCATCGGTTAACGACGTCGGCCGCGTGATCAACCCAATGATCGTGCGCGGACAGCTGGATGGCGGCGCTGTGCAGGGCCTCGGACAAGCATTGTGCGAACACCTGCAATACGACCGCGAGAGTGGACAACTGGTCACCGGCAGCATGATGGACTACGCCGTGCCGCACGCTGATATCGTGGGGCCGATGACGCACCAGCTGGATCAATCCACGCCGTGCCTTAACAATCCATTGGGCGTGAAAGGTGTGGGTGAACTAGGCACCATCGGCGCGACGCCTGCTTTGGTGAACGCGGTGGCCGATGCGTTTGCACGGAACGGTCTCGCTGCAAAAACACCGTTGTTGCAAATGCCGCTGACGGCATCGCGGGTGTGGCAATTGATGCAGAAAATGTGAGTTTTCCTGTGTATAAACTTGCGCCATGAATCACGCAAACAACCCGCCAGTCGACGCGCTACCCGCCAGCGTTCGATGGCTCGGATATGGCGGCTTGCTGCCCTTCGTTGTCCTCGCTGCTGGCTCGTTCACAGCCGCTGAATACGCTGCGCTTTGTCGCCTTGCGCTGGTGCTCTATGCCGCGCTGATCTTGAGTTTTGTCGGCGCGCTGCACTGGGCGTTCGCGATGACGTTGCCCAATCTCAGCGCTGGGAAACGGACTGAGTGTTTTTTTTGGAGCGTCGCGCCCGCACTGCTTGCGTGGCCGGCCGCGATACTGATAGCCGTATCAGCAAAAATCAGCTATGCCAGTATTTTTTTCGGCTACAAGGTTGCTGCAGCACCGCTCATCATCGGGTTTGTCGCGAATTACATTCAGGATTTTCGGCTCGCTCGGGTGGCTTCGCTACCTGCGTGGTATTTGCCGCTGCGCCTGCGCTTGACAGCGGTTGCTTGCGTTTGCCTGGCGGTGGCAGGCTTTACGCTTTTTTTGCACTGACTTCACAAGTGCTGCGCGCGCCGCTGTCGTTGCGCAGGCCAGAGATTTATTTCCACCCTTGTAGCCACTGCGTCTGATCCGTTAAATCCCGCCACGGCAACGTAATGCTTCGTTTCGAATACGTCGCTTCCAGTTCGATCATTTCGATTTGCGCATCTGGCACGTCAGGTTCGATCAATTTGGTAACGATGAAATGCTTCTCTTTATTCTGCGGTTGGGCGGCCGTCCATTTCGTGAGCAGCAGCTTTTTTGCATTCAGGCGCAGCGCTGCACGATTTGGTTTGGGCTGAAAGCCATTGGTTGAGTCCACGGTGTGCTCGGCCTGCATTAAAACTTTGATTCGTCATTGTCTACGCAAATGACTGACCTGCAATTTAGCCGCACTCCTACACGCGCTTCACATTGAGCGCTCGATACTTCCGGCACAAATACTTATCCCCACGAGGCTCACTTGAACCTGCACGCCACACTCACGCCGCTCATCTCATTGATCGCAGGCATCTTGATCCTGATCATGCCCAAGCTTTTGAATTTCATCGTTGCGATCTACCTGATCATCATCGGTCTGGTCGGTCTGTTTGGCGGCTCCTTGCGCTTGTAGCCCTGGCCCGCAAGGGCGAACGTTAAAATCGGGTCTATGGCCCGTAAACACCGCACCGAATCTCTGCCGACCGTTCGCCTCAAAAGCGAACGCACATTTCACCACCCACTGATTTTTCAGAAGATGGTGGAGCGCCCGCAAGAGCGCATCGTGCCCGGTGATCTGGTGGAGGTGGTCAGCGTTGATGGCGAGTTCATCGGGCGGGGCATGCTCAATATGCAGGCACCGATGGCCATTCGTCTGCTCACCGAAAAGCAGGATGAAATTGTTGATACGCATTTCATCGCCGAGCGTATTGCGACGGCGGTGAAGTTGCGACGCGAGGTGTATGGCCTTGATGACGTGTCCGACAGCTACCGCGTAATTCACGCGGAAGGCGATGGATTATCCGGCCTGATCGTGGATCGTTTTGGGGATGTGCTGGTCGTATGCTTCTACGCTGCGGGCATGTTCCGCATGCAGCACTGGATTTACGACGCGCTGCTTGCGCAGTTTCCCGAATCGCAAATCTTTGCATTTGGTGACGACAACGCGCAAAAGCAGGAAGGCTTTGATTGCCCGCCAGGTAAGCCGCCGCACGGTGGCAAACCAGTGACCATCAGCGAGTTTGACGCCAAGTTTTTTGTACAGATCGGTGGCAAGCACAAGACCGGATTTTTCTGCGACCAGCGCGACAATCGCAGGCGGTGGGGAGAGCTGATTGCCGCGACCAGGAGCACCAGCATGCTTGACCTCTGTTGCAACTCCGGAGGCTTCGCGGTTTACTCGGGATTGAACGGCGCGACGGATATCACCGGCGTTGATCTGGATGAAGAGGCCGTTGATTTCGCAACGCGCAATTTGCGCTTGAACAACATCAAGGCGAAGGTTGCGCAGGCGGACATCTTCCCGTGGTTGCGTGAAGCGCACGAAGCCGGCAAGCGGTGGGACGCCGTGGTGCTCGACCCCGCCAAGATGACCCGCGCCAGAGACGAAGTGATCGACGCATTGAAAAAGTATCTCGACATGAACAAGCTCGCGCTCTCCGTGGTTAAGCCGGGCGGATTGTTTCTCACCTGCTCGTGCACGGGGGTCGTATCTGAAGAGCAGTTCCTCGACATGCTGCGCCGCGCTGCGTTCTATTCTGGACGTGAGGTGCAAATTCTCGAAGTGCGGGGCGCCGGGCCGGATCATCCGTGGATGGCACATGTGACCGAAAGCCGGTATTTGAAGGCGGTTTTTTGTAGAGTTCTTTAACGCCGCCGTTCATCCTCAGACAGTCGTTGCAGCTGGCGGCACCGCCAAGCATCACTCACACCACCATGCTCCCTTTCCAATCTATCTCCTTCAGCGCAGTCCAACCCGGGAAACGCATTCTGATTCTCGGTGCGGTGCACGGCAATGAACTCGCGGGCACGCACGGCATTCGTCGTGTTGTTGCTGAAATCGAAAACGGCGCGCTAGAAATTGGCAAGGGCAGCGTCACCTTTGTACCCATCACCAACCCGATGGCCTATGCGCTCAAGCGCCGTGTTGGCGACCGAAATCTCAACCGCAATCTCGCGCCCACTGATACGCCGACGGAGTTCGAAGACCACATCGCTAACTGGCTGTGTCCGCTAATGGCAAAGCATGACGTGCTGCTCGACCTGCATTCGTTTCAGGCACAAGGGCAGGCGTTCGTGATGGTCGGGCCGGAGAACAATGTCGACGCGCTGGAGCCCACCGTGCATGGCGATACCGAGCGCGACTGGGCGTTGCGGCTCGGCGTCAAACGCGCGGTTGACGGCTGGCTCACAACCTATGCCGTCGGCGTTGAAGAACGCCGCGCCCGCGCCGCAAAACAGAACCCGAGCGCTGGCAAACGTCACGACCTGGATGCCAAATACGGCGTCGGCACCACTGAATACATGCGCAGCACAGGCGGCATTGCGCTTACGCTTGAATGCGGGCAACACGAGGATCCGCACGGCCGCGAGGTTGCGTATCGCGCCATCCGCAACACGCTCGCTTACTACGGCCTCACGAGTGATCCGATGCCGTCGCTCGCTGGGCCGGCGGAGGGGCTGCACATCGCGCGGGTCATCGACAAGCTGGACAAGGCAGACACGTTCTCGCGCGCCTGGCAAAGTTTTGATCCGCTCAAGGCGGGCGAGGTGATTGGCACGCGTGCCAACGGGGAGGTATTGAAAGCGCCGAACGATGGCCGAATTCTGTTTCCGAACGCGCTTGCCGAGGCAAATCACGAATGGTTCTACCTCACCGAAGCGACGGCGCGATTCATCAGTTAGAGCTATAGCTTTTACGCGCTGACCCCATATAATGGGGGCTGGGCGCGGTATTTGGCAAAAGTCGGTATTTGCCATATATGCCCTGTGCACCAAGATAAATGGTGATTTCGCAGAAAAGTTGCTATCACCTCAACAGCGGAGCTTAAGGCGCTGCGCCCCATGAGCGTCCATCACGGTGGTTCATTCCGTGGTGCTTGTGGTCGCCAAAATTTCAAATGAAAAGTCAGTGCTCATGCCCACGCTGGCATCCGGCGCGTAGTTGACTTCAATCGCGTTGACGTGACCGCCGCTGACTCGCAGCAGGGTTGACGCACGAGTGCCGTAACCCTCGCGATTGATAAAAATCGATCCTAGCGCGCGCTCCCATTCAAGCGGCACACCAGTGCTGGGAAGTTGCTGCGTAGGCGTTGCCGTAGTGTTACGCAACAGACGCAATAACCTGTCGTTTTGTGCTTGCAGGCCGGGCTCTGCCAGCGCGTGGCGCAGGCCCTGCTTAATGCGAGCGAGCTTCGGCCACTCGGTATCGAGCGTCGCGTTTGAGAGTCCGTACACGCCTTCATTCAGGCGTACGGGCTTTTTCTCTGCCGAGTTCAGAAACCAGAGTTCGCGTGCATCATTGCCGACCAGCCCACACAGAAAGTTGAAGCCCTCGAAGCGGGGTGCAAGGGTTGCAAGGGCTTCAACGCACGTCGCGGGTGACAGCGACGATTCAAGGAAATTTTTGACGATATCGCCTCGTGATGGTGCGCCTTCGCGCCGCAGGGAAGGGTTGCGAATGTTGGTCAGCAGCGCAAACCGCCCGTGCCGCGTGATGCCCAACCAAGCGCCATTTGCTTTCAGGTCGCGCCCTGCGAGAATCGGCAAATTTGGCCACCAATGCATAGGCTTGGTGGGTCGGGCGAAGAATTCGTCGCGGTTGGCAGCGAGCACGAGTGGGGTCTCGCTGTCAGGGTTCCAGGCGAAAGCGACGATGCACATTAGTCTAGAAGTTTGAGCCGTTGCACCTTGCCGGACGGCCCTTTCGGAAGCTCATCAACAAAGCGAAAAATCTTCGGTGTTTTGTAGCGTCCGAGCATAAGCACGCAATGCTCACGCAGCGTCGCCTCATCGCACGCTATGCCCGGTTTAAGCACGATGGCCGCGAGAATTTCCTGACCGTAGTTTCTGTCCGGAATGCCAACGGCTGCAGCCTCCAGCACTGCAGGATGCGCAAGCAATGCCTCGTCAATCTCACGCGGCGCGATGTTCTCGCCGCCCTTGATGATCAGTTCTTTAATGCGGCCCGTTACGAAGTAGAAACCATCCGCATCACGATAGCCGAGATCACCCGTTCGCAGCCAACCGTCGGGCGTCATGCTGTCGGCGGTTTTCTGAGGCGCGTTGTAATAACCGAGCATCACGTTGTCACCGCGCAGTTGCAGTTCACCCGTGACACCGTCGTCCACTATCGCGTTCATCTCGGTTGAAACTACGCGCGTCTCGACACCGCAAGGCAATCCCGGCGTGCCGTATTTACGCGCGCTCGTTCGCTGCGGATTACAGAACACGACCGACGCGCATTCAGTCATGCCCATCGCTTCGATCACGCCAATCCCGAACATCGATTCGAACGCCCGGTGTTGATCCGGTGGCAGCGGCGCAGACGCGGAACGCGCGAATCGAATCGCCGACCACGGCTTGGTGTTGGCGTCTGCCGCGTTCAACAAATACGCGATGATGGTCGGCACCACATTGAGCCACGTGGGCTCATAGCGCGCAACCCAGCCCCACCACGCGCTTGCCGAAAATTTGTGTGGCGCGACGATGCTGCCGCCGCTCACGAACGGCGCGACGGTGGCGATGCACTGACCATTGATGTGATAAAGCGGCAGCGATGACAACACGCGGTCAGCATTGGACAGTCCATGCCAGTCGCACACTGATCGTCCTGCGTGCAGCAAATTGGCATGCGTCAGCAGCGCGCCTTTGGGCTGGCCAGTCGTGCCCGAGGTGTACATCAGTAGCGCAGGCGATTCGCTGCACGACGATTGATCGAGCTCGATTTCGCCATAACCCGCATGTGCGTTTGACGCGTCTGAATCGATCACTTCTACACGAATAGTGCTTGCCCTTTCGCTTGCCATCATCGAGAGTGCAGTACGCAGTTGCGCTTCGTAGTGCGTTGAAGTGAACACCAGTTTGACGTCGCTGTGTTCGAGCACATAGGCGAGCTGTGCGCCGTGGGCCAGCAGATTCAGCGGCGTCACGACGAATCCTGCAGCCATCGTGCCGAGAAGTATCGTGGTTGTCTGATAGCCGTTGTGCAGTAAAAATCCGACGTGATCGCCTGGAACCAGGTCGTGCTGCGTGTAGCGCGCAGCAAGCTGGCGCGTTTCTTTTGCAAACTTCGCGTAACTAAGAACTTCTCCAGTTTCCGGCGAAATGAGCAGCGGCGCCTCCGGCTGCGTGTGCTCGTGCGCAAGCAGGACGTCACGCAACGTGGCTGCGACGGTCATCGATTGATGTGGGAAAAGTAATCAGCAAACAGCGCGGATTCGTCAGGCATTTGTTGCGCAATAGGTCGCGCGATTCGCGTGATATTCAGGAAGTTTCGATAGGTCAAATTGTCGCTGAAGCTATTGCCGCCCCACGTGCCGCAACCCATCGACAGCGAGAACGGCAAACCGTTGTCAAAGCTGCCACCTGTCGCAATGCAATGCGCCTGATTCACGATCACACGGGCGACGGGAAGTGTCAACCCGAGCTGCACGGCGAGTTCATCCGCGCGTTCAGGCGAGGCATGAATTCCGACCGAATGCCCCGCGCCCTGAAACGCGTAAATGTCGTTGACAAGCTTTGCCGCCGCGTCGAAATCTGTCGCGCGATAGACCGTCATCACCGGAGACAATTTCTCGCCCGAGAACGGAAAACCTGCGCCAGTGCCTGTTTCAGACACCATCAAAACGCGCGCCGCTGCGACCCGGCTCAGTCCTGCAATCGCCGCGATCGCTGAAGCGGTTTTCGCCGTCACTGCCGATGACAATTTGCCCGAGGGAAACATGACGCTTTGCAGTTGCGCTTTTTCATCTCCGATCAGCAACATGCAGCCTTGCGCTTCAAGCGCGGCGATCATGGCGTCGTATACCCTATCAACAATGACCACGCTGTTTTCGCTGGAGCAACTGGTGGCGTTGTCGAATATTTTTGAGCGCACAATGCGCTCGGCTGCCGCTGCTACATCCGCACTCGCATCAACGATGACGGCGACGTTGCCAGCGCCCACACCGAATGCGGGTTTTCCGCTGGAATAAGCTGCACGAATATTGGCTTGCGAGCCAGTCGCGACGACCAGATCCGCCTGTTGCAGCAACTCGTAGGTCAGCGCCTTACTCACGGGTGACGGCAGCACCTGCACCAGATCATGCGGTGCGCCGATTCGGTCGAATTCTGCGTACACATATTGCAGCAGCAATTCAGCCGTTGACGCACCTTTCGGCGACGGCGCCAGAATAACGGCGTTGCGGCCTTTCATCGCGTTTATGATCATGTTCGCGGGCGTTGCGCCGGGGTTGGTCGAGGGCGTGATCGCGCCGACCACACCCGCCGCGCGCGCAATTTCGGTAATGCCAGCCGCACGGTTTTCAGCGATCACGCCAACAGATTTTGCACCGTGCAAATCGCGCATCAAGCCCAGCGTTTTGCGATGATTTTTTTGGATCTTGTCGGCTACATTGCCGAGGCCAGTGTCACGCACCGCAAGCTCAGCAAGCGCCCGATTTCGTGACGGTTCCATGATCGCCCAAGCGGCGGCGGCACACACTCGATCCGCCTGCGACTGGTCGTACGTCTCTGCAACCGCCTGCGCGATACGTGCGCGTGCAACAAGTTGTGCGACGACCTGCGCGTCGCTCGGCATAGATGTGTTCAGTTATCCACCTTTGCCCCAGATGCTTTGGCGACCTTGGCCCAGCGATCCATTTCGACGCGCACGAATTTACCGAATTCTGCGGGCGGCATGCCACCCGCGTCCGCCGCAGCCGCTGCCCAGTTCGCTTTAATGGCTGGGTCCTCCAGCGCCTTCGTAACCTCTCTGTACATGCGGTCAACAATTTCCGCCGGTGTGCCTTTGAGCGCCCATATGGCGTACCACTGCGACACTTCGTTGTTTGGATAACCCAATTCCGTGAGGGTCGGAATGTCCGGGTACTGCGGTGAGCGCTGCGCAGCCATTAACCCTAGCGGGCGTGCCTTGCCCGCGCGTATCTGCGCAGCAGTCGCACTCATGCCGTCGATCAGTACATCCAGCGAACCGCCCAGAAAATCCTGCATCGCTGGGCCCATGCCCTTGTACGGTATGTGTTGCATGTCGATGCCCTGCCCGAGCTTGAACAGCTCACCTGTCAGGTGCTGCGAAGTGCCCGCTCCGGGGGAGCCGAAGTTCAGCTTGCCGGGGTTGGCTTTGGCGTAGTCAACGAGGTCCTTGATTGTTTTAACCTGCGGCAATTTAGTCGGTTGCACCGCGATTACAAACGGCATGATTGCGAGCAGCGTGACCGGCACGAAGTCCTTCTCGATGTCGTAAGGCAGCTTGGGATAAATTGACGGCGCTATGGTGTGATGTACCGCGCCAATTAGAAACGTGTAACCGTCGGGAGCAGCGCGCGCCGCTTGAGCCGCACCCACGGTGCCGCCCGCACCGCCGATATTCTCGATGATGAATTGGTGGCCTGTTTGCTTCGTCAGTTGCGCCGAAAGCGGACGGGCGAACGTGTCCGTACCGCCACCCGCAGGAAAGGGGTTGATCAGTCGGACTGGTTTCGTGGGCCAGGTTTGTGCGTGGCTGGCAGAGGCCAGAACAAGGCTCGCGGATGCGATCGCAATTTTGAGTAATCGAGACAGGGGCTGCATAAATACCTCCTATGCATGAACGGTCGTTTCGGTTGCGTCGACCATGCGGGTTCGCCGAAGATTTGGTACGGCGCGATGAACGATGGTAGCCAAATTATTTTTTGATTTCAGTATGTTTGTACTTACTGAGAAAGCGGGTCGGCAGCGCCAATGCGTCACGGCGGAACGGGTCGCCCAGCTCTTTGGTGACCATGATTTCAAGGATGGTGGTCCTACCGCGCTTTTGTGCCTCGCATGCCTCGATCAACGCGGGGCCAACGTCTGCCAATTGATCGATGCGCATGCCTTCAGCGCCCATCGCGATAGCAACGTTTGCCCAGTGCGGTTGATTGTCGAGTGCTACGCCAAGATAGCGACGGTTGTAGAAATCGACGTGGTTTTTTTTCTCGGCACCCCATTGGCCGTTGTTGAAAACAATCGCCGTGACTGGAATGCTTTCGCGAACGCAGGTTTGTACTTCGTTGAAGCTGATGCCCCACGCGCCATCGCCAACGTAGGCAATCGCAGGTCGATCCGGCGCGGCAAGCTTGGCGCCGATGATGGTCGGGAACGCATAACCGCAGTTGCCAAAGCTCATTGCCGCAAACATCGAACGGGGCTCGTTAAAGCGCAGATAGCTGTTCGATACCGAGCAGATATTGCCAATGTCAGTCGATACCATCGCGCGGTCGGGCATCGCTTTTTCGAGTTCGCGCAGCACTTGTCGTGGATGCATGTACTGGGAGGTTTTCGCGACCTCAATCGAATAGGCGTCCGTTTCATGGGTCCAGCCGTCGAGCTCTTTCTCCCACGCCTTACGTTCTTTGGCGACAGTTGCCAGGCGAGCATCGCGGTTGGCATGACACGCCAAAGATTTGCCTTTGAGACGTGCAACCAGCGCCAGCGCTGCGGCACGAGCATCGCCACAAATCCCGACCGAGATTTTCTTGACTAATCCGAGCATCTTGGCGTCGGCGTCAATCTGAATGATCTTCGCGCTTTTCGGCCAGTAGTCGATGCCGTGCTGCGGCAAGGTGCCGAACGGGCCGAGACGCGTGCCGAGCGCCACCACCACGTCAGCCTTGGCGATCAGTCTCATCGCGGCTTTTGAGCCTTGGTAACCGAGCGGTCCGCACCACAGGCGATGATTTGCCGGGAAGCTGTCGTTGTGCAAATAGCTGTTGCACACTGGTGCGTCGAGCAATTCAGCGAGCTTGATCGCTGCGTCAATACCATTGCCCATGATCACGCCACCGCCGGACAAAATGACCGGAAATTTCGCTTTTGACAACAGCTCAGCGGCTTCATCCAGCGCACCCTCACCACCCGCGCCGCGCTCGATGGTGATCGGTGCTGGAATTTCGTAGTCTCCTTCACCGTAAAAAAAGTCGCGAGGAATGTTGAGCTGCGTTGGGCCGAGTTCGATGTGGGCGCGATCAAAGGCGCGCGCAGTCATTTCGGCCATGCGCGCCTTGTTATTTACATGCGCCTGAAATTTGGTGATTTTTGAGAAGATCGGTAACTGATCCGTCTCCTGAAAACCGCCAAGGCCTAGCGTCATGGAGCCGGTTTCGGGCGTGATTACTACGACCGGCGAGTGCGCCCAATACGCAGCTGCGGTTGGTGTCACAAAATTGGTGACGCCGGGTCCGTTTTGACCAATGCACACGCCGTGGCGACCCGACACCCGCGAATAGCCGTCGGCCATATGCCCAGCGCCTTGTTCGTGTGCGACCGAAATAAAGCGAATGCCGGCAGTGTCGAACAGATCCAGCGCGTCCATATACGCGGAGCCGACGATGCCAAAGATGTCTGTCACGCCTTGCGACACCAGCGTTTCTACGAACGCCTCGGAAGGCGTCATCCTGACTTTGCCCGTGGTCACGCGACGATCAACCTTGACGCCACGTTTGGCCGTGGCTTTCGCGGGGGTTGCGACGCCGGGGTTGTTATTGGATGGTCGGGATGCCATAAGTGTCTCGCTAAAGTGGAATTTGCCACAAGTGTGCTGGCAACTTCAATTTAGCCCATTCGAGATTCCAAAAAAACGAATCCCTGTGTTTCATTTTTTGTAAGTTGTGGCGAATTGTGCATAATGCGGCGTAGATTAACTTAGGACTATAAGATGATTGGCGTTCACGAGGACGAGCACAAAGAGGGTCGCGAGGCAGGATCAGCGGCGCTGCGCTCGTTGACGGTGATGGAGTTTGTGGCCAACAGCGAGCGCTCCGTCAGCCTGACCGAGATCATGCAGGCGGTGGGCCTGCCGAAACCGACCGTATTTCGTATTCTGACCACGCTGGAAGAGGCGGGCATTTTGTTGAGAGAGCCGGACGCCAAGCGCTACGTGCCGGGCGAACGCCTCACTAATCTGGCGGCCAACGTGCTGCTGCACTCGCCGCATCGCTCGGCGCGCCGTGCCATTCTTGAAGAGTTAGTGGAGAAGGTCGGCGAGACCTGCAACCTGACGATTCCGAACGGCCATCACGTGATGTATCTCGACCGCGTTGAGTCGGCGTGGCCGCTGCGGATTAATTTGCATGCGGGCTCCAAGGTGCCGCTGTACGCCAGCGCTAGTGGCAAGCTGTTTCTCGCCCACTCAGCTAAACGCATGCGCGACCGCCTTTTAACCAGCGCGCCGCTGATTGCCCACACAAAAAATACGTTGACGTCACTGCGGCAGTTAGAGCTCGAATTCACCAAGGTGCGGCGCGGCGGCTACGCGGTGGACAACGAGGAATATTTGTCGGGCATTTGCTGTCTCGCCGTGCCTGTGGTCAACGACCAGGAGCGCGTGGTGGCTGCTGTAGCGGTGCACGGGCCAGTCTCGCGCATGAGTGTGACCCAGGCCATGGAGTTTTTGCCGACGCTTAAAGAGGCCGCCGAGCAGATCGGTCAAACGCTTGACTGGTAGTGACGTGGAGCGCGACCTCGGCCTCACGCATCCGAAGCTTTCGGGGTTAATCGAGCGCGCACGGTCGCTACCCCCGTTGGTGACCGCTGTGGTCTTTGCGCATGATGCGGTGGCGTTGCGAGCGGCCATCGAGGCCGCGCACGAGGGACTGATTCAGCCGGTTTTCTATGGCTGTGAAGCAACCATTCGGGCGCTAGCCATCAAATTGAATTTGCCTTTGCCGGGACGTATCGAGGATACGGGAGAATCGGCCGTTGCAGCAGCACGTCTAGCCGCGAAAGCCGCTGCTGACAACCGAGTGTCAGCGTTGATGAAAGGCAGCCTGCATACCGACGAATTGATGAGTGCCATCGTGGCTCGCGATTCTGGTTTGCGGACCGATGGCCGCGTCACGCACACTTTTGTGTTCGATTTGCCGTGCTATCCAAAGTTAATCGCGCTAACCGATGCCGTCATCAATATCTTGCCTGACGCGAGCGCCAAAGCCGACGCGATCACCCATGCCGTCTGCTTGCTCGCAAAGCTTGGCATTAGAACGCCTAAAGTGGCGATTTTGGCAGCGGTAGAAACGGTTCACGAGCGAATTCCGGCAACCACTGACGCGCATGCACTGGTTGCGATGGCGCTAGCGGGGCGATTTGGATCTGCAATCGTCGAAGGCCCGTTTGGCTTCGACAACGCGATTTCTGCGACTGCTGCGGCGGCTAAAGGTATCGTCTCCGCCGTGGCCGGTGACCCCGACTTGCTGGTGGTGCCCGATTTGAACTCGGGCAATATGCTCTACAAAAGCTTTATTTACGTGGGCGGCGGCGAATGTGCAGGGATTGTTCAGGGCCTTCGTGTACCCGTCGTGCTTACCAGTCGTGCAGATTCGCAATTTAGCCGCATCGCTTCGTGCGCGCTGGCCAGCATTGCGTCCGCTGCCGTTTAGGCAAGGCCGGCAAGTTTGCTAAACTTCGAGGGTTTTCCAAGACAATCGAAGCTAAGCTTAGATCGTAATTGCAGTATGGATTCGGTCAACCGCACAGTCACTCTGGAGTGGCGAAGAGAGTTTTCAACGTCACGGCCAGTCCGCATGGCGTTACTCGGTGCATTGACGACGCTGTCGCTTGCGTTCGCTGTATTTCTTTGGTGGTTCGCTGGCGCGTGGATGATTCTGCCGTTTGCTGGCCTTGAAATAATTGGCGTGGCGGTTGCTTTTTGGTGGCTTGAGCGCTCAGCCGATGATCGCGACTGCATTGAGGTGGCTGGGGGGCGGGTGAACGTTAACCGGTATCGCGGTCAGTTTGCGCAGCGCTTTGAATTTAGTCGCGATTGGTTGTTAACAGAACTCAAGCGCGACCGTATGGGTGGGGCACGCGGAGTGCGGCTCCTTCAGTCGGGCCGCTGTGTGGAGTTGTTGGAGTTTTTACCGGTGTCGCAGCAGCATCAGGCACTGCGAGAGCTGCGGGCGGCGTTGACGATACGCCCGTTTGCAGGCCACTCAGCGTCAGGCGCGTCGAGAATAAATTAGGGTGTGGGTTGTGCGAAACAAAATTGAACTGAACACTATGGCCAATAAATTTGTGCGGTCAGCCGTACTGCCTATGCGGACAATCGCCGTGTCTGCGGTCACGGCTGTTGCTGCGACGCTTCCGCTATCAGTCTCAGCCGACTGGAAGATGAATTTGCAGGCGCCAAACTCTGCGATCGCGCAGCAAATGTTTGATTTGCACACACTCATCACCGTAGTTTGCGTTGTCATTTTCTTCGGCGTGTTTGGGGTGATGTTTTATTCGCTCTACGCACATCGCAAAAGCAGCGGTCGCAAAGCATCGCAATTTCACGAGAGCGCAACGGTTGAAGCGCTATGGACAATAATTCCGTTTCTAATCCTGCTGGTGATGGCGTTTCCCGCCACCAAGGCGGTGCTTGATATGCGCGACTCCTCGGCACCGGAAATGACCATCAAAGTCACCGGCTACCAGTGGAAATGGGGCTATGACTACATCCACGATGGCTTTGGCTACGTGTCTACGCTTGCCACCCCACTCGCTCAAATCAAAGGTAGCGAGACTCGGGGTGAAAATTATTTGCTGGAAGTCGATAACCCGCTGGTGGTGCCAGTCGGCAAAAAAGTGCGCGTTCTGATTACCGCGAATGACGTACTCCACGCTTGGTGGGTGCCCGCTCTGGGCGTCAAGCAAGACGCTATCCCCGGCTTCATTCGCGATGCATGGTTCCGTGCGGATCGTCCTGGCATCTATCGCGGCAACTGCGCAGAACTGTGTGGCAAAGAGCACGGATTTATGCCAATCGTGGTTGAAGTCAAGACGCAAGCGGA
This sequence comes from Burkholderiales bacterium, assembly GCA_043719085.1. Taxonomy (GTDB): domain Bacteria; phylum Pseudomonadota; class Gammaproteobacteria; order Burkholderiales; family Casimicrobiaceae; genus Casimicrobium. The sequence goes on along the minus strand of JAYSUK010000190.1, from coordinate 8,443 downwards.
TTACGACACATGGCTTGCTGCGCAGAAAGACAAATACGGTGTGGGCAAAACAACCAACGCTGCTGTCGCGGTAGATACGAAGACCTACAACCGTGATGAACTGGTTGCTCATGGCAAGACGGTGTACGAGGGTGGGGGCGGCTGTCAGGGCTGCCACCTACCGACCGGCAAAGGCGTGCCGGGGCAATTTGCAGCGCTTGACGGCTCGAAGGTCGTCAATGGGCCCAAGCTCGATCAGATCGCGCTATTGCTCAACGGCAAAGCAGGCACATCCATGGCGTCGTTCAAACACCTGAGTGATAAGGATTTGGCGGGGGTGATGGCCTACACGCGAAGCAGCTGGTCTAATAAGGCCGCTGACTTTGCTCAGCCCATTGACTTTACGAAAGCACGCAATGGCGGTGTGTTGCCAGCGGGCATTCTGGCCGCAGATGCAGCAGCAAGCGCCGTTTCTTCTGCGGCTGTCGCTTTGCCAACCAAGCTGTACTTTGCCACCGGCAAGAAAGAATTGCCGGTCGACGCGAAAGAATCGATTGACGCGGCGCTTGCCTTTCTAAAGGGCAAAAGCGGAGCGAAGGTGGAGATCACTGGGTACACCGACAAAACCGGCGACCGCGTCGCCAATCTGGAGCTCGCCAAAGAACGTGCCATCGCCGTCCGCACGGCGCTTGAGGCGGCAGGCGCGAAACGAGACCAGATCAATATGAAACCGCCCGCTGAAGTCACCGGTGGCGGGGACAACAAGGACGCGCGTCGCGTTGAAATCAACGCTGGCGCCTGATCGGCGCGACATTGACGCAGTTCAGTTGGCCGAGTATTAGTTAGCAGAGAAAAAGTTCAGGAGCAGTAAATCATGGCAAGCGTTCCACAAGACGCCTCTCACGGCACCAACACCGGGCACGATCACGATCACACGGGGCACGATGACCATCATCACATGCCCACGGGGATCATGCGCTATGTGACCACCACCAATCACAAGGACATCGGCTCGATGTACATGTGGTTCAGTTTTGCCATGTTTATTTCCGGCGGCATCATGGCGATGCTGATCCGCGCCGAGCTGTTTCAACCCGGCCTGCAAATTCTCGAACCCGAGCGCTTCAATCAGATGACCACGCTGCACGGCATCGTGATGATCTTCGGTGCCATCATGCCGGCGTTTGTGGGTTTCGCCAACTGGATGCTGCCGCTACAACTTGGCGCGCCGGACATGGCCTTCGCCCGCATGAATAACTGGTCATTCTGGTTGTTGCCCCCGGCGGCAATCCTGCTGATTGGTTCGCTGTTTGTGCCCGGTGGCGCTGCTGCCGGCGGGTGGACGTTGTACCCGCCGCTGTCGATCCAGGCGGGTATGGGAATGGACATGATGATTTTCGCGGTTCACATCATGGGCGCCTCGTCCATTATGGGTTCAATCAACATCATTACTACTATCTTGAATTTGCGCACGCCCGGCATGACGATGATGAAAATGCCGATGTTCGCCTGGACCTGGCTGATCACCGCGTTTCTGTTGATTGCTACGATGCCGGTGCTCGCCGGAGCGGTCACCATGCTGCTGACGGATCGTCATTTCGGCACCACCTTCTTTAACGCTGCGGGTGGCGGCGATCCGGTCATGTTCCAGCACATTTTCTGGTTCTTCGGGCACCCAGAGGTGTACATCATCGCGCTGCCCGCTTTTGGCGTGGTGTCGCAAATCATCCCGACCTTCTCACGCAAGCCCTTGTTTGGATATGCGTCGATGGTTTATGCCACTGCCTCCATCGCCATCCTATCGTTCATCGTGTGGGCGCACCACATGTACACAACCGGCTTGCCGATGGCCGGCCAGTTGTATTTCATGTTCGCCACCATGTTGATTGCGGTGCCGACCGCAGCCAAAATTTTCAACTGGCTGGCAACAATGTGGCGCGGCTCCATCACGTTGGAAACGCCGATGTTGTTTTGCCTGGGTTTCCTGTTTCTGTTCACGCTTGGTGGCTTCACGGGGTTGGTGTTGTCGTTGACGCCTGTGGACATCCAGCTGCATGACACCTACTACGTCGTTGCGCACTTTCACTATGTAATGGTTGCGGGTGCGCTGTTCTCCGCGTTCGCGGCGGTTTATTACTGGGGCCCAAAGTGGACGGGCTGGATGTATGAAGAAAAGCTCGGCAAGATTCACTTCTGGTGGTCGCTGATTGCGTTTAACGTCACCTTCTTCCCGCAGCATTTCCTCGGTCTTGCCGGGATGCCGCGTCGTATTCCTGACTACAACATGCAATTTACCGAATGGAACATGGTGTCGTCCCTAGGCTCCTTTGCCTTCGGTTTGGCACAAATTTTCTTCATCATCGTAGTTATTCGCATGATCAAAGGCAAGAGTGGCGTTCGTGCGGCAGCCAAGCCATGGGACGGTGCTGAGGGTCTGGAATGGACGGTGCCTTCGCCTGCCCCGTATCACACGTTTGAAACTCCCCCCGCGTTCAAATAAATGGCATCGAGCATCCCTAGAGGCCCCGAGGCCGCTGCACTCCGCCGCCGCAACCTGCGAACCGGATGGGTGTTATGCGGCGTCGCGCTCACATTGATGCTTTCCATCTGGTACACCAAACTCGGCTAGATGCGCTAAACGATCATGTTCGCTCTTCTGAATCGCGAAATGTTGAGGAAGCTCATTGTTTTTGTGGCAGTGATGTTCGTGTTTGGTTTTGCGTTGGTGCCGATCTACAAAAAGATATGTGAAGTGACCGGTGTCAACGATTTCATGAAGCCGGAGCAGTTGAAAAATTCACAAGTCGACTTTTCTCGCCGTATCAAAATTGAGTTTGACGCCAACACGCGCAATTTGCCGTGGAGTTTCAAGCCGGAATTCTCCACCCTGAGTGTCCACCCAGGCGAGCTGACGACTGTCATGTATGCGGTTCATAACACCACGGCGCGCGACATGATTGGTCAAGCCATCCCCAGCTACGGCCCTTCACAGGCGGGGGAGCACTTCAAAAAACTTGAATGCTTCTGTTTTGCGAAGCAGACCTTCGCCGCGCAGGAAACGCGCCAGATGCCGGTGGTGTTTGTGATTGACCCGGCATTGCCTAAAGACATTAATACGATTGCACTGTCTTACACCTTTTTTGAAGTTCCCGGCGCTGCGGTACCGCCAGCCACCAAAACCCCGGTTGGGAAATTAGAGGCGCAGTCCACGCTTAAGCCTTTGCCCGGCTAGTCCGCACCATTCCATTCGATACTTTTAACGAGTCCTGCTTATGAGCGCACCCTCCGCAACTTCCGCCGCTTCCGCAGTCGGAAAATATTTCGTACCGCAACCTTCGCACTGGCCGATTGTTGGCAGCATTGCGTTGTTGACGCTCGCGTTCGGGGCCGTATTCAGTATGAATAGTGTGGGTGCTGGCCCCTATTTATTGGGTGCGGGTTTTCTAATCCTGTTTTATATGCTTTTCGGATGGTTCGGCGTGGTGATCAAAGAGAGTGAGGGGCGCCTGTACGGCAAGAACGTCGACACCTCGTTTCGCTGGAGCATGAGCTGGTTCATCTTTTCTGAGGTGATGTTCTTTGCGGCATTCTTCGGCGCGCTGTTTTATGCACGCGTGTTGTCGGTGCCGGATCTGGGCTCTATCGACTCTAAAAATATTTGGCCCGAATTCGCAGCGACTTGGCCCACCACAGGGCCCTACATTAAAGATGCTTTTTCGCCAATGGGAGCTTGGGGTATCCCTGCGATCAACACCGCGTTGCTATTGACTTCAGGCATCACGCTAACGATTGCTCACCACGCGATGCTGTCCAATCACCGCAGCAAACTGATTTTTTGGCTAGCGGCGACGATTGTTTTGGGCGCAGTATTTTTGGCGCTGCAGGTGTACGAATACGTTCATGCTTACAGTGAACTTAACCTCAAGCTGACCAGCGGAATTTTCGGTTCAACATTCTTTTTGTTGACCGGCTTTCACGGATTTCACGTCACTATCGGTGCGATCATGCTGTTCGTCATCCTCGTTCGTTCAATGCGCGGCCACTTCGACGACAAGCATCATTTCGCCTTTGAAGCGGCCGCGTGGTACTGGCACTTTGTTGACGTCGTGTGGCTGGGGTTGTTCGTTATTGTGTACATGCTTTAGACGCGAAAAAACGCTGTACATAAAAAAGGCGGCCTTGATGCCGCCTTTGTATTTTGGAGATGACAGCGCTGCTTGATTAGCGGATGCCTTGCGACCCGATCCAGCCCAACTGATAGCTCACCATGAGAAAAGCAAAAAGCCCCACAGAAATGGCGACCCGAATGGTGAGCGCAAGCAACATCTTTGATGAACCGCCCTCTCCGCCGCGAAACAGATATAACAGGGCGGACGCCATCGACGCCACAATTGCTACTAGACAAAGAATTACAAGCCACCTCATTCAGCAATTTTAGTGAGAAGCGTGTGCCCAGTCAGTTAGATTCATCACCGAGCCAGCCGCGGCGTTTTCGCCCAAAGCTGTGGGCTCTGGTTCTCACCATTGTTTTTGCGGCAATCAACGTGCGGCTCGGCAATTGGCAGGGCGAACGGGCCGAATACAAGATTGGGCAGCAAACCCAACTCGATGCGGCGCTGGCGGCAGCCCCGCTTAAATTTAGCGAACTTCAGACAGGCACTGATACGGGCGCTGAGTTGCGATACCGCAGCCTTTCACTGACCGGGAGTTTTGTGCCGAGCGAGTTGTTTTATGTCGACAATCGAATCGTCGATGCCAAAGCAGGCTATGGTTTGCTGCAGGGTTTTCGAGTTGAATCTGCTGCGGGCACGAGTCGAACGGTGCTCGTAGATCGCGGGTGGTTGAAGGCGTCCGGCAATCGCGCGGCACTGCCCGTTGTCGATACGCCGCTGGGCATTGTGACGATTGCTGGAAGAATCAACGCCCCGCCATCACGAAACCCCGGTACCTTTGATAACGACGGCGGGCCACGTTTGAACTACGTCAGTGTGCCGGAGTTGTCGACCCGTCTGAATCGCCCCGTCGAGCCGTTCATACTTGAACAGGTAGCTGGACCCGGTTTTATCGAAGTAGCGCGCCCTTTGCCCGGCGCGACCTTTGCGAAAAATCGCGGTTATCAGCTACAGTGGTATGCCTTTGCCGCAATGGCGGTCATCATATTTTTAGTCCTTAGTTTTCGTAAAGCAGACGCGGTTTGAAATCCTCTACAAAAATGATCGCGCTGGTGGCGCTGGTGTGTGCAGCTCCGTTTGTGTCGGCGTGGGTTGCGTATTACGTCATTCAGCCGAATGCAGGCAAAAGCTACGGCGAATTGCTTGAGACGCGCCCGCTGGCACCGCTTGCCTTATCCGCCGCCGACGCTGAGAAGTGGGGCGGAAAATGGCGACTGGTGCTGCTCGCGCCCGACGCTTGTACAACTGACTGTCGCGACGCGCTATACGCCACACGACAAGCTCGCACCATGCTCGGTCGCGAGCGTGAACGGCTGCTACGCGTAGTCGTCTCACCACGCGGGTTGGAGCCGCCGGTGATCACGGAAAATCCGGACTTACTGGTGATTTCGCCGCCCGCAACACTGCCTGATGCATGGCGTACCGCGCTGGACAAGGGTATTTTGCTGGTCGATCCGCTGGGTAATCAGGTCATCCTGTGGCCAAAAAATCCCGATGTCAAAAAGTTGCACCAGGATTTGTCCCGCTTACTCCGTGCTTCGCGGATTGGTTAGGCGGAGCGTGTGAGTAACTGGAACCGCACTGGCGAGCGCTGGCGAGATTACTGGATCGTCACCAAACCGCGCGTGACGTTGCTGGCGGTGTTCACTGCATTCATCGGCATGCTGCTGGTCGACAAGTCACTGCCTTCGTTAACGGTGTTGATCGGCGGCAATCTCGGAATCTGGCTGATCGCGGGCGCGAGTTTTGCGATGAATTGCCTGCTCGAAGCCGCGGTTGATGCCAAGATGAAGCGCACCGACAAACGTCCGTCGGCACAAGGCACATTAACGACAACGCAGATTGTGGTGTTTGCGCTAATCCTTGGCGCGCTCGGCAGCGCAGTGCTCATTGCCACCACCAACGTGCTCACATGGGCGCTGACGTTGGCGACTTTTTTCGGCTACTCGTTCATTTATACGCTGTACCTGAAGCCCAATACACCGCAAAACATCGTGATCGGTGGGGCCGCGGGCGCGATGCCACCGGTGCTCGGTTGGGCGGCGGTGGCTAACGACGTTTCCGCAGCCCCGTTGCTGCTGTTCCTGATCATCTTCGCGTGGACGCCGCCGCATTTTTGGGCGTTGGCGCTGTATCGACAAGAAGACTACGAGAAATCGGGTTTGCCAATGCTACCGGTGACGCATGGGCGCGACTTCACGCTGCTGCACATGCTCCTGTATACGTGGCTGATGCTGGCGGTTTCGTTGCTGCCCTTTGCCATTCGCATGAATAGTTGGCTTTACGCGGTGGTCGCGCTGGTGCTGGGTTTGCGCTTTGTGCAGCTAGTGTCGCAACTGCGCAAGAACTACACCGACCAAAAATCACGCGCCGTGTTTCGCTACTCGCTCAGCTATCTCTCACTGCTGTTTGGTGCACTTCTAGCCGATCACTATTTTTTGTAGCGCGTGCCGGGCAGGTGTCGACTAAAACTCGACCATTTCAAAATCGTCTTTACGCGCGCCGCATTCGGGACAAGTCCAGTTCATTGGAACATCGTTCCACAAGGTGCCCGCTTTGATGCCGTCTTCGGGCCAACCCAATTCTTCGTCATAGATCCAGCCGCAGATCAGGCACATGTACTTTTTCATAAATCTCGCATCACCCTTAGGTAGCTTTGGCAATCAAACCGCAGAATTGTAGGTGACTGAGCCAGTTCAAGCCCCTTGAACCTATGCTGCTCATTAGAATCGAAGGTTGAGCACAACACAAACGACGAATAGGTGACGTGGGTGGAAACAGCCGTTATGGATAAACGCACTGCGACTCAAGCCGCCCCGGTCACGCGCCTGAAGCTCGGTGCCATTCTGCTCGCACGCGGCAAGGTCTCTGAGGACGAACTTGAGCGAGTGTTGCGCCTCCAGGCAGCGTCTACTCGCCCAGAGAAATTAGGCAGCCTGCTGACGACACTCGGCGTCGTTTCGGCGCGCGACATCGCTCAGGCACTCGCAGTGCAATCCGATTTGCCCTACGTTGAGACCTCCGCTTTTCCCGAAATGCCGATTCTTGAAGAGCGCATTTCAGCGCGGTTTCTGCGTGACTCACGCGCGTTGCCGATCGAAGAAGACGAGGACACCCTGACGCTCGCCGTCGCCGATCCGTTCAACGATTTCGTTCGCCACTCGTTCGAGATCGTCACCAATCGCAAAATTCATCGCGTCGTCGCGGTCGGGACTGACATCGACACGGCAATTGAGCGACTTTACGGTGGCGGGCGCACGGCGATTGGCTCGCTGTCAGACGGCGATCTAGAAGCCCGCATCGACGCCGATGCGCTCGGGGATGACATCCAGCAGCTCAAAGATTTAGCGTCCGAAGCACCGGTAATTCGGCTGGTGAGTCTGATCATCACCAACGCGCTCGAAACCCGCGCGTCGGATATTCACATCGAGCCGTTCGAAAGCCGCCTGATCGTGCGCTACCGTATCGACGGCGTATTGCACGAAATCGAGTCGCCGCCCAAGCGTCAGGCCGCTGCGGTGATTTCTCGCATCAAGATTATGGCGAACCTGGACATCGCCGAGCGCCGACTGCCGCAGGATGGACGCATCCGGCTGCGCATTCAGGGCAAGGACATTGATCTGCGCGTCTCGACCGTGCCGACCATGCACGGCGAGAGCGTCGTGATGCGTATTCTCGACAAGGGCGGCGTGCAGCTTAACTTCGAGAAGCTCGGTTTTGCACCAGATATCCTAGCCAAATTCAAGGAGGCACTGGCTCAGCCGAACGGCATTTTGCTGGTCACCGGCCCGACCGGTAGCGGCAAAACGACCACGCTGTATACCGCGCTTGATGAGCTCAATCAGCCCGACGTGAAGATTCTCACGGTCGAAGACCCGGTTGAATACCAGATGGCCGGGATCAACCAGATTCAAGTCAAGCCGCAGATTGACTTGACCTTCGCCAGCGCGCTGCGCTCCATCGTGCGGCAAGACCCAGACATCATCATGATTGGCGAGATTCGCGATCTGGAGACGGCTGAAATCGCCGTGCAGGCGGCACTCACGGGTCACTTGGTGCTTTCAACGCTGCATACCAACGACGCACCTGCCACCATCAACCGCCTGATGGACATGGGCGTTGACGATTATTTGCTGACCAGCACGCTGGTCGGCGTGCTCGCGCAGCGCCTGGTGCGCACGCTATGCGTACATTGCCGCGAGCCGCATCAACTTGACGCTGCGGTCGCCAAAGAAATGGGCTTCGGGCGCGTCACTGCTGACCCGCAGCCAACGGTATATAAGGCGATGGGC
>JAYSUK010000189.1:0-1629 GCA_043719085.1 Burkholderiales bacterium | reverse complement strand
AGCGAACTACTCGGTGGCGCGCAGATTTATTTGAAGCGCGAAGACTTGAACCACACCGGCGCGCACAAAATCAACAACTGCATCGGTCAGGCGATGCTCGCCAAACGCCTCGGCAAACCGCGCGTGATCGCTGAAACTGGCGCAGGCCAGCACGGTGTTGCAACTGCTACGATTGCCGCGCGGTACGGCCTTGAATGCGTCGTCTACATGGGCAGCGAGGACATCAAGCGACAAGCGCAAAACGTCTATCGCATGAAGCTGCTCGGCGCGACTGTGGTGCCAGTCGAGAGCGGATCGAAAACGCTGAAAGACGCGTTGAACGAGGCGTTGCGCGATTGGGTGACCAACGTCGACAACACCTTCTACATCATCGGCACCGTCGCCGGCCCGCATCCGTACCCGATGATGGTGCGCGACTTTCAGTCGGTGATCGGCACCGAATGCCTCACGCAAATGCCAGAAATCGCAGGCCGCCAACCCGATGCCGTGATCGCCTGTGTCGGCGGTGGCTCCAACGCAATGGGCATTTTTTATCCCTACATTCCGTATGAAAGCACGCGCCTGATCGGCGTTGAGGCTGCGGGCGAAGGCATTGAAACAGGCAAGCATTCCGCATCGCTCACCCAAGGCGTGCCGGGCGTGTTGCACGGCAACCGCACTTATCTTTTGCAGGACGAAGACGGCCAGATTGCCGAGACGCACTCGGTCAGCGCGGGCCTCGACTACCCCGGCGTCGGCCCCGAACATGCGTATCTCAAAGACATTGGCCGAGCCGAATACGTGAGCATCACCGATGACGAAGCGCTGCAGGCATTTCACCAATGTTGTCGCATCGAAGGCATCATCCCCGCGCTTGAATCGGCGCACGCCATTGCGTATGCAACCAAGCTCGCGCCGACGTTAGGCAGAGACCAAATCTTGCTGGTGAACCTTTCCGGTCGCGGCGATAAAGACATGCACACCGTATCGCAGAGATCAAACCTGTCGTTCTACTGCCACCCCGAATGCGAGCAGGGCCGCACCGCAGCCGAAGCAGCGCGCGGTGCAGCGCAACCGCTGGTGCGAAAGTAAAGCCATGAATCGCATTGACACCACTTTCGCTGCACTTAAAGCGAACAAAAAAACCGCGCTGATCCCTTTCATCACAGCAGGCGACCCAGCATTGGATGCGACGCTGCCGACCATGCATGCATTAGCGCTTGCCGGTGCGGACGTGATCGAGCTGGGCGTCCCGTTCTCCGACCCAATGGCCGACGGTCCAGTCATTCAACGCTCGTCCGAACGTTCGCTGGCCAAAGGCATGACGATGCGCAAAGTGCTGGCCATCGTCGCCGAATTTCGCACCACCAACAACACCACACCGGTCGTGCTGATGGGTTACGCCAACCCGATTGAAGCGATGGGTCGCGAGAAATTCGTCGATGCCGCTGCCACTGCAGGCGTCGACGGCGTGCTGGTCGTCGACTACCCGCCCGAAGAAGCGGACGACTTCTCCGCCATGCTCATCAAGCGCGACCTGTCGCCGATCTTTTTGCTGGCCCCTACCTCCACCCCCCAACGCATCGCCCACGTAGCGCGCCTAGCGCGAGGCTACGTGTACTACGTGAGCCTGCGCGGGGTCACCGGCGC
>JAYSUK010000188.1:0-13020 GCA_043719085.1 Burkholderiales bacterium | reverse complement strand
AATTCAGCGCCAATACCCATCGTGCCCGCTTTGCCTTCGGCGACCGCATTGGCCATGTTGTACCTGACGTAATCGCCCATGTCGCCGATGGTGGTCATTGCGCCGCGCTTGTCGATGGCTTGCTCGACTTCCGGTGGCAACGAGACGTTCTCGATGTTGAACGAGCTGATTTCGATGCCGTATTTCGACGTCGTGATCGGGTTGATGGCGGGCAATAGCGCCGCGCCGATTTCCGAGTACCGCGCGGCCACGTCCAGCGCCGGAACCTTGGCGTTGGCAATGGCTTCGGTGAATACCGTGACGATCTTCGAGCGCATCACGTCAGCGAATTCGTCGAGCCGGAAATGGTTGTCAGTGCCGGCCACTTCTTTCAGGAATAGCGGCGGGTTGACGATCTTGAAATCGTACTGCCCAAACGCGCGCATGCGCACCACGCCGAAGTCCTGGTCGCGCATCATAATCGGGTTGGCGGTGCCCCATTTGTTGCCCGCAAAGGTGCGCGTGGTGACGTAATAAACATCCGCCTTGAACGGGCTTTCAAAGCCGTATTTCCAGCCGAGAATTGTAGACAGCACGGGAATATTGGCGGTGGTGAGCGTATGTTTGCCCGGCCCCATGGTGTCGGCATATTGACCGAGATAAACGAACTGCGCCACTTGCGATTCACGCACGATCAACTGCGCGTTATTCTTGATTTCTTTGTCATCATCGGGCCACCGATAAGACAACGTGTCGCGCGAATCATCGGTCCATTCGATGATGTCGATCAGTTGCTTTTTGATGAAGTCCATGAGGGCCATTGTTTTCTCCCGGCGGTCGAAAGGTGAACGATTGTGTGTGAAAAGTCAGCGCTGCATTGCGAGCAGTGCTCCTGCTCCCAACACCCAGCGCACGGCAAACTTACTTGCGAGCGGCAACCTTGATTTGCGCAGCATCGAGCCGGGCTTCCAGTTGCTCTTTGGGGATTGCGCCGGCGACCATGCGGCCATCGGCCAAAAAGAATGACGGCGTGGCTCTAACGCCAAGCTTTTGCCCAAGCGCTTTGGTGGCGTCCACCGGGTTGGCGCAACTTGCGTCGCCATTGGCCACATGGGTGCCGCGAAGTGCCGCGTTCAGCCAGGCGGCAGCGCGATCTTTGGCGCACCAAATGACTTTTTGCTTTTGCGCCGCCTGCGGGTGCAACGAGTCGATGGGGTACATAAAGTTGTACACGGTTACGTTGTCCATCGTCTGCAGGGTCTGCTCAAGGCGGGTGCAGAACGGGCAGTCGACGTCAGTGAACACATACATCACCCGCTCGCCCTTGCCACGCACAAATTTGATGGCATCGTTGATCGGCAATTGCTTGATATCGATAGCGTTTAGCTCCGCTGTGCGCTCCTCGGTTTTGTTGGTCATGGTGGCGGCATCAATCAAATTGCCAACCAAAAAATAGGTCAGTTTTTCATCGAAGTAAATCAGGTCATCGCCGACCATTGCTTCAAACATGTTTGGAAACACCGAGCTGCGCAGTCCCTTGATCGGTGCGCCCTTGAAGCGGGTTTCCAGCACTTGCGTGACTTCCGCCAGCTTGGCGGCGGAGGCCGGAGGCGCTGCGACGGCAGACGTGACAGCCCCGGTAGACAGCTTAACGGGCGGTTGTTGGGCGTTGCACGCGGCCAACAGGCCGCCAAAGGTGCAAACGGCCAGCATCGCGACAAAAGTTCGTTTCATAAACCGTTCCTTGAAATACTGCGGTAGTGAATGAGATTAAAGCGTTTACTGCCGCGCATTGGTGGACAACGTGCGACGAAAAGCGGGTACACGGCCTAATAGACGCATTCCAGCGTCGCCAGCCGCCATCAGCAATGGATGCTGCGCTTGATTGTAGAGTCGGAAAAGACCGTCAGTCGCCAATTGCATCGCGAGCGTCGGGCCGAAACGCTCACGACGATAGCGGCCGAGCAATAGCGCGTGACCAGCGTCCCCGCCGACCGGGGCTGCCTCGCGCCAGACATCGTGCAACGCACGCGCATCGACCAGCCCCAAGTTAACGCCCTGCCCGGCCAGCGGATGCACGGCGTGCGCAGCGTCACCTACGACCACGAGGCGCTTGGCCACCGGATTGGCAACACGCACCAGCGTGAGCGAAAATTGTTGCGCAGCGCCGATCATGTGCGTCACGTTTGCGCCGTGCTGGGACGCGCCATTGACGGCTTCGAGCCATTCAATTTCAGACAATGCGCACAGTTCATCGGCTCGCGTATCGGTCACCGACCACACCATCGAGACGGCCGATGAGCCATTGGTATCGGGAAGCGGCAGCAACGCCAGAATTGATCCGTCTGGCAAGAACCACTGCCACGCAGCACCACGATGCGGGTGGCTGCACGCAAAGTGCGCGACCACGCCGCGCTGCGGATATAAACGCACCGTGGCGTCGATGCCCGACAGTTCGCGAACCATCGATCGCATGCCGTCCGCGGCGATCAAAACACGCGTCGACAACATGCGCCGGTCTGCGAGTTCGACTAGTTTTTTCTCATCGAGATCGTGCAGCGCAGCCACAGTACCGCTAACCAACTGCACGCCGAGCGCCTGCGCGCGGAGTGCGATGGCGTGGGTGAGCGACTCGTGCTCCAGCACTTTGGCCAACTCCGCCTCACCTGCGTCGCTGGCGCTGATGCGCATCGATTCCTGACCATCGCGACCTGAGACCACAATGTCCGTCACGGCGGCGCTGCGAGCCAGATCAAAAGCTACGCCCTGTTCCGTCAACCAACGCAGGTTGCCCGAGGCGATGGTGTAGACGCGAGCCGACAACGTTGACGTAGGGATCTCGAGGCCGGAGGACTCGCGCTCCACCACGGCCACCCGCGCCCGTCTCCCAAGTGCCACCTGTGCGGCCAATGCACACGCCCACCCAACTGGCCCGCCGCCCGCTACCAATACGTCGGCCACATCGAACGACAAATCACTCACCAAGTCAGCTCTTCAATGGTGTGATTTTGATTGGTATAGATGCAAATTTCGCCCGCAACTTTTAGCGATTCAGACACGATTTCGCGCGCTGAAAGTGTGCTGTGTTGCGTTAAGGCACGCGCCGCCGCCTGAGCAAATCCGCCGCCCGAGCCAATGGCAATAATGCCGTTTTCCGGTTCAAGCACATCGCCGTTGCCGGTCAAAATCAATGAGGCGGTGTGATCTGCCACGGCCAACATCGCCTCAAGCCGGCGCAGAATGCGATCCTGCCGCCAGTCTTTAGCCAACTCCACCGCAGCGCGCGTCAAATTGCCCTGATGTTTTTCCAGCTTGCCTTCAAATCGTTCGAACAATGTAAATGCGTCAGCGGTCGCCCCGGCAAAGCCCGCGAGGATTTTGTCGTGGTGCAGCCGCCGTACCTTGCGCGCGGTTGACTTGACCACCATATTGCCCAGTGTGACCTGCCCATCACCGCCAATTGCGACTGAATTGCCGATGCGAACCGACACAATCGTGGTGCCGTGAAAGTCCAGTTTTGAGTCCATGCGGTTTCTTCTTTTTAGCTTTTCTGGCGGGCAGCAAGGCGACCGCGAGCCGCCATATGCAGCGTCGTTTCAGCGCCGCTTGACGAACAGCGAAGCGGGCACACCGGTGAGCTGCAGCAGCGCTTGAATAATAGGCGACGCACCCACGACGCGAACGTCGATGGCCAGTGCCATCAATCGTGTGAAAGCGTTCGCGATGCCACCACCGCACACAAAATCAACGCGAAGCACGCGCCGCATGTCGATCACCACCGGATTGGTAGTCACCGCGTCCACCGCGATTTTATGCAGGCAGGGGTGAGCCGTGCCTTTTAGTTCACCCAGCCAGACGACTTGATCCTCAACCAGGGTATCGTCGGGCAGCGTGTCTTCATCTGATTTTTTTGTGAGTGCAGCGCGCTGCTCCGGTGTCAACGCCTCCATGGACGGTGGTGAAATTTCAAAGGTCACCGCGAAATCTACCGCGCGGTCCTCAAATTCACGGCCTTTGCCCGTCCATTGCAAAAGCTCGAGCACCAGATACCACTGGCCCTTGTGCATTCGTGTTCCAGTTTGCAACGGCGTGCCCAGGCGGCGAAGCGTCGGATCGAGGCCACGAATGGTCATGACCGCGCCCTTGCGGCGCAGCGCCGCTAAAGCCCCGGCAAGCAATGTGCCGCAAACGTCATTCACGCTGTCGAGGTCGACAATATCCAGATCAAATCGTGGCGTTGGACCGTCTTTGCGCTTGGCCGCCTCGGTAAGCGCGGCTATAACCGGTGCGTGCGGATCGGTGATGTCCCCGCGCAGCAGCGACTTTGGTTTGGGTCGTCCATCCGGATGGGCCGTCGCCTTGGTGCCAGATCCACTAAAAAATATTTCATCCCAAGCTGGCGCTGATCGTTCGAACTGCACCACAAATTTAAGGGCCAGGTCTTCAAACGCCGCACGATCCGCATTGCGGGTGTGCAAATCGAACAAACACATCCACACCATCGGTTGGGTGCGCTCATTGGTATCAAGCGCATGGGTCAATGCGGCGGTGGCGGCGGTGGCGTTGCCGTGAGCAAACATCAGCGCTGCGTTTTCAAGCGACGGACCCAACGCGGCGGATTCGTCCACCTCAATGCGCCCGGCCTGCGGTGCCCAGTTACCCATTTCGGTGTCAGAAAGCGCACGCTTGGGAGCGCCGGCGTCGGATTTGGGGCGACGCGAAACCGTAACTGGGTTGGCAACTTCAAGTTTGCGTTGCGCGCCCCCGGATTTGGGCAACTTCGGAAAGAGCGTGAAACCCATGGCTGCTCGCTAGCCTTTCACCATCAACTTGATTGACAGCATGCCGCTCACTACTGCGCCACCACCGCATCGACCAAGCGGTAGTACAGTCCGGCCGGATCATCCTTGAGCACTTGCAGCTTGCCTGACAACGACACGGCGTCAAAGCCATACCGAACATCCGACTTGGCGCGCACCTCAATCATCGCGTCCGGCCCCGCTGGCAAACAAAACGAACAGTGCGGAGGGGCGGCCACCAGCAAAAAACGGCGCTGCTTGTCGCCAATATCGAGCGGCATCATGAAGCCCTGCACCTTGACCACCTTGCCGTCAAGAGCGTTGACGGTGGGTGCGAACGACGGGAGCAGTTTGCTGTTTTGTTTTACAAGTTCCACCTGACCCAGCACCCGCCACGAGGTGAAACCTGGCTTTTCTGGCAAAAACTGCGACGCTGGCATCAATGCCCCACCAGCGGGCACGGGCGTGACGGCGTTCACGCCGACGCTGCTAAAAGCAACGAGCAACGCCACCTGCAGCAACCGCGCACCAATCAACGAAAAAATGTGCATGTCAATTACCTCGAGGAAAGCTGAGCCGCCACGTCGACCGACGCGCTCCGCCATAGAACTGGGATGGTAGCAACTATCGCCATCAGCGTCGCAAGCGTTAGACCTGCAAGCCAAAATAAAAATCCCTGCTGGGCATCTATAACCAAGCCCGGTAGCCCCGAAGTCTTTAATGCCCACACGCCCGTTGCGGCAAGCAACCCCGCTAGTGCTGCGGCGAGCCATACCAACAGCAGCGATTCACCCACCATGAGCAACGCGAGTTGTTGACGTGTGGCGCCCATCGCGCGCAGCAGGGCAAGCTCCGGCTCCTGCCGTGCCAGTGCTTGCAACAGCGCGCCCAGCAACGAGGCCATCGCTGCGGCCACCAGCACGCCCGCAAAGCCCTTGACTATCAGCGCTACCCAATCAAAGCTTGCCAGCAAGCGCGCCGATTCCATGGCGGGCACGGCCGCTTGCAGGCCGGGTTTTTTACTGATCAGCCGTGGCAACGTGGCCATGAAAACTGGGCTCTTCAGCTGAATCAGTGCAAAAGTAGCTTCTTTTTCGACGTTCGCGGCATGCCCCTCATGCACCAGCCACACGCTTTCAAGCTGGGTGACGACGGCTTGATCAATCACCCGACCCGTCGGCCTGAGCAGCCCAGACACCCGATACGGATGGCCGTCGTGCTCCGCACCCACGTCCCCCAGTCCATGCGCCCCAACAAAGTTGTCACCGACTTTAAGACCCGTACGCGCCGCGACGGCCGCCCCCACCACGGCATCCATCGGCACTGCCGGTAACTCGCCAGAGGCGAGGGTGGCACCATAGAACGACACGAATTCCGGGGTGGTGCCAACGATCCGCGCACCGGCTACCGAATCGCCCAACGCAATCGGAATGGCGCGGGCGACTTGCGGGTTGGCACGCAGTGCGTCAACTTCGGCGAGGCGAATATTGCCATTGGGCACGTCGAGGTAATACACGGCTGCCAGCACGTTTTGCAACGGCGAGCCTGGCGCACCGACCACGATATCAATGCCTGCCGCCTGACGTCGAGCGTGCGTTTCAAGCAGGGATTGCAGCCAGACGATGCTAATTGCGCTGGCAAGCCCCAAAGCGCAGAGCGTCACCGCCAGGGCGAATTGCCAAGGGCGCTCAAACAAAAAGCAAATAATCAGTCGCCCGATCATCTTGGCAGCGCCAACTCGCTGATGCTTGCCACCGTGTCGGTTTCCAGCAATCCGCGAAATTCGCGGTCATGGCTTGCGACGATGACCGCGCCGCCGGTGGCCGCAAATGCCAGCATTTGCTCAGCCACCCGACTGGCGCTCACCTCGTCGAGCGCGGCAGTGGGCTCGTCGGCCAACAGCAATTTGGGTTTGGCGAGCAGAGCACGGGCCAAACACACGCGCGCCGCCTGCCCGACCGAGAGGGTGGCGGGGCGTTGGTCGGTGAGCTCGGATATCGCGAGCGAGTGCATCAGGCTCGTGGCCCGTCGATTGACTTCGCCGTCAACGCGGCTGATCAGCGCCATTGGCAACAGCACGTTGTCGAAGACCGACAGGCTGTCGATCATATATTGTCGCTGCGGCATCCAACCGACCACTGTCGGTCGTAACCGGTCCCGGGCGGGCGCTGCCAGCGCCCCAATTTTCATACCATCGAGCAATGCTGACCCACAGTCAGCACCAATTGAGAGCACACCGCCGAGCAGATGCAGTAGCGTGGATTTGCCACTACCGGACGCGCCGCGAACAAGCAAAATGCTCCCCGCGTTGAGCGTGAAGCTGCCAAACGCGATGCGGGGTCGACCCGTGAAGGCGTGCGACAACTCGCGAACAGTAAGCAAAGCGGGTGGAGCGGGAGCTTTCATTTGCATGCAGAAACGAGTTGCAGAGAATGCAAAAAGGGCCGGAATGACCGGCCCCTGACGCGTTGCTGCGTGAACCGACTAGGCGGCGAAATTTTGGTTCGCAAAATCCCAGTTAAGTAGCTTGTCGATCAGCGTTTCAACGTACTTGGCGCGAAGATTCTGGTAGTCGAGGTAATAGGCGTGTTCCCACACGTCAATGGTCAGCAATGGTTTTTGGCCCTTGGTCAATGGCACTTCTGCATTGCCGGTCTTGACTATTTTGAGGGTGCCCGCATCGGACACAAGCCAGGCCCACCCAGACCCAAACTGGGTGACGGCGGCGGCTGAAAGATCGGCCTTGAATTTGTCATAGCCGCCGAGGTCTTTGTCAATAGCCGCCGCAATTGCGCCGGTCGGCTTACCGCCCCCGTTGGGCTTCAGGCTGTTCCAGTAGAACGTATGATTCCAAACTTGTGCAGCGTTATTAAACACGCCCGCCATGTCAGCCTTACCGCTAGAGGCGTGAATGATTTCTTCGAGCGACATGCTTGCCAAATCTTTGCCTTCAACCAGTTTGTTCAAGTTGTCGACATACGTTTTGTGATGCTTGGCGTAGTGATACGACAGCGTGTTGGCGGAGATCAATGGCTCCAGCGCGGTATCGGCATACGGGAGCGGCGGGAGGGAGAAGGGTGCACTCATTTTTTATTCCTTGATGAAACTGGGGGCAAGAACGACTTGAAGAATACGTTGGCGGCGACTGATGGCGTGTAGGTCAAAGTCTATTTTTTAGTGATCGTGCCATTGGTCGTGGAGTCGGCGTAGCGAGCGGGATGAAATCGATCAGGAGGCGCAGCGTCGTATGTCAGTACGGCGAGCACCGCAGCGATCAAGTTCGCCCGCAAAGGAGCCGAATCAATGACCGATTAGTCGCCGAAGAGTTTTTGCATCCGCTCACGGCGCTCTTGCGCTTCAATCGAGAGCGTGGCCGTGGGGCGGGCAATTAACCGCGCCAGACCAATCGGCTCGCCAGTCTCTTCGCACCAGCCAAAGCTGCCGTCATCAACCATGCGGATGACTTTGTCGACTTTTTTGAGCAGCTTGCGCTCCCGATCGCGGGTGCGAAGCTCCAGCGTGTATTCCTCTTCTTGCGTGGCCCGATCCGACGGGTCGGTGGCCACTTCGTTGTCACGAAGGTGCTCGCCCGTGTCAATGGCGTTGTGCAGAATTTGTCCGCGCAATTCGACAAGCTTTTCCTTGAAAAATGCCAATTGCTCCTTGCTCATGTACTCGGATTCAGGCTGCTTAAGCACTTCAGCCTCAGTCAGCCCAGCGTACAGTTTGTGCCCGTTCATCGACAGTACGGTTGCGGCTTTTGCTGGAACCGCCTTCACCGGGCCAGTCGGGGCGGCTGTTGACGGCACCGATTTGGACGCCGCTACGACGGCCTTGCTGGAGGACGCAGAGGCGACTTTACTGTTAGCGGCCGGGGCTGCTTTGGCCTTGGTTGTGGGCATAGGACTCTACCGATACGTTACAGGACGATGATGTGTGCCATCGTGTCAGATGATGGCTCGGCCCACTCAAACTTGACGCCCTTACGGAGCATCATGAGCGGCGCCGGATTATAGCTACTCTTTTTTATTTCGATCCTCGCTTGCTGTTTTCCGCTGCCACGGTGCGGTTTGCCAAGCTACACGACGCACAGTAACCAAACGCCGCCAACTCTATACCCTGCAATTCAATCCCGCCCGGCACCGGCAAAGCGGGGACCGCCACATCGTCCAGGCACATCGTGGTGCCGCATTGCACGCACTGAAAATGCGCGTGCGCGCTGCGCCGCTCCGGGCGGCTGAAGGCGAAGCGCATGGCGCGATCAAAACCCGACAAACCGCCGACGCGGTGTGCCAGCGACTGCTCGACCAGCCACTCCAGCACGCGGTACAGCGTTACCCGATCCAAGTCGGTGTCAATCAGCTGCGCCTCGATCTCGGCGTGCGATAACGCTCGTCCTGCTGCGATCAGGCAGGCCAGCACGTTGCGCCGCGCCTCCGTGTTGCGGCCGCCGCTTTCCTTGACCAGTCGCCGCGCAAGCGCGAGACCGATAGCCGCTGTCGAATCCACAGCGGCATGAGTGTGCCCCGCAGGATCTTCGTGATCGATTTTTGAAAAGATGGGGGCGGATCGGGAAGCCATAATTCAATCCTAGCAGTTTGCGCGATTGACAAACATAGGACAGGGAGCCAGCAGCATGCGAGAAACCATTACCTTGGGGCGACCCGACGATTTTCACCTTCACTTTCGCGACGGCCCGTTGCTGGCCTCTGTCGTGCCGTTCACCGCGCGGCAATTTGGACGGGCGCTGGTCATGCCCAATTTGAAACCTCCCGTGACAACGGTGCTGATGGCCACCGAGTACCGCGACCGCATTCTGCTCGCTGTGCCCGCCGACGTGAAGTTTTCACCCCTCATGGCGCTGTATCTCACCGACGGCACTGCCGTTGACGAGGTGGCGCGCGTTGCAAGCAGCGACTTCGTGCACGCCTTCAAATACTACCCCGCTGGGGCAACCACCAATTCCGACTCGGGCGTCACCGCGCTGGCCAAGGTTTACCCGGTGCTGGAGGCGATGCAACGGCTCGGCGTGGTGCTCTGCATTCACGGCGAGGTAACTGATCCAAAAACAGACGTGTTCGACCGCGAAGCGTTGTTTGTCGACGGCCCGTTGCAACAAATCGCTGGCGATTTTCCGGCGCTGAAAATAGTCGTGGAGCACATCACCACAACGGAGGCGGCCACCTTCGTCGCCGCCAGCGGAGCCAATGTCGCCGCAACCATCACCCCGCAGCACCTGCTGTACAACCGCACTTCGATTTTCACCGGCGGCATTCGCCCGCATTTTTACTGCTTGCCAATACTCAAGCGCGAATCGCATCGTCAGGCCTTGTTAAAAGCCGCAACGTCGGGTTCAGCGAAGTTTTTTCTCGGCACCGACAGCGCGCCCCACGCGAAAAATAGCAAAGAAGCCTGTTGCGGCGCAGCGGGATGCTTCACGTCACACGCCGCGTTGGAGTTGTACGCAGAGGCGTTTGATTCGGTGGGCGCGCTCGATAAGCTCGACCATTTCTCAAGTCGATTTGGTGCGCAGTTCTATGGGTTACCAACTAACGCTGGAACGGTCAGCCTAGAGCGAGTGCGATGGACGCCACCGAATGAATTTGCGTTTGGCGATGAGACTATTGTGCCCCTGACGGCGGGACTCGCGCTCAGTTGGAAGCAGGCAGGTTCCTTTGAGTAGACTACTTACAACGACTTAAGGGTTATCAGTCGCGCCACTTGCTCTGCCGCGTTGGCGAGTAATTCCGGTGCGCGAATCACCGCCTGATCGAGCGCCATTGGCCCCGGCACGATAGAGAAACATCCACCGTTGAACGTAGCATTCAGAGCCGCGAGTGAACCCGCGTCGACGCCACCGCTAATCAGCGTGGCTTTCAAACCGGGACTGCCGTGCTCGCGGGCGATTTGCGCTGCGGCGAACGGTGTTTTGCCGAGCAGCGTTTGCGCGTCAGTGCGGCCTTCTCCGGTGATGAGCCAATCCGCGTCTTTGCAGGCGGCAGAGAGTCCGGTCAGTCGCGCCACGGTCTGCGCACCGGACTCAAATTTCGCGCCGAGCAGTTGCAGCGCATAACCCAAGCCGCCCGCTGCGCCCGCACCCGGCTTGTCGCTAGCGTGCTTTTGCAGCGCGGCTTCCAGTCGCTCAGCGTACGCTGAGATCACAGCATCCACGCTCGCGATGTCGGCCCGCGCCACGCCCTTCTGCGGCCCGAAAATCGCGGTTGCGCCATGCTCGCCGGTGAGCCCGTTGTTCACGTCCGATAGCAGCGTGATTTCGCATTCGGCAAGCCGAGGGTCAAGTTTGGTGACGTCCACCGAAATCAGTTTTGTAAGGCCATTGGGGGTCGGCAAAATTTCACGGCGAAAGGTGCCGGTGAACTTCACGCCTAACGCCGCGAGCAGCCCCGCACCGCCGTCGTTGGTACATGTTCCACCGAGGCCAATGAAGAAGTGACGGATGCCATCAGCGACGAGCAAGCGCATCAATTCACCAACGCCGTAGCTCGACCGGTCCCCCACTGGCACCGACATGTTCTGCGCGTCTTCAATGCCGACAATCTGCGCGACTTCGATCAGGGCGGCCTCATAAATCACACCATGCTTGATGAGCGCGTAGCCCGCTTCGGCAGACTGTCCAGCAGCATTCCTCACCAGTGCCTGCTTGCGTCGTGCACCCGTGCCAGCCAACGCGGTAACTACGGCGTCGAGCGTACCCTCACCGCCGTCCGCCATCGGTCGCTGAACGATTTCGGCGACTGGCAACACGCGACGTAGGCCTTGCTCCAGCGCCGCGCAGACGGCTTCAGCAGACAGCGAACCTTTAAAGGAATCGGGGGCGAGGACGATCTTCATTACGCAGAATTTTCAACGGCCTCATCCGTGTCGCGCTGTGTAGCTCGCTTAACGCGATCATTCACCGCCTCCCACTCCGGCGTCTCGGGTGGCGCTTCGATAATCAGAGTGCCGTAACGCTCCTCATCGAGCGCGCGCAGCAATGCATATAACTCGCGCTCCCACGTCTGGGCGTCCGCAGCGAGCCGAATCACGCGCACCCGCTCGGCAGGCTCCGCGTCAAACGAATGGGTGATCACGCAGCGCATGGGGCCGCGATCCTGCGCTTGCCGAAACGCGCGTAGCTGCATTTTCAGGCGCGCAGTGGCAAGCATCAACGTTTGCGTTTTTGGCGCGTAATGTGAGGCCAGTGCGCCAGAAACCCGCGGCACATCCTCGCCGTGCTCGGACAACGTTGTGCCGAGCACCTGCTCGATCTCGGTTGCCCGCACCCGACCGGGGCGCAGCACACGCACCGTGTCACCGCTCACGTCGATAATGGTCGATTCAACTCCGACATCGCAACGCCCGCCGTCAAGAATCATTAACGAACGATCAGGAAACTCCGCCGCGACGTGTGCGGCAGTGGTTGGGCTCACTTGGCCGAATTGATTGGCCGACGGCGCAGCGAGCCCCTGATGCCCGTCGCTGAAAAGTCCGAGCACCGCCTGAGCCACCGGATGCGACGGCACACGCAATCCTACCGTGTCCTGCCCACCGGTCACCGCATCGAGCACATGGGCCGCGCGCTTGACGATCAAAGTCATCGGACCTGGCCAGAACGCGTTGGCCAGTTTGTCTGCAGCCTCGGGCCAGTCGGCAGCCCACGCTTTGGCCGCTACGGCCGATGCCACATGCACGATCAACGGGTGATTAACCGGGCGGCCTTTCGCCGAAAAAATCTTGCTGACCGCATCGGCGTTGCTGGCGTCAGCGGCGAGGCCATACACCGTTTCCGTTGGCAAGCCGATGGCCTCGCCGGCGCGCAACCATGCCACTGCACGACTGATGTTTTCCTCGGTCGGTAACTCGATAAAGGGAATGTTGGGACGCTTCATGAATACACGCTGGGCTCGTTGGGTGGACGCGTTTTGAAACGCTTGTGCGTCCACAAATATTGCGGAATATTTTCGCGCACACGATCTTCGATAAAGGCATTTACACGGCGTGCATCGGCCTCATCGTCGCCGGAAGGAAATGCATCCCACGCCGGATAAAAGCGCACGTCGTAGCCCGCACCTTTCGGTCGTTGCGTTGCGATTACCGGCACCACCACCGCACCGGTCAGCTTGGCCAATCGTGACACGCCGGTGATAGTCGCAGCATTGACGCCGAAGAACGGAGAAAAAACAGAATCGCGCGCCCCAAAATCCATATCCGGTAGATAGTAGAACGGAAGCCCTGATTTCAT
>JAYSUK010000187.1:0-1643 GCA_043719085.1 Burkholderiales bacterium | reverse complement strand
GCATTGAGGGTCATGGCGATCATCAGACCATCATGCATGCGTCCGCCGCTGCGAAAAAATTCCTGCAAGACGCGAGTGAAATTCATCGCGTGGAGTGCCCGATCAGCGATCTTTGGATTTCAACCAAATGCGGCGAATCGGACACGACGTCCGGCTGCGGCGCAAACCCGACCGTGGGCAATGCGTTCGACAAACTGTATGCGCTGAAAACCACGCTGGTATTCGGTGAAACGTCCGAGATCACCGGCGGCGAGGCCATCCTTGAAGCACGCTGCCGCACGCCAAAGGTGTGGAAGGATTTCATGTTCATGTTCGATCGTTATCAGGCGATGATTGAGCGCCACAAAACGAGCGACTTGTCCGACTCGCAGCCGACCAAAGGCAACATCGCGGGCGGCTTGACAACGATCGAGGAAAAGGCGCTTGGCAACATCCAGAAAATCGGTCGCAAATGCAAGATCGACGGTGTGCTCGACAAGGCCGAAGTGCCGACCTCGTCGGGTTTGTGGTTTATGGATTCGTCCAGCGCCGCTGCTGAAATGGTCACGCTATGCGCAGCGTCGGGGTATGTGGTGCATCTGTTCCCAACCGGCCAGGGCAACGTGATTGGCAACCCGATTTTGCCGGTCATTAAGGTCTGCGCGAACCCGAAAACGGTGCGCTTGATGAGCGAACACGTGGACGTGGACACGTCCGGTTTGTTGCGCCGCGAAATGACCATGGACGACGCGGGCGACGCGCTGATCGATTGCATGATGCGCACGGTGAACGGGCGATTGACCGCCGCTGAGGCGCTGGGACATCGTGAATTTGTGCTGACGCGTTTGTACGAATCGGCGTAAAACGAACTGCTTGGGGCGTGCGCCCGCTGTAGTCCGCTATCGTTAGTTTGAGCGGTCACGACAAATCGGCCCGTCAAAAATTTGAACTGATTGCATGACGCAGAAGACGCCAGCAATCACCGTAAACCAAAGGAGAGCATTGATGCACAGCAAAGCAGGACTGGAACGCCGTCGTTTTTTAGACGTGGCCGGCAGGTACGGATTTACTGTCGCAGTGCTCGCGGGCACCGGCGGATTTTTGTGGAGCGATGACGCAATCGCGCAGGCGTCGAAGGAGGACGAAGCGCGACGCAAGGCAGCGAAATACAACATGATGTTCGCCACCGAATACAAGCTGGAAGACTACGTCAAGTATCCGGTGATGCAGGCCGCGTTCCGCGACAACGTGTGGAAAGCCTCAGGCGAAAAAATGTACGTGCGCCTCTTCCCTGCCGGCCAGCTTGCAGTTGGTGCCGCGCTCGCGCAGCGCATTCAGGCGGGCACCGTGCAGGGTGGTGCGGTGTCGCTATCGAACTTTTCGCCCTACACCAAGGCCGTTGATTTGATCAACATTCCGTACTGGTGTGGTGAAAACCAGAAGTTTGCGAATCTGGTGAACAGCAAGGCGTGGAACGACGAGATCACGCCCAAGGTGCTCGATAAAGGCTACAAGCCGATGTTCTATTTCACCGTTGATCCACGCACCATTGCAACGCGTCGCGGTTTCGGCAAAGCAATCAAATCGCCCGACGACATGAAGGGCGTGAAGATGCGCGTGCCGCCGTCGAAATTGCTACAAAAATTCTATCGACTGGCGGGCGC
>JAYSUK010000186.1:0-4442 GCA_043719085.1 Burkholderiales bacterium | reverse complement strand
GCGCACAGCAACCGGAATGTACGCCCTGGTACATGAGGATTGCGAGCACCGTGCAACGCCGCAGTTCGCCCGACAAATGAATTTATAGGAGTGCCCATAAGTTTTTTGCGAACAACTTAAATCTGCAACCAATGATGAGTATGGGCTACGGATCGAATTTGTCTTAAGTCGATAAACCTATTTTTAGCCTTGCAACCCACATAAAACATGGCTTTAAAGATAAAGCGGTTGCCAAACCAATGAAGAAATATCTACGGTTGATTAATCCGCACATCGTGTAGCTGCCTACCGCAATCGCGGTATGACAACCCCGGTTTTTTTCCGCAATGCGGGATAGACGTTGTCCAACCCCGTGGCTATGATTTGATCGCAATAAGATTTTTCTGTATTGCAGGCGGGCGACAGAAACACAAGAACGACTGTGTTGCCGCACCAGTTAGAACGGAATTCAGCCAACCAAACCGAGGGATCCACCATGCGTTATTTCACCAGCGTTGCATCTGTTACGCGGGCCGCGAGCGGGGCGGCTTTTCTGGGCGTTGCTCAGTTAGTGCAATTACTGTTGGTATTCGTGGCGTTTGCCGCGCCTAGTGCCATCGCGCAGGACATCGGGATCACGCTGATGACCAACCAATCGCTCAAAGTTGGCGAATATCTGCGTTCCACCAACAAACAGTACAAGCTCGCGATGCAAAGCGACGGTAACTTGGCGCTTTACCGCGAGCCGTCGACCTACCTCTGGGGCACGGGTGCCACGAACGGACGGCGCGCCGTGATGCAGAGTGACGGCAATTTGTGCACGTACACCCTTGCCGGCGGTGGCGCATGGTGCACCTCCAGCAACGGTGCCGAAGGCTCGTACTACCTGATCATGCGAGACACCGGCAGCCTGGAGATCTATCGCGGCACGCCCACCAACGCCGGGGCGTCAGTGCTGGTGTGGACGACAGCACTCGATCCGGGTTACTACAGCGGTCGCTATGTAGATTTGAAAAACGCATTCGGCACCGATGCACGCAGATTGATGGATCACTGGGTCACGTACGGTCGCTTCGAAGGCCGTGCGCCCAATGGCAGCGTCAGCGACGCGGGGCGTCAGAAAGCGATTGCCGCCAATCTTGACACCAAGTTCTACGCCAACAAGTACGGCGATCTAAGAAACGCATTTGGCTACGACGCCGAGGCGCTGTATCAACACTGGATGAACTTTGGCATCAAAGAAGCGCGCATTCCAAACCAACCAACTGAGGCATGGCTCGCACCAGCTCCACGCTCCGCCAACGGACAATCGTCCATGCGCATTGAAGACTGGTTGCACACCAATGAGTATCTTCGTGCGCCGGGTGGTGGCTATATTGCCATTCTGCAAAGCGATAACAACTTGGTGATCTATCAGACCGGTTCACCGAGCGGTATTTCTGGGGGTAATCATCGCTGGAATTACAACAACAATCAGCCGGTTGGCAGCAGCGGTCCGGCTGTTTTGCGCATGCAGGGTGATGGACATTTCTGTGTGTACAAAGGCCGCGTTGACGCGCAAGGTCAAGGCGTTAAGTGCATGCCGTCCGGCGCGGGCGGCCCCATCGGTCGTTATTACCTGACCCTGCAAGATGACGGCAATCTGGTGATCTACAAGGGTAACGGCCCGGCCGACAGTCGCGGCTGGATATGGGATCGAATCACCACCAGGCCGTCGTCGGGATTTAGCTTCAGCTCGATCACCGAAGCGGTCTCTACGTTTGTAGTGAACACTGCGAACACCGTAGCAAACGGCACAGCGGGCGCGGCTAATACCGTCGCAGCAGGCAGTGTTAACGCAGCCAACGACTTTGCGCGAGAAGCCGCGGCGGGTGCCGCCGCCGCAAAAGCGGCCGCCGAAGCGGCTGCCGCGGCAGTCGCCGCCGCCAGCAAGGTCGCGCTGAACGCAACGGTCAACACGGCCAACAAAGTCGCCAATGACACCACCAAAGTGGCGGTTACCGTCGGGCGGAGTGTTGAAAACGGCACCCAAGTGGTCGGCAAAGAGATCGTTAGAAACGGTGAGATCGTGGGCTACGCGGTGGCGAACCTGGCGGTTGACGCGTGGAATTTGCTCAAGAATAGTTGCGGTGTGATCGGGCGCAAAGTGTTCCCGATTGATGTCTACTTTCAGGGCTATAAGCAGATCAACGGCGTGGTCAACACGTACGGCGGCTTTATTCCTGGCAGCGCCGAATTGAGGCGGGCCACCGATCTGGCGAACCAGTGTTTTGACTGGGCGCAGGACGGCTTCTACTGCGCGTTTCCGGCTGAGATTGAAAAGATCGTTAGCCAGTCGGCCAGCATTCCCGGCAACCTTTTGAATCTAGCCACGCGTGTGTTTAACGAGGCAAAAACCGAACAATGTCTGATTGCTGGTGCGGCAACTGCGATGTACGGAGCGATGGGTTTGCAGGTGTGCGCGCTGGGCAAAGTGGTGGTGGCGGACGCACAAAAAGCGTTTGCCTGCTTCTCGGCTGCCGAGGCGAAAGGCGTGATGAAGAAGTTCTACACGCCACTGGCCGCTCTCGGAGAAAAGTCAAATCCGACCACCTTCCCGAACCAGGCCTCCTGCAATGGCATTGGCGAACTCGCGTTCATCGTGGCGGAGACGATCCTCACCAACGGGTTGAGCAACGAAGCCAAAGCGGCGAAAGCAGCGGGGAAGAGCAACACGGTGGCAATCGTCGCCGACCAACTGCGCACGGTCTACAAGATCGCAGCCGCAGGCGCGGACTACAACAAGATCATGACTGAACTTGAGACCATGCCTGAGTGCAGGTAGTTGACCTGGAATTGTTCACTTGCAGAAACTCGCACACCTTGTCGTTCCTGCGAAGGCAGGAACCCAGCGACTTTGGGCGTTTCGCCGCAAGTGTGGGGTGCTCGAAAGACACTGGGCCCCGGCCTTCGCCGGGGCGACGAAGAAAATCCTAACCAATAGTTTCGGTCAATTCTCGACGCGTTTTTTTGCCGCGCGTCAACCACACACACTGCGCGTGGTAGCCGACTAGCGTGCGCCAGCCGCCTCAAGGACCCGCGAGGCCTCGGAGTCGGCGCGTTCGCGTGCCACCTGTAATGCAGTGCGTCCGCGCTCATCTCGGGCGTTGACATTGGCACCGCGCGCGATGGCAGCGCGCACGCTTGGCAGGTCGCCTGCGTTGAGTGCTTTGAACAACGCTTGATCTGCTTCGCTGTTCCAGCCTGTCCAACCGCTGAGTCCGCTGGATTCAGTCCGTCGCGCTGGTGTGGCAGCGGATGCTGCGGATGCTCGTGCGGCGGGCGCTGACGCGATTGCTGCCTCCTGCGTGACCGCTGGAAACGCTACAGGCGAAGAAGGCGGCGCAGAGGGCAATGGTGCGGACGCAGGTGCCGGTGCGCGGGCAGACTTTCGAGTTTCTACTGACGCGATCATCACCTCGCTGCTTGCGGTGTCGGCCGCGTTGCTTGATGCGATCTCTGGCGCAGGTGCGGCGGCGGGCGCGGGTATTTTTGCTAGCGCGATGGTTTGTTCAGCACGCGCGCGGTCGGTGGCTACCTCACGCGCTGCAACGTTGTTGTCACGCGCACTGGCAGGGCCGGATGGCTCGGCAGGCTGTGTGCGCGCTTCGTTGATGGTGCGAGGCGCTACCGTCGCTTGTGCAAGTACGGGTGATGCCGTAGGGGCGGCTGCGGCAACACTTTTCTCGGGTGATGTGACCGACGCGACTTTGGCCGCGACGGATGGCTCTGCGTTGGTTGTCGCAACCTGCGGCGCGGCAGCAGTCACCGTTCCCGACACCGATGCGGTTGAATTTTCCGGCGTGGCTTCGGGGCGAGTGAGTTGAAAAATCAACACCCCTACCAAGCCAATCACCACGCCGGCGGCGAGCCGCCACAGGGGCGCGCGGTCATTGGCTGCGGGTGCATCAAGCACAGCTTGACTGACTGCTGATGCAGGCGAGCCATGCGTCGCCAACGGGCGTGACTGCGCCACCACGCGGGCGTGGGACAGAACGGCGCTGCGCACCTGCGCGCCGGGGCGACCACCTTCGCGCTCGCTGGCTTGACGATAGGCGTCAAGCAACGGGTCGCGACGCGTTGCTGAGTCAGGAGGTAGGGGGCTCATGCGGGCGCCTCGGCAAAGTCAGCGAGCAGTTCTTTGAGTTTGTTACGGGCGTAGCGCAGTCGGCTTTTCGCGGTCTCAAAGGACACGCCAGTGGCAAGTGCGATGTCCTCCACGCTCATGTCGCCCTCGGCCTGCAGCAAAAAGGTTTCGCGCTGATCCGGCGGCAATTGCTCAACGGCATCGAGCAGCGCCTTCGCTTGCTCGCGCGAACCGACCTGCCTGAAAGGCCCCAATCGGGAATCAGCTGCGAGATCGGAAAACATGGATTCGCCCTCATCATTTTCGGCGTCAATACTGGCGTGGTTTTTGTGGGTGC
>JAYSUK010000185.1:0-13213 GCA_043719085.1 Burkholderiales bacterium | reverse complement strand
CGCCTTCTTTTGGTTACTTTTCTTGGCGAAGCAAGAAAAGTGACTGCCTCCGCGGCATGAGCGGGATCGTGGCAGACGAACCTTTCTTGCGAAGAACGAACTTGGTTGGTATCAATTTGAGGTGGGTTGAAACCCACCCTACGGGACTACGTGCTGGATTCCCGCCCCCGTGTCGGGGCACGGGGCAGGCACTCGGGAATGACGGCGGGGCGACGGGAGTCGGGACAGAACCCGGGCTTCGCGCAAATGCTCCCGTTTGCCACCACGCCACAAAACCCCGAAAATGGCGGCTCTTCTGCAATACCCACAAAATAACTTGAACATCCACTCGCTTGAGCTTTCGCTTGAGCCTATCGACAACGTGACTTTGGCTGCTGTGTGTGGCGCGATGGATGGCAACATTCGTCGCGTTGAATCTGCGTTTTCTGTTTCCATCAAACGGCGCATGGCGTTGCTGCGCATTGAGGGCGAGGTGGCACTGGTGCAGGCGGCGAAGCGGGTGATTGAGCGCTTTCGCTACGTCGCGGTGCAGAGCAAGCGCGACTTGAGCGACGAAGACATTGAGCTGACTTTGGCGGAGATGAAGTTACCTACGCCCGTTGTTGGGGGCGAGCTTGACACACCGATTGCGCCGATCGCGCTCAAGGTCAAACGCATCGACCTGGCGGCGCGCACACACATGCAGGCAACCTATCTGCAAAACATTCAAAACCACGACATTACGTTTGGCATAGGCCCGGCCGGCACCGGCAAAACGTATCTGGCGGTGGCCTGCGCGGTGGATGCGTTTGAGCGTGACTTGATCAAGCGCATTGTGCTGGTGCGGCCCGCCGTGGAGGCGGGCGAGCGACTGGGCTTTTTGCCTGGCGATTTGATTCAGAAAGTGGACCCGTATTTGCGGCCGCTTTACGACGCGCTATTTGAATTGATGGGCATGGAGAAAACCACCAAACTCATGGAGCGCGGCACCATCGAAGTGGCGCCGCTCGCCTTCATGCGTGGGCGCACGTTAAACGGCGCGTTCATCATTCTTGACGAGGCGCAGAACACCACGCCCGAGCAGATGAAAATGTTTTTGACGCGCATCGGTTTTGGCACCAAGACGGTGGTGACCGGCGACCCGACGCAGAACGATCTGCACAAGAACCAGAAGAGCGGTTTGCATGACGCGCAGCATGTGTTGCATGGCGTACCGGGCATCGCTTTCACGCGGTTTACAGCGGTCGACGTAGTGCGTCATCCGCTGGTGCAGAAGATTGTGCAGGCGTATGAGCGGCAGAGTGCAGTGGACAATTCGTGACCCTGTCGTTGGTGGTGCAATTTGCGTCGAAGGCGAAACATTTGCCGGAGCGCGCGCAGGTTCGGCGTTGGGCACTGGCTGCGCACGCAAAAAATTCACAGGCTGTGGTGACGATTCGATACGTGGATGAGAAGGAGGGCCGCGCGCTGAATCTGGCGTTTCGGCAGAAAGATTACGCGACGAACGTGTTGACGTTTGTGCATGAGTTAGCCCCCTCCCCCTGGGGCGCGACACGCTTGTCGCCTTCGGCTCCGGGGTTGGAGAGA
The DNA here is from genome assembly GCA_043719085.1 of Burkholderiales bacterium. Lineage (GTDB taxonomy): Bacteria > Pseudomonadota > Gammaproteobacteria > Burkholderiales > Casimicrobiaceae > Casimicrobium. The sequence goes on along the minus strand of JAYSUK010000185.1, from coordinate 11,647 downwards.
GGGACTCGCCCTACCCCGCCGTCTTCGAACAGCCGACACCCTCACCCTGGCCCTCTCCCCCAGGGAGAGGGAACTTACAGCGCCGACATCGTCATCTGCGCCCCGGTGATCGCCCGCGAAGCCCGCGAGCAGAAGAAACCCGTGGCGGCCCATCACGGGCACATGGTGATTCATGGTCTGCTGCATGCTCAGGGCTTTGATCATGAGGTGGAAACCGACGCGAGCGCGATGGAAGCGGCCGAGATTGCCCTGCTCGGGCGTTTTCGTATAAAAAACCCGTATGAGATCGAGTAGTTTTTACATGCAACTTTGGGCTGAAACACCTATTTCTATTGGGGATAGACGTGAAATTTAGCTTTTATCGACTAGTGCTTAAATTGGCGGCTAGCCCCTATGTAATAAGGCTTTTAGAGAAAAGCTGCTCGCAGCAGTGCACTCCATGAGCGAGTCAGAGCCGCGGGCAAAACCGTCGCTGTTTGAGCGCCTGTCGACCATGCTGTCCGGCGCGCCGGAGGATCGTGACGACCTGCTCGAAATGCTGCGCGATGCGCATGAACGGAAGCTCCTCGACGCCGACGCGCTATCAATTTTTGAGGGCGCGCTGGAAGTCGCCGACATGACGGTGTCGGACGTCATGGTGCCGCGCTCGCAGATGGACGTGATCGAACTCTCCGACAGCAAGCCCGCCGAAGTCATCGCCGAAATGGTAACACGCGGCACTCGCGCTACCCGGTGATCGGCGAAAACCGCGACGAAGTCGTCGGCATTTTGCTGGCGAAGGATTTGCTCGCGTATCTGGTGAACGCCGATGCGTTTTCGCTGCAAGCGGTGCTGCGGCCGCCGGTGTTTGTACCGGAGACGAAGCGCCTGAACGTGCTGTTGCGCGAGTTCCGCTCCATGCGCAATCACATGGCCATCGTCATCGACGAACACGGTTCGGTCGCGGGTCTGGTGACACTCGAAGACGTGCTCGAGCAAATCGTCGGCGAGATCATCGATGAATACGACGACGACGAAGTTGCCGACAACATCGTGGCTGAAACCGCCACCAAATGGCGCGTGAAAGCATCGGTTGAAGTCAGCGCGTTCAACGATAAATTCGGCACCGAGTTCAGCGATGACGAGTCGGACACGGTGGGTGGTCTCATCACCCATCACCTCGCCCGCGTGCCGCATCGGGGCGAGTCTGTCGTGCTCGCGGGGTTCAAATTTACGGTGTTGCGGGCGGATGGACGCAGGGTTTGGTTGATGACGGTGGAGCGGGTTTGAGTTTCGCCTGCTCCGACATTGATCGCTTGTCCGTGATGCAGGTCCCCTCTCCCGTAGCGCGGGAGAGGGCGGAGGGTGAGGGCGACCTTGAACAAGCAATGCCAAGTGCGCGCCGCTTGGCAATCGCCCTCACCCCAACCCTCTCCCGCGCTGCGGGAGAGGGGGCAGAACCAAGCGATATTTGCCTGTGAAAAAATTCTTGCCGCTGCTCATCGCCGCCCTAGCAGGCAGCCTAACCGCCTACCTCAGCTTCGCTCCCATCGGCTGGTGGTGGGTGCCGTACCTCGGCTTCGCCGCCCTCGCCGCGCTAATCACCCGCGCACCCACGGTCAAACGCGGCGCGCTCACCGGCTTCATCTTCGGCCTCGCTTACTTCCTCGCAGGCGTCGCGTGGGTGCGCGTGAGCATGAACGAATTTGGCGGCATGCCGCTGGGGCTTGCGTGGTTCTCCGCGTTTTTGTTTTGCGCATTTCTGGCTCTGTACCCCATGCTCGCCGGCGCGTTCACCGCGTGGGCAAAGCCGAAAAACCCGTGGTTCTTCGCGTTTGTGTTCGCATCGGCCTGGACGTTCGCTGAGTATTTGCGAGCGCATTTGTTTACGGGGTTTGAGTGGTTGGGCGTGGGGGTCAGTCAGGCGCCGTTGGGCGCGTTTGCTGGCGTAGCACCAGTTTTTGGTGTGTTCGGGGTCACCCTTTTTGTGCTGCTAATGGCATCGACATTGCTTGCCGTCGCGCCTTGGCTATTTCGCCCTGTCGGAACCGTTCACACGGGTGCATGGTGGCGGCTTTTCAGTCTGGATCTACGCGGCTCCTTGACCCTGATCGTCGCACTATCAGTCATCGCTGTGACTTACTGGATTGGGGACCAAGGATTTAGCAGGCCGGAGAGTAAGGCGGTGAAAGTCTCCCTCCTGCAAGGCAACGTAGCTCAATCCATGAAGTGGGAGCCCGAAAAATTCGCCGACACGTTGAAGCTCTACGAAAAGCTCGTCACCCACGCCAAAGGCGAACTTATCATCCTGCCCGAGACCGCGCTGCCCGCGCCGCTTTCGCGCATTCCTGTGGAATACATCGAGCGGCTGCGTGGCATTGCGAATAGCAAAAACGCGAACCTCATCATCGGCGTGCCCGTTGAAGAGAAGGGCAAGTTCTATAACGCCGCCATCTCGCTCGGCGTAGAAGATTCGCAGCAATATCGCAAAGTGCACTTGGTGCCGTTCGGTGAATACATGCCGCTCCGCGGCCTGCTGGCGTGGTTTTACGCTAATCTCACCATCCCGATGAGTGACTTTTCCAGCGGCGATGCGCTGCAACCGAACATCAAAGTCAGCGGGCAATCGCTCGGCATTTCCATCTGCTACGAAGACGCGTTCGCTCGCGATGTTCATCGCACTTTGCCCGACGCCACGCTGCTGGTGAACATCAGCAACGACGCGTGGTTCGGCGAGAGCGCAGCGGCTGAGCAGCATTTGCAGCTCTCGCAAATGCGCGCCATCGAATTCGCACGACCGATGCTGCGCGCTAACAACACCGGCATCACCGCAGTGATCGACGAAAAAGGCCGCGTCACGCAACGCTTGGCACCCTTCACCGAAGGCATCCTCGAAACCACGATTCAGGGCCGCAAAGGTTCGACGCCGTATGCCGCGTGGGGAGACTTGCCGATTCTGCTGGTTTGCCTTGCAGGATTGGGCATCGGCGCGGCGCAGCGTTTGCGCCGGGCGCACTGAGGTGACGGCTCGATGACGGGCGCGAGGCAAACCGGGCTTGACCTGCTTCGGGCGCTGGCCATTGTGCTGACTTGCGCCATGCATTTCGTGTGGGCGATTGGTGCGTGGCGGTACGAGCGAAACTTTGAGGTGTTGCCGATTTCCGCCGCGCGGTCGGTCGACGAGGCCCTGTGGATGTGGCTCTACCACTCGCAACATGGCGTTTACCTGTTCTTTGTTTTGAGCGGCTATCTACTTTCAAAACGTTGGTTGGTCGAGCGAAAAGCAACGCTCGGACGCTACTTGATAGACCGCGCGTGGCGCACCCTGCCTGGGGCGTGGCTTGCGCTGCTGGTGGCATTGGGCCTGCTCGCCGCAGCGGGAAAAATACCAGCCAATGCTGCGTTATTTTTTTTGGAAAACGCGTTTTTCTTGAACTGGTTTCGCGCTGATGACCTGCATCATCTGTTGATCATTACATGGTCGCTGCAAGCGGAGTGGCTGTTTTATCTGGCGCTGCCCATCGTCGCCTGGTGTGCGCAGCATGCGGGTGTAGTGCGTCGGCCACAGGTGGCCACAGTGCTGCTGCTTGGCGCTGCCGCCATCGTGTTGCTCAAACTTACCAGCGTTCGCGGCGCGGCTTACGCGCTTTTCTTCATCACCGGCGCGCTCTGCGCGTTGATGCAGGATCAATGGCGCGGTTTTGTTCGGTCGGCACCGTGGTGGGCGATCATCACCGCTTATGTCGGCGTCAACGGGCTCTATGCATGGAGCACGGCCACCGCGGCACGCTTGCAAGCGCCGGGATTTGGCGCATTCGAGCTGCACGCCACGGCGTTCGCGTTCATCGCTGGACTCATGGCGCTTAAGGCGGTCGAGCATACCTTTGGCAACGGATGGATGGTGCGTTTGGGGCAGCACATTGGACGCATTTCGTATTCGATTTATCTATGGCATCTTTTGGTGATGCTCACGCTGATGCAATTTTTCGGGCTGCCGTCACGCTTCGATTTTTTGCCTGTTGGATTGGCCGTCGCGGCGTTTTTATCGCTGCTTATCGGGGTGACTTGGCTGGTCTCATTGCTGTCGTTTGCGCTCATTGAGCGCCCTTACTTTGCGCGGCGCAACGTATCTGCGGAACACGCCCTAAAATCGAAAGATTAAGCGCCGTGCTTCTCGCTGCGCTCTGTTTACCGCCGACTTAAATGATCACCTTCCAAGAAGCCATCCTCCGCCTGCAAAACTACTGGAATCAGCAAGGCTGCGCCATCATTCAGCCCTATGACATGGAGGTGGGTGCCGGTACGTCGCACACAGCAACATTCCTGCGTGCGCTTGGCCCAGAGCCGTGGCGCGCGGCTTACGTGCAGCCGTCGCGGCGGCCCAAGGATGGTCGCTACGGCGATAACCCGAACCGGTTGCAGCATTACTATCAGTATCAAGTGGTGCTGAAGCCGTCGCCGCCAAATATTCTCGATCTCTATCTCGGCTCGCTCACCGCCCTAGGTTTTGACTTGCAGGAAAACGACGTTCGTTTCGTGGAAGACGATTGGGAGAACCCGACGCTCGGTGCGTGGGGCCTCGGCTGGGAAGTGTGGATGAACGGCATGGAGGTGACGCAGTTCACTTACTTCCAGCAGGTCGGAGGACTGCCGTGCAAGCCGATCACGGGCGAAATCACCTTCGGCCTTGAGCGCCTGATCATGTATTTGCAGGGCGTGGACAATGTTTACGATCTGGTCTGGACTCAATGGCAAGAAGCTGGCGAAACAGGCACGCTGTACTACCGCGATGTGTTCCATCAAAACGAAGTCGAGCAGTCCACATACAACTTTGAATACAGTAATGCGGAAGTGCTGTTCCGCCACTTTGGTGACTACGAAGCGCAGGCGAAATTGTTGATGGAGAAACAGCTTGCCTTGCCCGCTTATGAGCAGGTACTGAAAGCCGCGCATACCTTCAACCTGCTTGACGCGCGGGGTGCGATCAGCGTGACTGAGCGTGCGGCATACATGGGGCGTATCCGTAATCTGGCGCGCACGGTGGCTGAGAGTTACGTGGCGAGCCGTGAGCGATTGGGCTTTCCGATGTTGCCGAAATCGACGGCGATTGCCGTTGAGGTGCCGGCATGAGCGCCGTGATTGCCAAACCACTTCTGATTGAGCTTTTTACCGAAGAACTGCCACCAAAAGCGCTGAAGAAATTGGGGGAGGCTTTTGCTGCTGGTGTGGAGGCTAGTTTGCGTGCTGACGGGCTGCTAGTGGTGGGCGCAACGGCGGTTTCGTTTGCTACGCCACGTCGGTTGGGCGTGCGCATTTCAGCGGTGCTTTCGGCTGCACCACCGAAAGCCATTAGAGAAAAATTGATGCCGTTAGCCGTCGGCAAAGACGCGGTCGGTGAGCCGTCTATGGCGCTGAAGAAAAAACTTGCGACGCTTGGCTTTGAGCCCCTCCCCCTGGGGGAGAGGGGTTGGGGAGCGGGTGTTGCGTTAGCTCCGATTTCTACAATTGGCGCTTTGCCAAGTCCCTCTCCCCAACCCTCCCCCCCGGGGGGAGGGAGCAGACTGCTGGTCGAATCAGATGGCAAAGCTGAGTACGTTTATTTCGTTGGCTCTGCCGCGGGCAAATCGGTTGCGACTGGCGCGCAAACCGCAATAGATGCGACGCTCGCCAAGCTTCCGATCCCAAAGGTGATGACCTATCAACTCGCCGACGGCAAGACGGACGTGAGTTTCGTGCGTCCGGCGCATGGGCTGGTTGTTTTGCACGGTGATGACGTTGTCGAAGCAACAACGCTTGGGCTGAAATCGGGTCGCATCACGCACGGCCATCGTTTTCAGGGCGCGAACAATATAGAGCTTGATACGGCGAGTCGCTACGAGGAATTGCTGCGTCAATACGGGAAGGTTGAGCCGGTGTTCGCGACTCGCCGCGACATGATCCTGTCGCAACTCGACGCAAAAGCGCTAGCACTCGGCGCAACGCTCGGTGCGCCTTCCAGTTATGCCGATCTTCTTGATGAAGTGAATTCGCTCGTCGAATGGCCGACGGTCTACGTCTGTCAGTTTGAAGCAGAATTTCTCGCGGTGCCGCAGGAGTGCCTGATTCTCACGATGAAGACCAATCAGAAATACTTTCCGCTTTTTGATCCCGCAGGCAAGCTGAAGAATCAATTCTTGATCGTCTCCAATATGGAGTTAGCCGATCCGAAAAAAATCGTCGAAGGCAACGAGCGCGTGGTGCGCCCACGCTTGGCCGATGCGCGATTCTTTTTTGAGACTGACAAGAAAACCCGACTCGAAGCCCGCATTCCAGAGCTCGCCAAAGTCGTCTATCACAACAAACTTGGCACGCTGGGCGAGCGCGTCTTGCGCGTCAGCATGCTCGCAGGTGAAATCGCCGTGCTCATTGGGGCGGACAAAGCGCGCGCCGAACGCGGCGCGCTGCTCGCCAAAGCAGATTTAGTAACGCAGATGGTCGGCGAGTTCCCTGAATTGCAAGGTACGATGGGGCGCTACTACGCGCTGCATGACGGCGAAACAGCTGACGTGGCCGCAGCGTGCGCCGAACATTATCAGCCGCGCTTTGCAGGGGACGCACTGCCCACGCCGGGTGTGCCGACTGCGGTTGCGTTGGCAGACAAGCTGGAGGCACTGGCGGGCTTGTTTGTGGTCGGCCAAACCCCGACCGGCGACAAAGATCCGTTCGCATTGCGTCGACACGCGTTGGGCGTCATTCGAGTTCTTATCGAGCAAAAGGTGACCGTTTCGCTTGATGCGCTGCTTGATGCTGCCTTCAAAACTGTCAACGAATGGCTCGCGACCAAAAGTGCCGTCCTGACGCAGGCCCTGCCCAACCGTACGATTTCCGTAGAGCAGCTCGCACTTCGGGAATTCATCTATGACCGTCTGCGCGGCTACCTGAAAGAAACCGGCGCCAGCACCAACGAGATCGAGTCTGTCGTTGCCGAAGCGCCAACGCATCTCGCAACCCTGCCAGCGAAACTCGCGGCAGTGCAAGCCTTCGCAGCCCTCCCCGAATCGACCAGCCTGAATGCGGCGAACAAGCGCGTCGCCAACATCTTGAGAAAAGCTGCCGAAAGCGGCGAGACGATTGCCGCGAGCAGCGCCCTACAAGAACCCGCCGAGCACGCGCTGCGTGGCGCCCTTGACGCGATTACGCCTGCCGCCACCGCGTTGTTCGCGCAGGGTGATTTCGCGGGCTATCTCAAATCTTTCGCCTCGCTCAAAGCCCCGGTCGACGAGTTTTTCGACCAGGTGATGGTGATGGCGGAAGACAAAGCCGTACGCGCTAATCGTCTGGCATTACTGCGCGACCTGCGCGACGCGATGAATAAAGTGGCCGATCTTTCCAAATTGGCTGCTTAAGGCAGTATGAGGGGTATCGGATGAAACTAGTCATCCTCGACCGCGATGGCGTGATCAATATTGACAGTGATCGCTTCATCAAATCCCCCGACGAATGGCGACCGATTCCAGGTGCGCTTGAGGCGATTGCACGGTTGAACGGTGCGGGCTTTCATGTTGCAGTGGCAACTAATCAATCGGGGATCGAGCGCGGCCTGCTGGACATGAATACGCTGAACGCGATTCACAGCAAAATGCTCAAAGCGGCACAGCAGGTCGGTGCGCGCATTGATGCGATTTTTTACTGCCCGCATTCGGGCGACACAGATTGTCGGTGCCGCAAGCCCTTGCCTGGTATGTTTATCGATATCGGAAAACGCTTGAACGTGGCGCTCTCGGGCGTGCCGTGTATCGGCGATGGTTTGCGCGATTTGCAGGCAGCGGCGGCTGCGGGTGGTCAGCCATTCTTGGTGTTGAGCGGCAAGGGTGCTGCCACACTTGCAGCGGGCACTTTACCCAAAGGCACGCAAGTATTCAACGATCTAAGCGAAGCTGTCGACACCATACTCGCGGCAGCCCGATAGAAGTGCCCAGAACGAAATATCCTATGCAAGCGCTCCGCAACACGCTCTACGTCCTCCTGCAGCTCACGCTGACCCCGATCTGGGCGTTTTTGATTTGCATTACTTTCTGGATGCCGCCGAAGGCGAGAAATGAGCTGTGCGCGACCTACACCCGCACTTTCATCTGGTTTGCAAAGCACCTGTGCGGTATCAATTACGTGATCACGGGCTGGGAAAATTTGCCGCAAAAACCGTACGTCGTACTGTCAAAGCACTCGTCAACATGGGAGACGCTGGCGCTTGAAAGCTGGTTCACACCGGGCAGTTTCGTCGCGAAAAAGGAGCTGCTGTGGGTGCCATTTTTTGGCTGGGGTTTTGCGCTCTCCTCCCCGATCAATATTGACCGCAAGGCCGGTAGTCGCGCGATGGAGCAAATGATTGAGCAGGGCACCGAGCGCCTGCAAAAACGGGGCTTCACTATCATCGTGTTTCCCGAGGGCACGCGTATTCCGGCGGGCACGAGGGGCCGATACAAAACCGGTGGCGCGCGCATTGCGATGGGCTGCAACGTGCCGATTGTGCCCATTGCGCACAACGCGGGCTATTGCTGGCCGCGACATCCCTGGAAAAAGTATGCTGGCACCATTACGCTGTCCATCCTGCCGCCTATTGCCACCACGGGCCGCGCGCTTGCTGAACTCAACGAAGAGGTGGAGCGGGTCATTGAGGATGAGGTTGCGCGCCTTGGCGACCCGCGCACGGGAGTCAATAGCTAGGCATGGGCTTCTGGACTGCCCTTTTTTCGCCCACAGGTGTGGGCCGTGCTGCAAAGCCGCGTTTGCCCCGCGCCCCGAGGCAACCGGTGGCCAGTGGCGGTGGGCCAGACGACAAACTACGCCGTAGCTCCTCCGGCATCGTCTACCGGCTGCAGCGCGTACGGCGCAAATCGATCGGATTGGTGATCACCACCGAGGGGCTGCTGATCCGCGCACCGAACTGGACGCCGCTCTACGAAATAGACGCTGCCATTGTTGAACGCCATGCGTGGATCGCCAAGGCGTTAGTTAAACAAACGGCTCGTCGTGAGCAGCTGGCAGCGTATCGAGATGGTGGTCACATTCTGTTTCGTGGCAACAAGCTCAAAGTTGAGGTTCGGCAGGGCCTATTCGAGAGCATTGATCTTACCGAGCAACACTGCATCGCCACCACGCTGGATGGGGTTTTTAACTCCGACGCGCTCGATGATGAGATCAAGCGCATTGCCCGGCAGGAGCTGACCGATATGGCCGTTGAAATGGCAGCACTTGCCCGCTTGCCGCTCAAGTCCGTCACGCTGAGCGGCGCGCGCACCATGTGGGGCAGTTGTACGTCTGAAGGCCGAGTACGACTAAATTTTCGCTTGCTACAACTTGCGCCAGAGCTCATGCGTCACGTCGTTGCGCATGAGTTGGCGCATTTGGTGGAGTTCAACCACTCCAAGCGATTTTGGGCGATTGTCGAAGCGCTGGACCCGAATACCGTGGCGCATAAGCGAGCGATCAAGGGTTACGCGGTGCTACTCGAACTATAGGGGCGGGGGTTGCCGCGCCCCCTGTCAATGTCAATTCTGGCCGGTCGCTGCGCAGCCGCTGCTACCGTGGTGCACAGGACGTTAGTCGAAGGCAACTCGAACCGCCGACTGTTCAAACACCACGCGACTAATGGCGTCGGACAGAGCCTCGCCACTACGAGTATCAACCCACGAACCGTCAGACCACTTGAAGTGATAGCCACCGCTCTTCGCGGCGACCCAGATTTCTTGGGTCGGTGCATGGCGATTGATGATGATCTTGCTTTTATTGACGCAGGTGATTTCGAGCACGCCCTGATTAAGTTCGATGTCGTCTGCGGCATCGGTCGCGTCAATCGCCTCCACGATTTGCTCGAACAACGCGTCGGCGATTTCATTGAATTGGGTGGCTGAAAGCATTTGCTACTATCGGATGAACAAAATTTAGAGGCAAGTTTATGCGTTTCCGCTCCCTCATTACCTTCGCTTCAAGTGTCGCCCTAATGGCTGCCGGGCTCGCCGGCTGTGGCCAAAAAGGCCCGCTCGTGCTGCCAAAATCGCAAGTCGCTTCGCCCACTTCTACCCGCTAACCCTCACACGCGCACCCAGCGCTTACCGTCATGCTCACGCCACACCTTCACCGCTCCGCCACCACGTCTGAACTCGTCTACGAGAAAATTTCCCTCGCCGATATCGCCCACCAGTTTGGCACACCCACGTACGTGTATTCGCGTGCGGCGATTGTTGACAACTTTCGCGCATACAAAACTGCATTTGCGAAGTCAAAGCCGCTGATTTGCTATGCGGTCAAGGCCAACTCAACGCTGAGCGTGCTCGCGTTGCTGGCCTCTGAAGGAGCGGGCTTTGATATTGTTTCTGGTGGTGAACTGCAACGTGTAATCGCTGCGGGTGGCGATGCGAGCAAAGTCATTTTCTCAGGCGTTGCCAAGAAGTCTGAGGAAATTGCGCTCGCTTTGTCGCACAACATCCACTGCTTCAATGTGGAATCCGAAGCTGAATTGCATCGCGTGAACGAAATCGCCATCACCTGTGGCAAGCGCGCGCGCATCACTTTTCGCATCAACCCGGACGTGGATCCCAAGACGCACCCGTATATTTCCACCGGCCTCAAGTCGAATAAATTTGGCGTGGCGCATCTCGATGCCGTTCGCCTCTACACCCTCGCCGCCTCGATGCAGGGCATCGAGGTCCACGGCATCGAATGTCACATCGGTTCGCAGATTACCGAGCTGTCGCCATTCATTGATGCGCTCAAGCGACTGCTGTCGCTCGTTGACGACCTGGCCGCGCGCGGAATCTATCTACATCACCTCGACATCGGTGGTGGCCGCGGCATCAACTATCAAAACGATTTGCTGGTTCCGATGAACGAGTTTGCTGATGCAGTCGCCGCCGAAATTGCGGGATACCATGTTGATCTTTTTTTGGAACCGGGCCGTTCTATCGTCGGCGACGCGGGCTTGCTGTTGACCCGCATCGAATATCTGAAACCGGGCGAAACCAAAAACTTTGCGCTCGTTGATGCTGCGATGAATGATCTGATTCGCCCAACGCTCTACGATGCTTACCATCCGGTCACGCCCGTGCTACAACGTAATGGTACGCCTACAACTTACGACATCGTTGGTCCGGTCTGCGAGAGCGGAGACTGGCTTGCAAAGGAGCGTGCGCTCGTTTTGCAGCAAGGTGATCTGCTTGCCGTTTTGTGTGCCGGCGCGTACGGAATGACCATGGCATCGAACTACAACACGCGCACTCGCCCCTGCGAAGTGATGGTCGACGGTGCGGACGCGCATCTCATTCGCGAGCGTGAGCGCTTCGAGGATTTGATTGCGCATGAGCGAATCGTGATTTGAATTTTTGCAATGCATTCTTGAAATGCACTGCAAAAAAAAGTGGTTCGCAGTGCGCAGAAATGTGGCTTCTCGACACATAAAAATGTGGGCGCACGATGCACAAGTATGCGGGCTAACAATGCACAAGTATGTGCAACAAAACAACACCGCAAATCACACGCGTAAATCGCGCGCGTGGATAGTCTTGTTTGCTAAAAAAATCAAATAGAATTCGCGTCATCAGGAGTGTTTGTTGTAAATAAGTTCTCGTGCCTTGAACTGTTTGCGATAGCGCCTGACACTGAGGTGTGTTGTGTTGTAACTCTCTTTTTTTGT
>JAYSUK010000184.1:0-13220 GCA_043719085.1 Burkholderiales bacterium | reverse complement strand
AGGGCGATTCGGTGGGTCTGATGTATCTCGAACATTACCCCGGCATGACCGAGCGCGAGCTGGAAAAAATTGCCGCCGAGGCACGCGGACGCTGGGATATTTTTGACACGCTGATCATTCACCGTGTGGGTGAGCTCAAACCGCTCGATCAAATCGTATTCGTCGCCGTGACTAGCGCGCATCGCGGCGACTCGTTCGCCGCCTGCGAATTCATCATGGATTTTTTGAAGACCAAAGCACCGTTCTGGAAGCGCGAAGCAACAAAGCAAGGCGAGCGCTGGGTTGATGCACGACTTAGCGATGATGTTGCGGCGGCGCGTTGGAAAAAATAATCACACTGATTGGCCTCGATTGGGGCTCGACCAACTTGCGCGCCTTCGCGTTCAATGCGCAGGGCGACGTAGTGGATCGCGCGGAATCATCGTCAGGCGCGCTCACGTTGTCAGGCAGCGCGCAGTTTGACGCTGCGTTGGTTGCAATCATCGGCGACTGGGCTAAACAGCATCCCGCCGCACGATTGATCGGCTGCGGCATGGTCGGCGCAAAATCGGGTTGGCGCGAAGCGGGTTACGTGGGTTTGAACGACGCCGTCGGCACTGCGCTCGCTGATGTGCTCGCGGCTAAGGTCGTCACCGTCGACACGTCGCTTGGCCCACTCGCCATCATCCCTGGCCTCAAAAGCGAAGAGCCCGACGTGATGCGTGGTGAAGAGACGCAACTGGTTGGCTGTGGCCTCAATGAGGGCGTTGTCGTACTACCCGGCACGCATTGCAAATGGGTCAACATGAGCGGCGGTCGGGTTGAGAGTTTCGCCACCTTTTACACCGGCGAAATGAACTCGCTGATACGTGGCCACAGCTCGGTCGGCGCGCTGATTAAAAGCGCGCCAGATATCGACGATATCGCCGCATACGAGATGGGCTTGAACTACGCCCGGGCCGGGGCCGCGTCGTGGTTGCATGACCTGTTCGTGCTGCGCGCATCGGTCGTGACCGGGCAGCAGAGCGAGGCGTTTGTCAGCACCGTGCTCGCAGGCTGGTTGCTCGGCTGCGAGGTCAGCGCGGCGCTGGCCATGTATCCCGGCACGCGAAGCGTGGTGCTGGTGGCCAGCCAAACGCTGGTGCCGTGGTACGAGCGGGCTACGCGTGCGTTTGGCGTGACTTGCGACGCGCTAAATGCAGAGCAGGTGACCACGCGTGGGCTGTGGCGGGTGGCTCAGCGTTTGTCACGGGAAGATATTTGAGGTCTCCGTTCGACGGTCGTAGGGTGGGCACCCCGTGCCCACCAATCGTCTCCGCTCGAACCCATCTGCTTGCGTACGGTGATGGTGGGCACGGGGTGCCCACCCTACACAAAACCAAGCGTTATGCCTACAACGCTCAAGCATCCGCTCCAATTTACCGCCCTACAATGGGTCATGGCACAACACAAGCTCAGCCGTCTTTTTGAGCCGCAATCAATTGCGGTGGTCGGTGCCTCTGAGCGGGAGGGCAGTCTGGGGCGCGCGGTGTGGCAGCGGTTGCGGGCACATGCGTACACGGGGCGTGCGTTTCCGGTTAATCCCAAACACAAAACAATCTTTGGTGATCCGTGTTTTTCGCGGCTCACCGATTTGCCTGAACGCGTTGATCTGGCGCTGATCGCTGCACCGGCTGATGCCTGCGTGGACATCATTCGCGACTGCGGGGCGAGTGGTTGCGGTTACGCGCTGATTTTGTCGCATGGATTTGATTCCAGCTCGGGCGACAGCGTGACTGAAAAAAGCGTGAAGGCGGCGCAGGCTTTGATCGATGCGGCACGCGAATCTCGCGTGCGCTTGATCGGCCCCAACGCGCGCGGTTTGCTGCGTCCGCGCATTGCGCTGGATGCGTCTGCGATGACTGATGTGGATGCGATGCCGTCTGCCGGCTCGCTCGCAGTGATCTCGCAATCCGGCGCGTGGTTGTCGATTTTGCGCGACTATGCGGCGGGCACGTCCATCGGTTTTTCCAGCTTGCTATCGCTCGGCGCGACGCTCGATCTGGACTTCGGCGAGTTGATGGATTATTTCGCGTTTGACGCCTACACGTCCGACGTGCTTTTGTATGTTGAAGAGGTGAAGAACGCGCCATCATTCATGTCCGGTGTGCGCCAGCTTTCACGGATGAAACCAGTGCTGGCGTTGAAGGCTGATCGCGCCGATTTGCACCGCCCTCCTGATGGCACGCACGCCACCGTGCTGGCGCAGCATGACCGGGTGTTTGAGGCCGCCATCGCGCGCGCGGGAGCCGTGCGCGTGCAAACTGCGATGCAAATGGTGAGCACGGCGCGCCTGCTCACTGCTGATCGAAGCCGATCGCAACATCGTGTGGTGGCTATCACCAATGGCCGCGGCCCTGGCCTTGTGGCAGCTGATTCGGTGCGCGCTCAGGGGCTCACGTTGGCACCGCTGTCGGAGGTCACGTTTGACGCGTTGCGCAAGGCGTTACCCGCCCATGCGAGTGTCGGCAATCCGCTGGATGTTGCAGGCGACGCTACCGCCGAGCGCTATCGAATTGCAATGAACGCTGTGCTCGCGGATGAATCGGTTGACGTCTGCATCGTGCTGTTTTCGCCGCAGGCCATCGTCAGCGCGGTGGATGTCGCCACTGAGATCATTAGCGCCGCCAAAGCGCATCGCAAAACGGTGCTCGCGGTGCTCGGCGGCGGCGCGAGCGTGCTACCTGCGCGCGCGCTGCTGGATCAGGCGCGCGTTCCGCAATTTTTGAGCGCTGAGAACGCGGTGGATGCGATTGGTTTTCTTGAAACGTTCGCGCGAAATCAGTCGTTGTTGCGACAAGTGCCGGCGCAGAGTGTGGACGGTTTCACGCCGCATGTGGAGCAGGCGCAGGCGATTTTTGATCACGTGTGGGCTGATGGTCGCACCCAGCTTTTTATGCACGAAGCGCGGCAATTGCTCGGCGCGTTTGGCATCGCGATGATCAACACCGGCATGGCGCGCACGCCTGCTGAGGCGGTGACGCTGGCCGACAGTTTTGGCTATCCGGTGGTGCTCAAAGTGGTGTCGCCCGATATTGCGCACAAGACCGAAGTCGGGGGCGTGCAGCTCGATCTGCGAGACGCCAAAAACGTGCGTCGTGCCGCAAAAGAAATCTTCGAAACTGTCAGCCAGCAAGCGCCTGATGCACGCGTGATTGGTTTGACTGTGCAGCCGTTTGTTCGACATCGTGGGCAGCGCGAACTCTATCTGGGCCTTGCTATCGATCCGACCTTTGGCGTGGTCATGGGCTTCGGTTCCGGTGGCTTGAGCGTTGAACGCGTGGACGATGTGGCGTTCGAATTGCCGCCTTTAAATGACGTGCTGATTGCGAACTTGATTTCGCGCACCCGCGTGTCGCGCCTTCTCGATGCATACGGCAATGTGCCCGCGATCAATCGCGATTCGCTGACCACGCTGATGCTGCGCTTCTCAACGCTGGCCTGCGTGTGCCCGGAGATTGCTGCGTGTGATTTGAACCCGGTGATTGCGTACGCGCATGGCACGGTGGCTGTCGATGCGCGTATTTTGCTGCGACCGCGTGACGAAGTCGCTCGACTCAAAAAGCTGGGTCGTTACGCCCATCTCGCCGTCTATCCGTATCCGCGCGAACTCGAAGAAATGGTGACGCTGAAAGACGGCGTGCAATTGCTGATTCGCCCGATTCAACCAGAAGACGCGGAGCGTGATCGCGCTTTCGTCGCGCGGCTGTCTCCCGAGACGCTGTATTTTCGCTTCATGATGCCAGTGCGAGAGCTGTCCCCAGCAATGATCGAGCGCTTCACACAAATCGATTACGGACGTGAGTTGGCGCTGGTCGGAATCAAAGGCGAGGGCGCGCAGCAACTGATGGTTGCCGTCGCCCGCATCACTCCAACTACTGTGCCCGGGCGCTGTGAGTTCGCCATCGTGGTCGAAGAAAACATGCACGGCAACGGGCTCGCTCGCGCACTAATGCATCGCCTGTTCGTAGCCGCGCGCAGCCGCGGCTACGAAGAGATGGAAGGTTCGGTGTTGCGAGAAAACGCGCGCATGCTTAAGTTTTGCGAAGCGCTGGGCTTCACCATCGAGCCTAATCCGGATGACAGTAACGAGCGGATCGCGCGGCGAAGGTTAGCTGAGTAGCTTGGTGTGCGGCTCCTTCCGGCTCCCTGCCCCCAGGGACAGGGTTGGGGTGAGGGAGTTGGGCTTGTATCCAAGTTTCTACAGCACAGAAAAAATTTCCATCGCGCAAAGTTGATGCACGAGGCTCGACGGCCTAATAGGTTTTTGCCGCTTGCACCGCTCCTGCAGCCGACAAGGCCGTAAGCAATCAGCCGTTTACGATTTCTGCAATAGCCTGTTCCGTGCGCGCCAATCCGTCGTCAATATCCGCATCGGTAATATTCAGCGCGGGGGCAAAGCGCAGAATATTATTGCTCCCTGCCGTCAAAAAAACCACGCCGTTGCGGTGGCCGGATTTCATGAAGTCGCCTGCGCGGTTGTCGTACTTTTTGACCAGTTCACAGCCCAGCCACAAGCCTTCGCCACGCACATCAGAAAACACGTTGTGCTTTTTGTTGATCGCGGCAAAGCCGTCGCGCAGGCGTTGTTCGGCGACCAGTACACGCTTCAGGAATGCTTCGTTGTTGACGATGTCGAGCACGGTTTCGGCAACTGCCGAGCCTAGCGGGTTGCCTCCGTACGTCGTGCCGTGCGTGCCTGGTTGCATGACGGCTGCGATTGCTTCGGTGGTGATGAAACAGCCAATCGGGAAGCCGCCGCCGATGCCTTTGGCGCTGGTCAAAATGTCCGGTGTGACGCCTTTTTGCATGTAGCTGTAGAGCGCGCCGGTGCGGCCTACACCGCTTTGAATTTCGTCGAAGATCAGTAGTGCTTTGTGCTTGTCGCACAGTTCGCGCGCGGCACCTAAAAACTCCGGCGAGCCGGGGAACATGCCGCCTTCGCCCTGCATCGGCTCCAGGATGATGCAGGCGACATCGTCATCCATCGCCGCGCGCAAGGCGTCGACATCGTTGTACGGCACGTGGGTGATGCCCGCTGGCACCGGGCCCATGCCCTTGGTGTACTTGGCGCTGCCGCCGGTGGACACGGCCAGCCAGGTGCGACCGTGAAATGAATTGGTGGTCGAGATGATGCGGTGCTTTTGGTCACCGTAATGAGTGCTTGCGAATTTGCGCGCGGTTTTCAGTGCGCCTTCGTTGGCCTCGGTGCCGCTATTGCACAGGAACACACGGTCGGCGAAGGTGGCCTGCGTGAGCTTTTTGGCGAAGCGCATTGCGGGCTCGTTGACCATGTAATTGCTGATGTGCCACATGCGGTCGGCCTGCGCTTTGAGCGCGGCGTTCAGCGCCGGATGGCAATGCCCGAGCGAGAGCACGGCCACGCCGCCCGCGAGGTCGACGTAGTCCTTGCCCTCGGTGTCCCAAATGCGCGACCCCGCCGCTCGCACCGGCACAAATTGCGCCGGCACGTAGGTTTGAAACATCACCTCATCGAACGTTGCCCGGCTCACGCGCATACCTTCGACTTCGCGAATGTGGGCGGATGGTGCAATGTTGGATTGAGTTCTGATTGGGTCGAGCATAGGGAGCCTGAGTACCTCGCGGCGCTGTGAATTTGGGAGCGACACGTTAAATCAATGCCACCCCGGCGAAGGCCGGGGCCCACGCCCTAGCAACGTGTGCTGGAGGCTCAGGGCGTGGATCCCAGCCTTCGCCAGGATGGCGAGAAATGTGACGGATGACGTGAGCGCTTAGTGTTTGTGATCGCCGTGGTCGTGATCATGGCCGTGGCCGTGATCATGCTCAGCCGCCTTTGCTGCGGGTGCCGCCGTGTGTGCGCTCATTCCATTGCAGGCGGTGACCATGATTTCTACTTTGTATTCCGGCTTGGCGAGCTTCGCCTCAACCGTTGCCCGCGCAGGCGGCATGCCTTCGGGCACCCATGCGTCCCACGCTTCATTCATCTGCGCGAAGGTGCTAATGTCGGCGAGGTAAATCGTGGCCGTCAGGATACTTTTTTTGGTCGCGCCGCCGTCTTCAAGCAGATCATCGATCTGCTTGAGGATTTGCTCGGTTTGACCTTTCACGTCCGCCGTCGGGTCGGAAGCGACCTGACCAGCCAGATACAAAAAACCGTGGTACGTGACCATTTCGGAGAGGCGTTTACCAACGCCGTAGCGACGAATCATGAGGGGCTCCTGTGCCAGTCGAAGAAAAGAAGTTTCTATGATTTTACGGGCTGCACTGCTGCGGTGCGGCACAACAGCGCCAGAAATAAAAACGGCCGCCCGGGGCGGGCAGCCGTTGCGCATTTTGATGCGTTCAGAGTCAGAGCGTCGGGAGGGGAAGCCCTTCGCTCGTCAGGTTGTCGTGTCGCCACTGTTGGCATTCACCCGGCTTGGGGTACGTGCAATAAGGTGGGGGAACCTTTTGCGCATGGACTGGCACGCTAGGGGGAGGAGGTGCCGGCCGTGACCGGGAGAAGCTTACGTCGGCGCTTCTTTGTTGTTCAAGATCGCATAAAGTTAGCGACGAGGTGCTGTCGTATCTGGCGACAAATTCACCTGCACGCGCATCGTGGCACCTGGGTCGTACGCCGTGCGAGTGGTGTAGTCGCGACCCTGATACCGATACGCTACGTTGTAGCCCGTCACCTCATCGCGATTGTCATACACCGTTTTGCAACGTTGTACCGTCCGGGTTTCGGGTACGTAATCAACACGGGCGGGACCGCCCTGCGCATAACCGGGTGCTGCATTTGCAGGCGCGCTATTTTCGATCTGGTTGCCAATCAGCCCACCGGCCACAATGCCTACGCCAGTTCCAACGTCGCGACCGCCGGATGAGCGACCAAACTGGTGCCCCACTACACCGCCAATGATGGCGCCGATGACGGTACCTGCGCCGATAGTGCGCTCAGCGACGGGGGCCGGTTGCGCTGGCTGCTGATAATAGCCCGCGGCGACGTAGCCCGAACCCTGTGACGGAACCATGCGGTCCGTTGTGATGGTTTCGTTGACGCATTCCTGACGAGGCACACTGTTGCGCTCGTAGATGGGCTGCGCCGACAACACCTGTGCCGTGTCACTGTAGCTCTGGGCAAAGGCTGCGCTCACCGCTGTGGCGGCAAGAGTGGCGGCAAAAATTCGTTTCATGCTTTGGTTCATGCAAAAAGCTCCTTCAGCTTAAGGCCACGCCTCAATTCAGCGCGCCATTCTTTTTGGACAGGTCTGTCGCAAAAACGTGCCACCCTGCGCGCCGGTTGACGCCCAATTTTTAATGTTCGACCTGATTGCAGCCAATGGGCGAAACCCGCGCCAAAACCCAGAAATATCTGAACGGCGCATGAGCGAATTCAATTGGCTAGCGGGGGCGGTTGATCAGCAGCCGTTTGCGGGTTGCTGCATCGGCGCTCGCGTCAGTAACAGGCTGGCGTCGACAACTAACTGACTGTTCCCAAAACGGGGGGGCTGTGCGAGATTGAGATTGGCCGCGTCTGGCTGGTGTGACAGCAGCCGCTTCGGGCTAGCCTCAAAGTCGATCAGATTCTTAAATCGAGTGCTGGTTACAGCATTCATGCCAATCGATATCCGTACTCGGATTACATCTGAATTTCCAGCATTAATCGTCTTCCGAGAGTCGAACGCCGCGTTTACGAAGAATGATGGGAAGGAACATCACGGCGATGGTGATGACCATGAACGTGCATGCAATGGGCTGCTTGAAAAAAATCAACCAGTCGCCCTGCGCGATAGACAGCGCGTTGCGCAATTGCTTTTCGCTCATAGGGCCGAGAATCATGCCAACGATCACAGGTGCCACCGGAAAGTCGAAGCGCCGCATGATCACGCCGATAACGCCAATCACGTACATCAAAACGAGATCAAACGCACTTTGCCGCATGCCGTACACGCCGATGGAGGCGAACACCAGGATGCCTGCGTAGAGTTGCGGCTTTGGGATCGTCAGCAACTTTGCCCACATGCCGACCAGTGGCAAATTCAGCACCAGCAACATCACGTTGCCGACATACAGCGAAGCGATCAAGCCCCACACCAAGGGGCCGCTGGTTTGAAAGAGCAGTGGACCGGGCTGGATGTTGTAGTTCTGGAAGGCTGCGATCAGGATCGCCGCAGTCGCAGACGTTGGAATGCCGAGCGTCAGCAGCGGTACCAAAGCGCCTGCAGAAGTAGCGTTGTTCGCCGCCTCTGGGCCTGCCACGCCTTCAATGGCGCCTTTGCCGCCCTCACCCGAAAACTCTTTCGGATACTTGGACATTTTGCGCTCGGCCGAGTACGACAAGAACGTTGGAATCTCCGCACCGCCTGCAGGCACAGAGCCAAACGGAAAACCAATCGCCGTACCGCGCAACCACGCGGGCCATGAGCGTTTCCAGTCTTGCCTGGTCATCCAGATTGAGGTCAGTTTATTGCGCTGCGCGTTTTCACCTTTTGGGTCATAAAGCACGGAGTAGAGCGCCTCGCCAACAGCGAACAATCCCACAGCGACCAGCACGAACTCAATGCCGTCAATCAACTCAGGCACGCCCGCCGTGTAGCGCGGAATGCCGGCGATGGAATCCATCCCGACCAAGCCAATTGCGAGCCCCAGCGCCAGCGACACCATGCCACGCAACATCGACGCGCCGAGCACCGACGACACGGTGACGAACGCTAACACCATCAATGAAAAGAACTCGGCGGGGCCGAATTTGAGAGCCAGATCAGCCACCAGCGGTGCAAACAGCGTGAGCAAAATCACGCCAATCGTTCCCGCGATAAACGAGCCAATGGCAGCGGTCGCCAAAGCCGGTCCGGCGCGACCGTTTTTGGCCATCGTGTTGCCTTCAAGTGCCGTCATGATTGATGCGCTCTCGCCGGGCGTGTTCATCAAAATCGACGTGGTCGACCCGCCGTAAGCTGCGCCGTAATACACGCCGCAAAGCATGATCAATGCGCCGGCAGGATCCACTTTTGCCGTCACCGGCAGCAGCATCGCCACGGTCAAGGCCGGGCCAATACCGGGCAGCACGCCAATCGCAGTGCCGAGCGCGCAGCCGATAAACGCCCACATTAAATTCATTGGTTGCAGCGCTGTGCCAAAGCCGCCGAGCAGAAGCTCCCAAGTTTCAATCATTGGGAATGTCCTAAAGCCAGTCGTTGAAGAGGCGCGGCAGATTCACGTCGAGCACCAACGTGAATAACCAAAACACCGGGAATACCACTATCGCCCCTGTGATGGCGTCGCGCACAGCGTTCTTGCTGCCAAAGCCGCGCGCCACGCACACAAATAGCGCCGTTGCCGCCAGCACAAATCCCGCTTTGGTGATCAGCAGCGCCATGAGCATGATCCCGCAGGTTACCCAGAGTGCGCCACGGTTGTCCGCAGCGAGGCCCGCAACCGAATCGGTGAAATTGCGAAAACCGCCGGTGAACGCCTGCCACATGAGCAGTGCACCTACCGCCGCAAGAAATACGGTGACCACCGTCGGTACGAATGCGGCTCCGATGCCCGCATAGCCCGTCTCGGATGGCATCTCGGACGCTCCTAAACCGAATACGACTGCCAATAGAAGTACGAAAGTGGCAATACCTACCTGCCAGCGCTTTTGCATGAGTTTTCCCCTTACCGTGCCTCGATTTGCCGGAGCGGCTGTGCCGCTACCGGTGGCGATTTCGCGTGCTGGTCGCGGCAGAGAGCCGCCCCAGAGAAGCTACTGTTTGTCGCTATTTAACCAAACCTACCGCGCGCATGGACTCCTCAATCCGTTTGTGCTCGGCGTCTACAAATTTGCTGAAGTCATCGCCTGTCAACACAGCGGTAAACCAGTCGTTCGCAGCGAGCGCGTCGTTCCACGACTTTTGTTTGGTGCCTGCGACTACCGCGTCAATCAGCCCTTTGCGCTGCTCGGGTGTGATGCCCGCTGCGCCGTAGACGCCACGCCAGTTGCCGATTTCAACGTTGATGCCTTGCTCTTTAAGCGTCGGTACCGTTTCGCCCGGCAACTTGGTGCTTGAGGTGACGGCTAAAGCACGCATCTTGCCGCTTTTCACAAATTGCACCATCTCATTCCAGCCCGACGTGCCAACGGTCACGTGACCGCCAAGAATCGCGGCAGATGCCTCACCACCGCCTTGAAACGGCACGTAGTTGATTTTTGTTGGATCAACGCCTGCGTCTTTGGCGATCTGCGCAACAGAAATATGATCGACGGAGCCGCGCGAACCGCCGCCCCATTTGACCGAGCCCGGATCTTTTTTGAGCATGTCAACTACGTCTTTCATGGTCTTGATCGGCGAATTTGCCGGCACCACAAACACGTTGTATTCATAAAACAGGCGCGCAATGGGCGTGGCCTGAGCAAGTGTCACAGGCGGCTTGTTTTGCACAATAGCGCCCACCATGACGGCCCCGGTGACGATCATCGCATTGCCGTCGCCCTTTGTCGCGTTAACAAATTGCGCCAAACCGATGGTGCCGCCGGCACCGCCCTTATTCTCGAATTGCACGCTTTTGGCTGAACCGGCTTCAATCATCGCTTTGCCAAGTCCGCGACCCGTCTGGTCGAATCCGCCGCCTGGGTTGGCGCCGATCATGAATTTGACGTTCTCAACGGCGAGAGCGCTGCTCGCCAACAGCACAGTTGTACTCAACACAAGCGCAGCTTGGCGTAACATAAGTTTCATAAATCTAGTCCTTAGGTAAATCAAATAATTTTTTGGGATTGACTTCGCGGATGGTAGGAAGTCGACCTGTCGGCTGGCTGTCTGCGGTGCGGGGAGCATGGGTCATACCGGACAGTCTGAAACATAACAGACGTAACAAAACAATGTATGTCAATGGGTAATGGGACTCAAGGGGAGAAACCCCGACTGTTGGTCGTGGAGGATGATCCGGCGCTTGCGCAGGCGCTCGCGCTGGCACTTTCGCGACGCGGTTTTCATGTGTCGCAATCGACCAATGGCAAAAGTGCGCTCGACCGTGCTACGCGTGAAGAATTTGCGGTCATCGTGCTCGATCTGACGCTACCGGAGATGGACGGGCTGGATGTGCTGCGAGCGGTTCGGGCCCACGGTACGACCACGCCAGTGATCGTTCTGACGGCGCGCGGCACCGTGGGCGATCGCGTGCAGGGACTGCGCCTTGGCGCGGATGATTATTTACCCAAGCCGTTTGATCTGGACGAGCTTGAGGCGCGCATTCGGTCGCTGTTGCGGCGCGCCGGTCATGCGCCCGCCGTGCGTCGACAGTTCGGTGCGTTGCGGGTGGATGAAGCGGCAGCGGTTTGCTATGCCAACGAGCAGGCGCTCGAGCTCTCAGCGCGCGAATTTGCGATGCTGGCGACGTTGATCGAAAAGCCCGCGCATGCCGTCACCCGTGAGCGGTTGTGGGAGAAGGTGTTTGGGGACGGGCGCGACGCGCAGCCGGACGCCATTGAGGTGGTGGCATACCGCCTACGCAAAAAACTCACAGGCCTGGGTGTTGAATTAGTGGCGCTGCGCGGTGTCGGTTATCTGATCCGCGAAAAACGGGCGGAATGAAATCTGCCCGACCAATCTCGATAAAACGGCGGCTTACGCTGTGGCTACTCGCCGCGATGGTGACCTTTTTGGTGGTCGATACAACGGTTATTTATCAGAACACGTTGCAGTCCATCAACGTCGCGTTTGACCGAACTTTGTTGGCCTCGGCCCGCGCCATCGGAGAGACCGTCAAGTTTGAGAACGGCAAACTCAGCGCGTCGTTACCGTACGCTACGCTAGAAGTATTTGAAGCAGTGACCCGTGGTCGCATCGTGTATCGAGTGGCCGACTTTGAGGGCGCTTTTTTGTCCGGCTACGCCGAATTGCCACCGCACGACGGCATTTTCCCCAAGCGCTCTACTTACGCCGCTCTGGTGGCGTTTTATGAGGATGTTTTTGAGAATGAGTCAGTGCGGGTGGCAGCGCTGTTGCAGCCTGTCTACGTAGGCATGGGCAGCGACAGCTCGTATCGTATGGTGACCGTGCAGGTCGCGGAAACGCTTGAGCTGCGCAAAAGTTTGGCGCAACAGGCGTTGATCTCGACGCTGGATCGACAAATCTTGTTTTTGATGTTGATGTCGACCGTTATCTGGTGGTTGATCGCGCGCGGTATGCGACCGATTTCTGCGTTGCGTCGTGAGTTGCTGGAACGTGATCCCGAATCGCTCACGCCAATCACGACACCCGCTCCACGCGAGTTAAAACCACTGGTTGAGGCGCTTAACGAAGTGATGGCGCGACTAAAACGTGTGCTCGACAACCAGCAGCGATTTGTTCGCGACGCGTCGCATCAATTGCGTACCCCGTTGGCCGTGCTCAAGGCGCAGGTGCAAAACGCGCAGCGGGGCGATGTGTCACCAGAAATCGCTTTCGAGGAATTGGCTGAATCAGTTGACCGCGCGACTCGTGTGGCCAATCAGATGCTGTCGCTGGCGAAGGTCGCACAACTGGACTCTGAGCCGTCGCAGGTTGATGAGATCACCAACCTGCATGTC
Organism: Burkholderiales bacterium; assembly: GCA_043719085.1. GTDB lineage: Bacteria > Pseudomonadota > Gammaproteobacteria > Burkholderiales > Casimicrobiaceae > Casimicrobium. The sequence continues at coordinate 682 of JAYSUK010000184.1, read as the reverse complement.
ATGGCTCAGGATCTTGCGGTTGAGTGCTCGCGCTTGATTGCGGATAAAGACCTCGATTTTGCGCTCGATACCACGGGCGCCCCGACTGTTGCTTACACCGTGAGCGGCCATGAATGGCTGATCCGCGAGCTGTTTCGCAACCTGATGAGCAATGCCATGCGGCACACGCCGCGCGGCTCGCCTTTCGGCATTGATATTAGCGCTGACGGCGGTGTTGTGCGCATGTCGGTCTGGGACAGCGGCAGTGGCATTGATGCCGAACGCGAGGCGAAATTGTTTGAGCCATTTTCGTCCGGGGACACGCTCACCGGTAGCGGCCTTGGGCTCGTCATCTGTCGCGACATTTGTAAACTGATCGGGGCGCGCATGACGCTGCGAAATCGCGTTTTGGACGAGCCTGGTAGCAGCGGATTGCGGGCCACGGTCGAGTTTTCGTAGCTTGATCGGCGGCGGGCGCCGGGGACATTCGGTTTAGGTCAAACGGGAACAGCGACGACCAACAGCTTTTTGCAAAATTGCCCTACTTTCTATGTATTAAAAGGGCAAGCATTAATTTTTATAAAAAGTCGACTTTTAACGAAAGCGCCACTAGTGTCCGGTTAAAACTCGAACAAATTCAATTGGTTAGCGGAGGGTCGGTCGTTTTCAGGAGGCTTAGCCCCTTGCAGCACCTCTTGCAATG
>JAYSUK010000183.1:0-4487 GCA_043719085.1 Burkholderiales bacterium | reverse complement strand
GCGCTTTCTATGAATATCACGCGGCGCTGATGGAGCCGTGGGACGGTCCCGCCGCGATGGCGTTCACCGACGGCCGACAAATCGGCGCGACGCTGGATCGCAATGGTTTGCGACCGGCGCGTTACGTGGTCACCGACGACGACATGATCGTCATGGCCTCTGAGGTGGGCGTGCTCGATATCCCCGAAGAAAAGATCGTCAAAAAATGGCGCTTGCAGCCGGGCAAAATGCTGCTGCTTGATCTGGAACAGGGCCGCATTGTTGACGATGAAGAATTGAAGCGCGAACTGGCCACCGCCAAGCCGTATCGCGACTGGATAGAGACATCTCGCGTGTCGCTGGAAGATTTGCCGGAACCCGCGCCCGCCGAGAAGTCGCTGGTTTCGTTGCTGGATCGCCAGCAGGCGTTTGGTTACACGCAGGAAGACGTCAAAGTCATTCTCTCGCCGATGGTGGCCAACGGCGAGGAAGCCACAGGCTCAATGGGCAATGACGCCGCGTTGACGGTGCTGTCCAACAAGGCCAAGCCGTTCTACAACTACTTTCGTCAGTTGTTCGCGCAGGTCACCAACCCGCCGATTGATCCGATTCGCGAAGAACTGGTCATGTCGCTGGTGACCTTTATTGGTCCTCGCCCCAATTTGCTCGGGCACGACACGACTGAGCCGCAATCGCGACTGGAAGCGCAACACCCCATTCTCACCAGCGAGAACATGGAGCGTATTCGCCATATCGAACTGTTTTCGAGCGGCGCGTTCAGGGCCAAAGAGCTGGACATCACCTACCCCGCTGCGTGGGGCAAAGAGGGCATCGAAGCGGCCGTGGCCAGCCTGTGCGCAGCGGCGGTGGACAACATCAAGTTGGGCCTCAACGTGCTGATTCTGAGTGACCGCAATGTCGCCGCAGATCGCGTGCCGATTCCAGCGCTGCTGGCAACGTCTGCCGTGCATCAGCATCTGGTGAAGACCGGTATGCGCACCTCCGCTGGCCTTGTGGTTGAGACGGGTTCAGCGCGAGAAGTACATCACTTCGCGCTGCTCGGCGGCTACGGTGCTGAGGCGATTCACCCGTACCTCGCGCTGGAAACGCTCACGCAAATTTCCGACATCGTGCCGCAAATTTCCAAGTATGAAAGCGAAAAGCGCTTCGTCAAGGCGATTTGCAAAGGCCTCAACAAAGTCATGTCGAAGATGGGCATCTCGACTTATCAGAGCTACTGCGGCGCGCAGATTTTTGAGGCAGTTGGCCTTAATTCCATGTTCCTCGGTCAATATTTCACCGGCACCAGCAGCAGCGTCGAAGGCATTGGCATCTTTGAGGTGGCTGAAGAGCAGATGCGCCTGCATCAGCTGGCGTTTGGCAACGATCCGGTGCTCGCAGAATTCCTCGATGCGGGCGGCGAATACGCGGTGCGCACGCGCGGCGAAGAGCACATGTGGACGCCCGAGGTGATCACCAAATTGCAGCACGCCACACGCGCCAACAACGCAAGCACCTACAAAGAATATGCCGCGCTGATCAACCATCAGACCGGCAAGCTGAAGACCTTGCGCGGCCTGTTCGACTTCAAATTTGATCAGCGCACGCCGGTGCCGATTGAAGAGGTCGAACCTGCCAAGGAAATCGTCAAACGTTTCGCCACGGGTGCTATGTCACTCGGATCGATTTCCACCGAAGCGCACGCGACGCTCGCCATCGCGATGAACCGCATCGGCGGCAAATCGAACACCGGCGAAGGCGGCGAAGACGCCAAACGCTACATCCCGTTGGCCAAAGGCGAGACGCTGCAATCGCGCCTCGGCGCGCATCGCGTGGGCGACACGGTGACTGCGGTTGAAGGCGATTCGCTGCGCTCGAAGATCAAGCAGGTAGCGTCCGGCCGCTTCGGTGTCACGGCGGAATATCTGGCCAGCGCCGATCAGATTCAGATCAAGATGGCGCAGGGCGCGAAACCCGGTGAAGGCGGGCAACTGCCCGGTCACAAGGTGAGCGAATACATTGCGCAACTGCGCTTTTCGGTGCCAGGCGTGGGCCTGATTTCGCCGCCGCCGCATCACGACATTTATTCGATTGAAGATCTCGCGCAGTTGATTCACGACCTGAAAAACGCCAACCCGAACGCGAGCATCAGCGTCAAGCTGGTCAGCGAAATCGGCATCGGCACGGTCGCTGCGGGCGTGACCAAATGCAAGGCCGATCACGTGGTGGTGGCGGGGCATGATGGCGGCACCGGTGCATCGCCGATTTCGTCGATCAAGCACTGCGGCACCCCGTGGGAACTGGGCCTTGCCGAAACGCAGCAAACTCTGGTGCTTAACCGTCTACGTGGCCGCATTCGCGTACAGGCTGACGGCCAGATGAAGACAGGGCGAGACGTGGTAATCGGCGCGCTGCTGGGCGCTGATGAATTCGGCTTTGCCACTGCGCCGTTGGTGGTTGAAGGTTGCATCATGATGCGCAAGTGTCACCTCAACACCTGCCCGGTTGGCGTTGCCACACAAGACGCAGAACTGCGCAAGAAATTCAACGGCCAACCTGAACATGTGGTGAACTACTTCTTCTTCGTTGCAGAAGAAGCGCGCGAACTGATGGCGAAGCTCGGCGTACGCACGTTCGACGAGCTGATCGGGCACAGCGACTGGCTCCACATGCAGGCAGGAATCGATCACTGGAAGGCTAAGGGTCTCGATTTCTCGAAGGTGTTCTACCTGCCAAAAATGCCTGCCGACGTTGCGCGTTATCACGTTGAAGCGCAGGATCACGGGCTCACGGGTGCGCTTGATCACTCAATTATCGCGGCGGCCCAACCCGCACTGGAATCGGGCAAAAAGACCGAAGCCGAATTCACCATCGGCAATCACAACCGCTCTGTCGGTGCGATGCTGTCGCACGCGGTGGTGTCAAAGTATCAGCACGCTGGCTTGCCGGACGACACGTTCCATGCGCGCTTCAAGGGCATTGCCGGACAGAGCTTCGGGGCATTCCTTGCGCGGGGAGTGACCTTCGAAATTGAAGGTGCGACCAACGATTACACCGGCAAGGGTTTGTCCGGCGGGCGCATCGTTGTGTATCCAGACGCAAAGTGCCCCGCGAAAGCGGAAGAGAACATAGTTGTCGGTAACACGGTGTTGTACGGCGCAACCGAAGGCGAAGCGTACTTCCGCGGCGTAGCGGGTGAGCGCTTCGCGGTGCGCAACTCGGGCGCCACGGCGGTGGTCGAAGGCACCGGCGATCACGGCTGCGAATACATGACCGGCGGTACGGTGGTTGTATTGGGTGCCACGGGCCGCAACTTCGCGGCGGGCATGTCGGGAGGTTTGACCTACGTCTACGATCCTAAAGGCCAGTTTGCGAAGCATTGCAACGTGTCGATGGTGAGCTTAGAGCCGGTTGCGTCCGAGCTTGAGCAAACCGGCATTGAGCAGGAATTGATTGCGCAGGGCAAAGGCCGCAAACGCCATCGTGACATGAGTGACGAGGCGCTGATCAAATCGTTGGTCGAGAAGCATTTGCGTTACACCGGGTCAACGGTTGCACTCGCAATCATGGACGACTGGGCAATGCACCGTAAACATTTCGTCAAAGTGTTCCCGCATGAGTACAAACGGGCACTGGCTGAAATGTACGCGGGCTCGATCAAGGCGAAGTCGGCCACCAAAGAAGCCGTGGCGAAGTAGCCAAACTACGCGTTCCAACCCCTCCCCCTGGGGGGGAGGGTGCCGACAGGCGGGAGAGGGTGTTGCCCTCGCAAGCCTTGGTTCGAACGCGAAGCACCCTCTCCCTAACCCTCCCCCCCAGGGGGAGGGAATCAGAAGCACAATCACAGAGCACAATCATGGGAAAAATCACCGGATTCATGGAGTTTCAACGCTTGTCGGAGGCCGCTGAGGCACCGACATCGAGACTGCATCACTATCGCGAATTTGTTGTCACGCTGAAGGACGACGAGGCCAAACAGCAAGGCGCGCGCTGCATGGATTGCGGTATTCCGTTCTGCCAGACCGGCTGCCCGGTCAACAACATCATTCCGGACTGGAATGACCTCGTCTACCGTGGCAACTGGAAACAGGCGCTTGACACGCTGCACAGCACCAACAACTTCCCCGAGTTCACCGGTCGCGTATGCCCCGCGCCGTGCGAAGCGGCGTGTACGTTGAACATCAACAATGACGCCGTGGGCATCAAGTCGATTGAACATTTCATCATCGACAAGGGCTGGGAGGAAGGCTGGGTGACACCGCAGGTGGCGGCGGTCAAAACTGGCAAATCGGTGGCGGTGGTCGGCTCTGGGCCCGCTGGGATGGCCGCTGCGCAGCAACTGGCGCGTGCGGGGCATGCGGTGACGGTGTTTGAAAAATCCGATCGCGTTGGCGGGCTGCTGCGCTACGGCATCCCAGACTTCAAGATGGAGAAGTCGCACATCGACCGTCGCATTGCGCAGATGGAAGCCGAAGGTGTGAGCTTCAAAACCTCGGTTATGGTCGGTG
>JAYSUK010000182.1:0-1664 GCA_043719085.1 Burkholderiales bacterium | reverse complement strand
CGGTCGGCTGGCAAACCGAGATGACGTGTACGTTCGGCCCAAGCGATTGCAGATAGCCGATCACATAAGCGACGTAATCATCCAGATGAAACAAGCCTTCCGACAGCGGCACGATGCGTGCGTCACGCCAGTCGGTGATGAACACCTCATGATGTTGCACCAGCGAATTCACCGTGTCACGCAGCAAAGTCGAATGATGCCCAGACAGTGGCGCAACCAGCAACACACGCGGCTCGCCTTTAGAGCCGACCTTGGCAAAGCGGCGCAACTGGCAAAACGCCTTTTCTTCGACCACTGTCTCTTCAACGGCGTGAGTATGTCCGTCCACGACGACCGAGCGAATGCCGAACGGCAGCTTTGGATACTCCTGCGTCAGGCGCAACGTCAGTTCGCTGGATGCAGCCAGCCAATCGCTGTGCGGCATTTCCCGCCATGGATTGCCGTGCGACTGCGCCCAGCTCATGCCCATTTGCGCGGCGAAGCGCATGGGCGCGCCCAGGGACTTTTGCATCTCGTGAAAGGCGTACAGCATGTTCTCTTCTCTCGTGAATTTCTATGTTTTGTGTGTTGCTCGACTAGATCGAGCTCAAGCCGCGATTCAAGTCTTCTTGCAGATCGGACTGCGATTCCAGCCCTACCGCCACTCTGATCAGGGTATCAGTAATACCTGACGCATCCCTTGCCGCCTGCGTCATGCGCGAGTGCGTGGTGCTCGCCGGGTGGGTAATCGTGGTCTTCACGTCACCCAAATTGCCGGTAATCGACATGATCTTGACGGCGTCGACAACCTTCCATGCGTGAGCCTTGCCGCCCTTGACGGTGAACGACAGCACTGCACCGCCGCCCGACTGTTGGCGTTTGGCCAAAGCCATTGCCGGATGCGATTCAAGAAACGGGTAGTTGACCTTTGCAACCTTCGGGTGCGCCTCTAGCCACTGCGCCAGAGCCAGCGCGTTCTCGCTGTGCGCGCGCATACGAATCGGCAGCGTTTCCAAGCCTTTGAGAATTACCCAGGCGTTAAACGGCGCGAGCGTCGGGCCGATGGTGCGCAAAAAGTTGTACACCCGCTCACGACACAGCTCCTTGCTGCCCACCAGCGCGCCACCCATCACGCGGCCCTGCCCGTCGAGATGCTTGGAGGCTGAATGCACCACCACGTCCGCACCGAGCGAAAGCGGCCGTTGCAGGATCGGCGTGCAAAAACAGTTGTCAACCGCAAACACTGCGCCGACTTTGCGCGCCATTTCGGCAATGGCGGCAATGTCGAATACTTCAGCTGTCGGGTTCGACGGCGTTTCCAGAAACACGAGCTTGGTGCCCGGTCGAATCGCCGCCGCCCACACGTCGAGCGATGTGGAGTTGACCACTTCACAGGTCACGCCAAACTTGCCCATCACTGGCGGGCCGAACACATTGAGCGTGGAGCCGAACACGCTGCCGCTGGTCACGATGTGGTCGCCCACCGAACACAACGTCATCGCCAGCGTCGAAATCGCGGCCATGCCGGTCGCGGTAGCAATGGCGGACTCAGCGCCTTCTAGCGCGGCGAGCCGCTGCTCGAACATGTCCACGGTTGGGTTGGTGAAGCGCGAATAGATGTATCCCGGCTCTTCGCCCGTGAAGCGCTTCGCCGCCATCTCGGCGCTTTCGTGAACGAAGCTCAC
>JAYSUK010000181.1:0-1666 GCA_043719085.1 Burkholderiales bacterium | reverse complement strand
CGCTGGGGCTCGCTGATGGCCGGTGCGCTGGTGGGGGCGTTGCCGCTGGTGGTGCTCTACGCGTTCTTCGTCGAGCACTATGTGTCGGCCATGACCGGGGCGGTGAAGGAATAACGCGGAGGGTCCGCGACCGCCCCACTTCGTTGATTGCGCACGTTCCGCTGACGACCTCGTTTGCCGCAACGCTGCAAACGATCAGGCATCTCTACTAATTGACGGGAGACAGTCATGCTTAGCAAGCAGCAGGTCGAGCAGTACCGCGAGCAGGGCGCGGTGGTGGTGCCGGGTGTGGTCGATAGCTTCACCTTGAAGCGCATGCGCGAAGTGCTGGCCGGGCTGGTCGAAGACTCGCGCAAGGTGGCGCAGCACGACGATGTGTATGACCTTGAACCGGGCCACAGTGCGGATGCGCCGCGCGTGCGCCGCATCAAGAAACCGCACAAGGTGCATGCGGTGTTTGACGAAGCGCTGCGCACCCCGGCGATGTTTTCAATCCTGCGTGCTCTGGTGGGCGCGGGTGCGCGCCTTTATGGCTCCAAGCTCAACCTCAAGTCGCCCGAGTTCGGCTCGCCGGTTGAGTGGCATCAGGACTGGGCGTTTTACCCGCACACCAACGACGACTTCCTCGCCATCGGCGTGATGCTTGACGACACCACGGTCGAGAACGGTGCGATGCTGGTGATGCCGGGCAGCCACAAGGGGCCGACGTTTGACCATCACGATGCGAGCGGCCATTTTTGCGGCGCGATGGATCCGGAGACGTGCGGCCTCGATTTTTCCAGGGCCGTCGCATGTGAAGGTGCAGCCGGTTCGTGCTCGTTTCACCATGTGCGTCTGGTGCATGGCTCGGCGCAAAACACTTCGCAGCGTCCGCGCGGGCTGCTGCTTTATGAAATCGCCGCCGCTGATGCCTTCCCGCTGATGGGGACGGGCAACTACGATGATTTTAAAAGCCGCCTGCTCTACGGCGAAGAATCGAACGTGCCGCGCTTGCGTGAGACGCCGGTGCGCATGCCGCTGCCGCCAGCGCTCAAGCAAGGCTCGATTTACGAATCGCAAACCGTGTCCAAACGCTATTTCGGATTTGTGAATGAACCCGTCAAAAAAACCGCCACCTGAATTTTTTGCAATAAGAACCCACTGAAAGGAATGTGAAATGGATGTACGCGCCGCCGTATCCTATGCCGCCGGGCAACCGCTGGTCGTGGAGACCGTACAACTCGAAGGCCCGAAGGCAGGCGAGGTGCTGGTCGAAATCAAGGCCACCGGCATTTGCCACACCGACGAATTCACGCGCTCCGGTGCTGACCCCGAAGGCTTGTTCCCGGCGATCTTCGGGCACGAAGGCGCGGGGGTGGTGGTCGATGTCGGGCCGGGTGTGACGACGCTCAAAAAGGGCGACCATGTGATCCCGCTCTATACGCCCGAGTGCCGCCAATGCAAATCGTGCCTGTCGCGCAAGACCAATTTATGTACCGCCATTCGCGGCACGCAGGGCAAGGGTGTGATGCCCGACGGCACCTCGCGCTTTTCCATCGGTGGCAAAAAAATTCACCACTACATGGGTTGCTCCACCTTTGCCAACTACACCGTGCTGCCCGAAATCGCACTCGCCAAAATCCGTGAAGACGCCCCGTTCGACAAGGTCTGCTACATCGGCTGCGGC
>JAYSUK010000019.1:0-2424 GCA_043719085.1 Burkholderiales bacterium | reverse complement strand
CCTTGACGCTAAACGGTTTCGACGTGGAGACGAACAAAATTGAGGATGTTGGCGGAGCCGTTGCACTGCTGGACGCCAAGGGTTCGGTCGCCGCTTCGTGGAATATCGCGAAGCTGCTCGAACACTGGAATCGCAAGCATGCGTTCGCGGCGTACGTCCCGTACACGCACCGCAATACGCCATCCGGTTACCGTTACGACAGCCCAATCTTGCTTGGAGTAGGCACAAACTTTCCGAAATTCCTCGCGGCGCTTTGCTCTCAGCACGTGGCCTACGACCCCGGCTGCAAAGTGGAAGGATTGTCCACCGGAAAAATTACGCAGAAAGCACGAAGCCAGTTTCGTATTTCGCTCAAACGCCTCAATGTTTTATATGACCAGATTGAGCCGGTTGATCTGTAGCAGCGTTGATTGGTCTGCACGGCAATTCATATGATTTGCCAGACGCGTTCTGGACTGCGCCTATTCACGGAGAACTCTCATGCGCTGGAATAACTGCGACGCCGTGAAGCAAGGCTCGCAAAGGATGAGCGGCGCTTGGCTGTTCGCTGATACGCGCGTGCCTGTCACTGCGCTGTTTGAGAATCTTGAGGCGGGCGCGACCATCAACGAGTTTGTAGCTTGGTTTCCCGGCGTGACAGAGGCGCAGGTGCTCAACGTTTTGCGGCACGTGCGGAACAGCCTTTCCGAGAGTGCATCGCGCGCCTAACGCGCGTCCTCGTCAATCGTCCGAGCCCGCGCTGACACGCATCAATCGCCCGCTAAGGTCACCACCGTATCATCGTCGTGTCCCACGATTCAGATACAAACGCTCCATGCCTTTCACCCACTTAAGCACCGAAGCCAACGAAGATTCGCCAATTCCGCCTGAGTAGTGCGTGGAGGCACAGGTACGGGCACTGATTGCTTGTTACGCTGCTGGGTAAGTAGACAATGTTTTCATCGGTCATCACCTTGCTAAACTAAGGTTATGAATTTTGAGTGGGATACCGTTAAGGCCGCCACAAATCTGCAAAAGCATGGCGTCTCGTTTGAGATTGCGGCACGAGCTTTTGAAGACGAACTGTCTGCAACTTTTCCCGATCCGGATCATTCTGCCGGTGAGACGCGATTTATCACTTACGCGCTAGCGCAAGATGGCAGGTTGCTCGTTATTTCACATACCGAAAAATCTGGCACTATCCGGATTATTAGCGCCCGAGTCGCAACGAGTAGAGAAAGGAACCGTTATGAAACCTAAAACGCCCAGCGATGATAAAGACGAATTGCGTCCTGAGTACGAGTTTGACTTCTCGACGGCGGAACGCGGTCGTTATGCTGCCCGGTTGAAAACAGAGGGATCCAATTTGGTGTTGGTTGAACCTGATCTCGCCAAGACGTTTCCTGACTCGGCATCAGTCAATGCAGCCCTGCGCTCTGTCGTTGAGTTCGCGCAGGTGGCGGCAGGTCTTACGCGGCGTTCGAGTACGCGGACTACCAAGCGCCGCGCTGCGTAGCTAAACGGCGTGCCAAACTAACGGGGCCGCTATATGCGGCCCTTTCCCATTCTCGGCTAACGAATTTTTCAGGCGGCGGCGTTATGGTAAGCCGCATAAGGTCGATTTGTGAGATTTAATGCGTCACAATATGCGCTAATTCAACATGTTTTGGGTAAAATGTGACTTATATGCCACGTGCCGCACCATCTCTACTGCCTCGTCTCACCCGCCTACTTGCAGCGATGGGTGGCAATCTGAAGCTCGCCCGTCTTCGCCGCAAGTTTTCAACTGAGACCGTGGCGCAGCGGGCCGGAATTTCGCGCAAGACGTTGTATCGCGCCGAGCAGGGTGATCCGGCCGTCGCTTTGGGCATCTACGCGCGGGTGATGCAGGCGCTGGGGCTGGAGCAGGATTTGTCACTGCTGGCGGCCGACGATTTATTGGGGCGGAAGTTGCAGGATGCTGGCTTGACCGTTGCAAAGCGCGCGCCAAAGCGAGTGGCCAATGCGTCGCCAACCGCTGGCGCGCCGTCTCCGCACCACAACGATGTCAACGACTGACAGTGGTCAACACATCGCCAAGAGATCTGACATATCGTTGGCGCATCTTGCCGTTTAGTTAGAACGCTCATGCCCTTCACCAACATAAACGCCGAATCCGACGAAGATTCTCCGATCCCGCCTGCCGAGCGGGCGGCGGCAGCCTCGCGCTCTACTTGGGTGAGCGTGGGCGTGAACGTAGTGTTGTCCACCACGCAGATCGTGGTGGGTGTGTTGTCGAAATCGCAGGGGTTGATTGCGGACGGGATTCATTCGCTGGCCGATCTGGTTTCGGATTTTGTGGTGCTGTTTGCCAACCATGCGAGCCAGAAGGATGCGGACGAGGATCATCCGTATGGGCATCAGCGCTTTGAGACGGCGGCGTCGCTGGCGCTGGGGGTGATCCTG
>JAYSUK010000180.1:0-4520 GCA_043719085.1 Burkholderiales bacterium | reverse complement strand
AATTCTGACCTGCAAGCGCCCCGTTACCCATGAAAACCGCGTCAGCAGCGGCATCGCGCTCTGCGCCATCGTTGCAATTTCGACCAGCGGTCGCGCTTCAGTGGGTCAGGCGGTTGTTGATCGTGCCGTTGAGCCGAAATCCATCCGCCAACGCGGCGGTGCTTGGCGGAGCCTGCCACCCACGGTGCAATTGGCCGTCAACGTGCCGACGGTGACGGTGACCGGGCTGCTGCAACTGGCCTCGGGCGCTGCATGTCACGGTGAACGGGAAGCCCAGGCTGCTCGCGACTGCGTAAAGCGGCGCACATAATGGGAAGAGAATACAGTCATGCACAGATCAACCATCGCGAGAAATTCCTGTTTTCCCATCTTTGATGCGGGCTCCACTAAAAGCCGAAACAGTTCGGCTCGTTGCCTCAACTCCAGCGATGCCCGCTCCAAAGCCTGACGTCATCAACATGACCCCACTTGCTCTGCTGGGCGGCACGTTCGACCCGGTGCATTGGGGGCATTTGCGCGTCGCGGCTGAAACAGGGGCTGCACTCAAGCTGCCCGAGGTAAGGTTGATTCCGTCGAAGGCACCGGTGCATCGCGCCGCACCCGGTGCTAGCAGCCAACAGCGCCTGGCGATGTTGCATTTGGCGGTGGCGGGTTCGCCGGGGCTGGCCGTTGATGACCGTGAGTTGACGCGAGACACGCCGAGCTACACGGCGTTGACACTAGCATCGCTGCGCGAGCAGTTTCCGCTGCGTCCGTTGATCTGGTTGATTGGTGTCGATGCGTTTGTGTGCATTAATCGATGGTACGACTGGCCGCGCTTGTTCGTATTGGCGCACTTTGTAGTGCTCAACCGCCCCGGATTTGCGGTGTCGCAGGCGCTGTCTCCTGCGCTTGCTGAGGTATGGCAAGGTCGATTGGTGCGCTCGCCAGAAACGCTCAGCAACACTCCGCATGGGTCGATATTGCTGCATACCGTGACTCCGCAAGCGGTGTCAGCCACCACTATTCGCAACACTATTGCGGCTGGAGCCGGTGACGACGCGCTGCTACGCTTCCTTCCGCAGCCCGTATTGGCCTATATTCGTGCGCATCAACTGTACCGACCTGCTCCCTAAGTCAGGGGAAGGAATAGAAAAATTGCGCAATTCCAAAATTGAAAAAGCCGCCGTCGCCGCCCTTGAAGACATCAAGGCACGCGACATTACCGTTCTCGACACCCGCCCGTTAACGGCGATGTACGACTCCATCATCGTGGCCACCGCCGAGAGCGCGCGCCAAACCAAAGCGCTGGCTCGCCACGTGCGCGACAAAGTGCGCGACGCTGGCGGTCAGGTGATGTCGATTGAGGGCGAAGAGACCGGCGAATGGGTGCTGGTTGACTGCACCGAGATGATTGTTCACATCATGTTGCCAACCACGCGCGCGCTGTACAACCTGGAAGAGCTTTGGACCGCACCGACGCCGATGAAACGGGCAAAACCGGCGGCTGCGATTGCCGTAACCGCCGCGCCCATCAGCGCTGCGAAAGCGCCGCGAGGCAAGGCCGCCCCGATTACAAAAACCGCCGAACGTAAAGCCGCCAAGGCCACCAAGGCCACCAAAGCGGTAGCGGCTCCCTTTGTTGAAGCGCCGGTGGTCAAAGCACCGTCTGTGAAAAAACCAGCGACCAAGACCGCAACTAAGGTCGCAGCTGCTCCTGTTGCAAAACCCGCGCCAAAAGCCGTTGCAAAGGTTGAGCCCATGCTGGAGAAAGTGGCCTCAAAAGTGGCTTCCAAACCGGTGGCAAAAACCCCTGCGGCCAAAGCAAGCGCATCCAAAACGGTGGCTGCGAAAAAGCCAGCGGCGAAAGCCCCTGCCGCAAAGCTGCCCGCGGCAAAAGCATCAGCAGTCAAGAAACCCGCTGCCAAGCCAGCGGCAAAAGCCCCTTCCGTAAAGGCCGTTGCTGCAAAAGCGCCCGCAGCAAAAATGAAGCCGATTAAACGGCCAGCCAGCAAAGCAAAGGCGCGATAGCGTTCGCCAGCCACTGATCGAGGAAACGCGCCAGTCGTGAAACTCAGGCTCATTGCGTTCGGAGTCAACCAGCCCGGTTGGGTGGCCGACGGCGTGCAGGAATACGCGAAACGCTTCGCCACCGACTGGCCGTTTGAGTTGGTAGAAATCAAGCCCGAAAAACGCGCCGCCAACCGCAGCGCCGAATCGGTGTTGGCGGTGGAGGCGGATCGCATTCGCGCGCAAATCCCGCGACAAGCGTTGACCATCGTGCTCGACGAGCGCGGCGATCAGCTCACCACGCGCGAGCTGTCGGCGAACCTGACCGCCTGGGCGCGTGAGGCGCCGTGCGCAGCGTTCGTGATCGGCAGCGCCGACGGGCTCGATGCCCGCTTAAAAAGCACCGCGCATTTTCGGCTCGGGCTTTCACGCTTGACCCTCCCGCACGGGCTGGCCCGGATATTTATCGTGGAGCAGTTGTATCGTGCGGTAAGCTTGGCGGCCGGTCATCCCTATCATCGCGATTAATCTGGCATCGCTGCCGCCAACCGGATACCGCCCCCGCATGAACGAAATTTATCTCGCCTCACGAAGCCCTCGCCGCCTGGAGTTGTTGCAGCAGATGGGCATCGCATGCAAGACCGTGTTGCTGCGCGAGGAAACGGCGCGATTGCGAGACGTCGACGAGACGCCGCTGGCTGACGAAAATCCATTCATCTACGTTGAGCGCATGGCCAAAATGAAGGCGCAAATCGGAGTGTTGCGAGCTCGCCAACGCGCGCTACCGTCGATGCCGATGCTTAGCGCAGACACTATCGTGGTGTTCAACGGCACCATTTTTGGCAAACCCACCGATGACGCTGACGCTAAACGCATGTTGAAGCTGCTCTCGGGCACCCAGCATGAAGTGCTTACGGCGGTCGCGGTTACCGACGGCACGCGCATGCTGCACGACACCTCCATCTCACGGGTTCGGTTTCGCGATCTCACCGAAGCGGAAATCGCGAGCTATATTGCGTGCGGCGAGCCCACCGGCAAAGCGGGGGCGTACGCTATTCAAGGCATCGCAGCGGTGTTCATCGAACGGCTCGAAGGTAGCTATTCGGGCGTTATGGGCTTGCCGATATTTGAGACTTCGATGCTACTCTCGCAGTTCGGGATCAAGCCGCTGTAGGCAAGGTTACTGTATGCGCAATTATTCTGCGACGTGCGATTGCTACAGTGCGACCTGGGCCGCGGCAGAGCCGCTTCCACGGTAGTGCGGAAACAGAGTTTCTGATGATTTCCCCGCCGCGCAGTCACGATTGCGCAGCGGTGAACGCAATAGAAATTTGAGCGAAAGCCGTCCCCATGGCTGAAGAAATTTTGATCAACGTCACCCCAAGAGAAACGCGGGTGGCGGTGCTTGATCATGGTGTGATTGAAGAGTTGCACATTGAGCGCGCGACCCATCGCGGCCTCGTCGGCAACATTTATCTCGGTCGCGTTGCGCGGGTGTTGCCCGGCATGCAAAGCGCGTTCATTGAAATCGGGTTGGAGCGCGCCGCGTTTTTGCACGTCGCCGATATTTGGGAATTCCGTCAAGCGCAACACTCGCCCGAAGTAACGCCAAAGCCCATCGAAAAAATTCTGCACGAAGGGCAATCGCTCATCGTGCAAGTCATCAAAGACCCGATTGGAACCAAAGGCGCGCGGCTGTCAACGCAGATTTCGTTGGCCGGTCGATTGCTCGTGCATCTGCCGCAGGACTCACATATCGGCATCTCGCAGCGCATCGAAGACGAGGCTGAGCGCACGCTGCTGAAAGACACGCTGACCAAGCTGTTGCCGCCGAACGTGACACACGGCGGATTCATCATCCGTACTGTCGCCGAGAAGGCAACCGAACGCGATCTGGCGCGCGATGTGGAGTATTTGACGATGCTCTGGGCCGACGTGCAGGCGCGCTCCAAATCCACCAAATCAGGCACGCTGATTCATCAGGATTTAACGCTTGCCGAACGCGTGCTGCGAGATTTCGCAAGCGAGGACACGCAGCGCATCTTTGTCGATGCAGCGGGTGCCTGCGCCGCCATGACCACGTTCGCCGAACGCTACGCCCCCGCGCTCACCGATCGCGTGCGCCTGCATCAGGCCGCACGCCCGCTGTTCGATATGTACGGCGTTGAGCAAGAGATCGAACGCGCGCTGCACCGGCGGGTGGATCTCAAGAGCGGCGGCTACGTCATCGTCGATCAAACCGAAGCGCTCACCACCATTGATGTGAACACCGGTGGCTACGTAGGCGTGCGCTCGTTCGACGACACCATTTTCAAGACCAATCTAGAGGCCGCGCAAACCATCGCGCGGCAGCTGCGGCTGAGAAATCTAGGCGGCATCATCATCATCGATTTCATCGATATGGACCTGCCAGAGCATCGCGCGGCGGTGCTCGAAGCGCTGAATCAGGCGATCTCCACCGACCGGACGCGACTCACGGTGAACGGCTTCACGCACTTGGGCCTCGTCGAGATGACGCGCAAACGCACCCG
>JAYSUK010000179.1:0-1680 GCA_043719085.1 Burkholderiales bacterium | reverse complement strand
GCATTAGCAAGAGCGCGGCTCAACGGGGCTGGCAGCGGATATTGACGCGGCTTGGCGAGGCGCAATGCCAATGATCGACGCCCGCACACATTGCCCCTCATGCCTTTCGCCACGTTGCGCCACAAAGCCCGATGCGCCGTTGCTGGACATCCTTGCCGATCTGGACCGCGCGCATGACGTAACCGCGTGGCACGACGCCCTGAAGGCGCCCCGGTCAACCCGGCAGGCTGCACGACGCGCGCACACAATTGCATCACGCAAAGGCTGGGCAACGCGGCACCGGCAACAGATCGAGCGTGACCCAATGGTTAGCAGATACCCCGCCGCTTTCTTAACGCTCGACCGCGCTGGCGAGTGTAATAAAGGCCGTGCTGCGTCCATCGGGCGTCAAGGCTGTGCGGATACCGGGGTTACTTTATACGCAGCTAAGCACGGCAACAGCGCAACATCCCCCGTGCCGGTTAACGCTGGCACGGGCTTTATGCTGGGGGGCATGTGATCGACGCGCCCTTCCCTTGGTTTGGCGGCAAATTGCCGGTTGCCGATAAAGTCTGGCACGCGCTAGGCAACGTCGAGCACTATGTCGAGCCGTTCTTTGGTTCAGGTGCGGTGCTTTTGCGTCGTCCCCATTTGGGCAAGTTTGAAACCATTAACGACCTAGACGGTTTCGTTTCCAATTTCTGGCGCGCGGCAAAACTCGATCCGGAGACCGTCGCCGAATATGCGGACTGGCCTTGCAACGAGGCGGACTTGCACGCCCGTCATATCTGGCTCGTAGGCGAGCGCCAGCGCATGACCGAGCGCCTGATGGGCGACGCTGACTGGTGCGACCCCAAAGCCGCTGGGTGGTGGCTGTGGGGTGCTTGCAACTGGATAGGCTCGGGCTGGTGCAGCGGACAAGGGCCTTGGCTTTCAATTGACGGGGTGCTGACGGACTCACGGCAACTGCCGCACTTGTCCTCGGCGCAGGGCATCAAACGGAAACTGCCGCACTTGTCCGAGGGGCGGGGCATCAACCGGCAACTGCCGCACTTGTCCTCGGCGCAGGGCATCAACCGGAAACTGTTTATAGCCGACTGGATCGCACAGATTGCTGACCGAATGCGCGACGTGCGTATTGCGTGTGGTGACTGGACCCGCGTTACAGGACCCGCCGTTTTGGACGCTGGCGGCGGCACGACCGGAGTGTTCCTCGATCCGCCATATTCGCAAGCTGAGCGCGCGGATGTTTACGCGATGGAGTCGCCAGTCGCTGCCGACGTTAGCGCGTGGTGCGCCGCTAATGGTCACAATGGAGCAATGAGGATCGTGCTAGCCGGTTACGAAGGCGAACACAACGCGCTGCAGGACATGGGTTGGCGCGCAATCGAGTGGAAAGCCAAGGGTGGTTACGGATCGCAAGGCGAAGGTCGTGGGCGTGACAATGCCGCCCGCGAACGTCTGTGGCTTTCCCCGCACTGCATGGGTGTTGCGCCGGATTTATTCGCGAGTCTCGCAGCATGAAAACACCATCCTCAACTCAACAAACGATGCTCCGCAAATACGCGCAAGCATTCAAGACTTACACCCCGCGCCAAATCGCAGACGACGCGCAGGTTCAGTTCACCCCGTTTGTCGCCAGCATTATTGCAGAGGCGCGGCGATGATCGCGTTCACGCTTCCCGGCGAACCTAAAGGCAA
>JAYSUK010000178.1:0-1685 GCA_043719085.1 Burkholderiales bacterium | reverse complement strand
CAGCATTGATTTGTGCACCGTAGTTCTTCGATTGCAAAATCTGGGTGATCGCAAATGACACGTCTTTCGCGCGATCAAGCGCGTTGGACTCAGAGGCTGCCGTCTGCAAATTGCCAAACAGGGTGAACACGTTGCCCGTCCACACCGAGCGGTCGCTGCCCGAATGTTGCACGTGCAGGCTGGCAAAGCCCAAGCTTGCCCAGTGGCGCCCGAGGTACGAATAACCTGTGCGCGAACCACCGAGCCCATGTGAGAACACCACCAGCGGCACCGGCGTTGCCGCGCTGGCACCCGAGGGCCAATACAGCCGCACCGGAATGTCGCGCTGACGGGCGGCATCGGTCCATTGCATGTCGACTGAATGATAGGCCGCGTCGGGCTCGTTGGCGCTGGCGGTTGGCCGCGTGGGCTGACCAACGGCGACGGACGTTGCGGCAGCATTTGTTGCCACTGCATGCAGCAGCCCCAGCGCGAGCACGACAAGACGGTATTGAGTTCTAGGAGTGGTTGCGTTCAATTTTGATTTCATGGGGTGGTAGAGCCATTCGCGCAGGCTGAAGTTCCGGACGATGCTCCAAAGGTTGCGCCACGGGCGCCTGTTTCCAGCCCCTCACCCGCAATTCGTCCAGTCCGCCCGCACATCGTCGCGTGCCGCTTTGCGTCGTGACCCGCCATGCACAGAATTCTCGCTGTCCACTCAATCGGGGAACCCCATGAATCGCACCCTTCCGAAACCACTGCGCACAATGCTCACCGTGATTGCGGTCGCAGTGGCCATTTCGGCGCTGCTGGCACTGGTTTTCCTCGGCGTGGCACAGTGGCTGCCCGACGAAATCAGCAGTGGTCGTATTCAGTGGGACGATCATTCCATCGCGCTCTCGAACGCGTTTTCCGCGGGGGGTGTTGACTTTATGTTTGCGCTCGGTTTGATGACGGTGGCAATTCTAATCACCGTTGCGGCGACGATTTTTGCGGCCGCACTTACGCTCATTGTGCTTACGGCCACGGCCGGCGCGCTGGCGTTAGTCGCGGGCGTTATTAGCTTGCCATTCCTGCTGATCGTTGGCATCGTGTGGTGGGTCGTTCGCCGAAACAAGCGTCAGATGGCGATGGTTAACGCGGACGTGCAAGCCTGATTTACAGAGACAATAACCGAGCGTTTCGTCGACGCCCTCGCCAGCTGCCTATAACGACAGTACATGCCCCTCTTCCGGCTTCGACTTGCCTGAAACAACCTCGGCCATCGCGGCGACACTTGCTTCAATGCCGTTGGCCTCGACCACGCGCAACCACGGTAGATCGGGCCGTGTCACGGGCCCCATGAAGTCTTGCCAGGCGGCAGCGAGCCGGCTTTGCAGCGTTGAGCCACCCCAGTCGGCAATGCGCTTTTTGATTTGTGACGGCGCGAAAAAAAGCGTGGGTCGCGGCCCTGGCAAATCGCCGACTTTGCCCAAGTGTTCCCAGTCCGTTCCGCCAATAGATGCGCTGTATTTGAGCGCTGCACCCAGATGGGTGTGAATCTCGCGCCGGAGCTGCACGTTGCCCGAAAAGTCAACATACACCGTGCCACCGGTCGCAGAAAGCTTGGCCACTTCATCGTACGTCAACACCGCGTGATAGCAGCCGAGGCTACGCACAAAATCAAGGTTCGCGCTTGAGGTCAGGCCAATCACTTCCACGCCTTT
>JAYSUK010000177.1:0-13453 GCA_043719085.1 Burkholderiales bacterium | reverse complement strand
CGATGTCGCCGCTGACCACGCCGCCTTCGGACACCAGCAGCGAGCCGTAACGCACGATTCCTGACACCCAGCCAGTTGCATGCACGATGAGCTTCTTGCGCGCGGTCAGATTCCCAGAGAATTTGCCGTGAATTTCGGCGACGTCGATGGTAACGGTGCCGTCGAATGAGCCAGTTTTGAGTATCTCCAAAGTCTTGCTGTCCATAGACGCTTCGACGTGGCCCTCGACGACCAAGGTGTCGCAATCGTTGATTTCGGCGCCCTTCAATTTGATGTTCGGGCCCACAGTAAGACGCGGCTCTCCGGGGGCGAGCTCTACGTGCGGGGCAGTTTCGACGATGAGTGCGGGACGCGCGTCGCTTACAACGCGGGCAGGTGTGACCGCCATATTGACAGCAACAGCCGATAGCGGCGGCGCGTCGGGAAGTGGCGCGTATCGGGGCATATCAACCGATGCGCGACCGTTGCCGGCGGGTGGTTGCGGCTCGTCACGGCGACCAAGAAATGAGTTTTTCAGCATGGAGTTCTCCTCGAATTGAGTGTGTCTTCAGGCGGCACTTGACGGTTTAAAACCGCCACGCGAAGCCGCCACGTCTGAACACTCAATTCATCCTCCCCAGGGGTGTGCACCGCGCGCGTGCAGCGGTCAAACCGCACGGCCATGCTGCTGCGCGCACACGCAAAGTTAAGCGTTCAGTCTGCTATGACGGCGTCATTTCTTGCTAGTTCGGCTAAAGCATCAACTTTCTGCATCACCCTGTCGCACGGTAACGACCGGAAAACGAGAACTTCTTCTAACTCATTGATTAGTGGGTTGAATCGGTGTCTCCGCGGACAGACAATTTGATTGCTATTGGCATACAGCTTTTTCTTGAAGCCTTTGTTTAAATTGGGCTAATGCGCATTTTCTTTGTATATCGACTTTCTGCAAATTACACCGTTAGACCCATTAAAATGGTGCTTTCAAGCAAAAGCTGATAGCCAATACTTTCAACAGACCTGCAATATATCGACGCACACAGCGCTTCGTCGCCTCGTGCTCGTCAGGTGGCCGGGCTGACCCGTAGCATGACGATTATTGAAAACTTGCGTTATTGCCATGAAATCCTTTGCCGCACAACGAAGCCCAGTAGTCGCGATCTGCATCGCCGCCGTTGCGGTTGCGCTCGCCGCCGCAGCACCCGCGCAAGCACCCACCGACGCGGAAATCAAAGCGATTCTCGCCCAGCGTATCGACGTCGACAAGCAGGCTGTAGGCCTTGCCGCAGTCGTGGTGCAGGGCGACACAGTGCGCATCATTACGCACGGCGCGGCGAGCCTGAAAAACGCAGAGCCGATCACGCCAGACACCTTGTTCGAAGTCGGCTCAATCACCAAAACATTCACCGCACTGTTGCTCGCCGACATGGTGTTAAAGGGTGAGGTGAAGCTTGACGATCCCGTTGAAAAATGGCTGCCGGGTTGGCCAAAATCGGGCTTGCGCGGCTTGAAGTTGCGCGACCACGCGGCAGCCCCAATTCAGCTGCTGGATCTTGCCACGCATCGCTCTGGCCTGCCACGCCTGCCCGACAACATGCCCAACGGCACGCGCGCCGATCCGTACGTTGACTACCGCGAGCAACACCTGCTGGTTTATCTGAAAGATCGGGCGACGCTGATCGAAACCGACGGCGGCAAGACCACCAAAAAGCGAGATGAAGCCTACGCATATTCCAATCTCGGCTATGGTTTGCTTGGCTACGTGCTCGCGCGCGCTGCTGACACGTCATACGCCGATCTGCTGCAAAAGCGGGTGCTGACGCCGCTCGGTCTCAATTCAACTTTTCTGGACATTCCACGTAGCGAGCGCGCCCGTTTCAGCAACCCTCACTACGTAGACCGCGACGCCACGCTCACGCGGAACAAGCACTGGAATTTCGACGTCATCGCGCCTGCCGGTGCGCTCATCATGAGCGCGCGCGATATCGGCCGCTACGCACAGGCCGCAAGCGGCGCGATTGATACGCCGCTGAAGGCCGCGTTTGCGCTCACACAGAAAAAATACGGCGACGGAATATCCCCTAGAAATCCACAAGCTCTGGCGTGGATTCTTGCCCCGCTGAATGGGCGAACCGTGGTCAATCACGACGGCATGACCGGTGGATTCACATCGTCGTTGTGGGCTGATCCCGAGCGCAAATCGGCGGTGGCCGTGCTGTCAAACGCGAACCTGCCGGTGCTCGACATCGCACTGCACTTGCTGGAACCCACGATACCGCTTAAAAATTTCGAAGCTATGCGTGCAACCGCGGTGCCGGTCGACATCCAAATCATGGCGCAATACGCTGGCACCTACGCCCTCACACCAACCTTCCAAGTCACGATTCGCCTGCGCGACGGCAAGCTTTTCGCGCAGGCCACAGGTCAGGGCGAATTCGAATTATTGGGTAAATCACACACCACCTTTTTTGCACGCATCACGCCGCTTGAGATCGTCTTTGAAGAGGTGAAAGACGGCAAAGCGATGCGTTTTCAGATCACGCAAGGCGGCAGCACGCGAGCTGCGCTGCGCATCGAGTAAGCGCGACCCAGCTACCCCGAACGAGGGCGCAAAAAGCGCGGCACGAAGCGTGAAAATGCCGAAACAGCGGCAGGCTTTGCACTGACCGGCTCCAGCATCGGCGAGCTGCCACGCGCCAACACCCGCAATACCGCGGGCGACTGCGGCAGGCGCGACGGCACACCACGAGCAATCGTCGGGTCATCATCCACCACCGGCGCAAACGCACCGCTCACCAACCACTGCAGCAGGGGTTGCCACTCCGCGCGATCAATTGCGGTGACGCTAGGTGGCATGTCAAAAATGCTCAGTCCGTTTTCCACGGCGCGCACATAAATTTGTGAGCTTCGCAAACTGCACAACCACGGCAAACTAATCGACGCAGCCCAATCAATGGCGATATCTTCCACCGCCGTTCTGCGGTCAAAGCGCATGCCGATGGCCGATACCTGACAGCGACCACTCACCACCCGCGGGTGGGTGCGCAACTCACACCAGCAGTCCGAAGCCGACTCGCGGTCAAACACCGAGCCCGCCACCGGAATCAAAATCGCGTCAGCTACCATCGCCGCTTTCGCGAGGCCCAGCCCATGCAAACCACCTGGTGTGTCCAACACCAGATGCGATCCGTCGAGCGGAGGCCGCACATTGCCATTGGTGTCACCCACCCACCCGGTAATAGCCGGCGCAGCGCTAGGGCGCCGTTTTAACCACACCCGCATCGATTGCTGATGATCAAGGTCGCCCAAAGTAATCGGCACGCCCTGACGCGCAAAGTACGCAGCGATATTGGTCGCCAGCGTGCTTTTGCCGCATCCCCCTTTTCGACTTACCAGCGCTACTGTAGGCATAGTGTGAAGACTATGCTTTAAGGGGTTGATTGGCAGGGGGTTTGTGAAAAATCCGAGTTAATGACCAGAGAAAACGCTCTATCCCCTTTCCGTAGCCCGGAGAAGCGCAGCGCGTCCGGGAATCGTAGCCTCGTAGGGTGGGTTTCAACCCACCACAAATTGATACCAACCAAGGTGGTTCTTCGCAGAATGGGCTCGCGTGCCGCCAGCGCGCTCCATGGCCGCGCGGGGCCAGTCACTTTGGGCAGTCGCTCAACAAGCAACCGAAAACGCTTGCTCGTGCCTCCCCCTGTCTCCTGCGGTGCTCACGCACCAAGTGTCGCAGACGGGACGAATCACCGCCTTGGACGCAATCTGCCGCCGATGGCCCAATTTAGTGCTTTTTCTTGTCCGGTCTACACACAGGGCGGCGTTTGAGTGACTAAGGCAGCGTGTCATCCCTGCGAGCGGTGTCGCCAGACACCCGCCTCAGGCTTTCGCTACGCCGTAAACGTCGCTACTTAATCTATTGCTCAAGGAGTCAAAATGAATGCAAGTCGGAAATTCTCTGTGTCACCACAGTGCCCGCCCAACCCTGTGCCGTTTGCACCGGAGTCAACGAACGTTAAACATTGGCTTCGGCCGCTAGCGCTGATTATTTTTTTTATTCTCCCTATTCCAGCGATGGCGCTTGATTGCAAACCGCAAGTTAGCGGCCAAGGCACATCAAATCTTGGGCAAGGTCCAGCTGAAGTTGCAGCGCGACTCTCATGGAGCGCGAACGCGAACTCGCAATACGGCTCCAAATACCGTCTGTGGACAAAAGCTGGGAACAAACAGCCTGCGAGTTGCACGAAAAAAGGCTCGTTTCCCAAAACTCACGTCTGCATCTATCGCGCAGATCCCTGTGGCTAACGTCATTGACTGAACTTTGGCAGCGAAGCCCGGATGTTCGCATCCGGGGTTCTCGTAATCCGCATCGCGAAGCGATCAAATATCAGCTCGAACCGCCCCTTCAGCCCGCGCCGAGGAGCGGAGTAACGGGCGGTCGTAGCGGCACTGCACCGCACTATTGGCGACGCGTAAGCGTCGCGTCCGTGCGATGTCCAGTGCGCCCGCCCGTTGCGAGCACCGCAGGATGAAGCGGGGTGCAGGGGTGGCAGACGAGCCAAATCTGCGAAGAACGAACTTGGTTGGTATCAATTTGTGGTGGGTTGAAACCCACCCTACGAGACTACGACCCGGACGCGCGGCGCATCGAAGGGCTAAGGGAGAGGACGCCGCCTAGCGCAGCGTTTCCAACCCTCGTTTAAACCGCTCCACCCCATCATCTAACCTCGGCAATTCACTCGCAAAACACCACCTCAAAAACCCCTCCCCCTCGTCCCCAAACCCGGCCCCCGGCGCAATCCCCAAGCCGAAATCGGTGACGAGCTTCTTGCAGAACGCGAGCGAGTCATTGACACCGTCGACTTTGAAAAACGCATACATCGCGCCGGGGGGCGGCGGCGCGTGGACGCCGGGAAGCGCGTTGAGGGCGGTGC
This sequence comes from Burkholderiales bacterium, assembly GCA_043719085.1. Taxonomy (GTDB): domain Bacteria; phylum Pseudomonadota; class Gammaproteobacteria; order Burkholderiales; family Casimicrobiaceae; genus Casimicrobium. The sequence continues at coordinate 8,540 of JAYSUK010000177.1, read as the reverse complement.
ACAGGTGGTCGCGGGCGGCGCGGAAGCGCGCTTGCGTGCGACTGATGACTTGGTCGCCGTGAGTGATCGCTTCGTTGCCTGCGCGTTGAATGAAGACGGGCGAGCAGGACGTGTTGTATTCGATGACTTTGCCTAGTTGCTCGATGAACGGCGCTGGCGCGACCAGCCACCCCAAGCGCCAGCCGGTCATCAGCCATGATTTGGAAAAGGTGTTGGCGCTGACCAGGCGATCATTGGCGTCGCTGATATCGAAGAACGAGGGCGCGCAGCCCGTTTCATCAAACACCAGCCGCTCGTACGCATCGTCCGACAACAGCCAGATACCGTGTTCCCGACAGCGCGCGAGGATCGCTTTTTGTTGGTCGCTGGTGAGCATCCAGCCGGTGGGATTGTTGGGCGAGTTCACCATCAACATTTTGGTGTCAGGCGTGAGCGCGGCGAGCAGTTTGTCCAAGTCCAAATGCCAGCCGGTCGCGGTGAAATCGAGCGTCACGCATTCAACATTTGCCGAGAGAATCTTGGGAATCTCAACCAGGTTCGGCCACAGCGGCGTGACGCACACCACGCGGTCGCCGGGGTTGACGATGCACTGCGCGGCGAGCGAGAGCGCGTTGACGCCAGCGCTGGTGATGGCGATGTTTTCGCTGGTGATGGACGCAGCAGGATTGGGGTGCAGACGCGCGAGATACGTGGCGACCGTTTGCCGCAATTCGGGCAGGCCGAGGTTGTGCGAATAAAACGTTTCGCCGCGCGCGAGGCTGTCGCTAGCGGCTGCGCGGATGAAGTCCGGCGTCACTTCGTCCGGCTCGCCAAACCAGAAGGTCAGCACATCGCTGCGGCCTATGCCCGCGTTGGCGACTTCGCGAATTTTTGAGGCGCGCAAGTTGACGATGGCGTCGCGCGGAAGGAGATGAGAATTGTTTTGCATGCCGCGATTATCGTGACTTGATGGGTCCTTACCCGGCGAGTGAGACGATTAAACTGGATGCATGCAGAACAATTCCACCCCCGTTTCCCGCACGGCGCTCGCTTGCCTCGCTGCCACGCTGACCGTGTTGATCTGGTCAGGTATCGGCCCGAAAGAGCGCGGCACGTGGTTTCTTGAAGTGTTGCCCGTGCTGATCGCGATACCGCTGGTGCTCTTCACCTGGAAGCGATTTCCGCTGACCACGTTGCTCACGGTGGTGATCACGCTGCACGCGATTGTGCTGATGGTCGGCGGCAAGTACACGTACGCCGAGATGCCGCTGTTCAACTGGCTTCGCGACGAATTTCACCTGTCGCGCAATCACTACGACCGGCTTGGCCACTTCATGCAGGGCTTCGCCCCGGCGCTGGTGATTCGTGAATTGTTGCTGCGCACATCGACCTTGAAATCCGGCAAGTGGATGGCCGCTGTCATCATCTTTTGCTGCCTTGGTGTAAGCGCGGTGTACGAGCTGATTGAGTGGGCAGCGGCGATAGCACTTGGAGCGGGTGCCGATGCGTTTTTGGCGACGCAGGGCGATGTGTGGGATACGCAGAAGGATATGTTGATGGCGGGGATTGGGGCGGCGGTGGCGGTGGTGTTTTTCTCGCGGATGCATGATCGTGCGTTGGCCGCTTTGAAGTAGCCCCCCTTTGCGAAGCCGAATGGCGACAGGCGGGCGTTGCAGCGGATTCTGTGACGACCGCCGCAGCGCTTCGTAAAATTAGGACATGTCAGCCCCGTCATTCGTTCATCTTCGCCTGCACACCGAGTTCTCGATTGTGGATTCGACCTTGCGCGTCGGCGACACGGTGGCGCTGGCGGCCAAGGACGATCAGGCCGCGTTGGCGATAACGGACTTGAGCAATTTATTCGGCTTCGTAAAGTTCTACAAAGCGGCCCGCGCCGAGGGCATCAAGCCGATTTGTGGCGTCGACGCCTGGATCGAGGCGACGGACCCTGCGCAGGAACCTGCCCGGGTAATTTTTTTAGCCGAGTCGCATGCCGGTTATCTCAAACTGTGCGACTGGTTGACGCGTGCATTTCGTGACAATCAGCAGCGCGGTAGAGCGTTGATCAAGCGTGACTGGATCGCCGACTCTGCGCTGACTGAAGGCGTGTATTGCTTGTCGGGTGGATGGTTCGGCGACATTGGCATTGCACTGCGCAATGGTCAAGAAGCGACCGCTGAGCGCGCAGTCAAGTTCTGGGCGGCTGCGTTTCCTGGACGTTTTGCGATGGAAATTCACCGCGCGGGCTTTGAGAATGAGCACCCGTTTGTGGCGGCCAGCGTGCAGTTGGGGACTGTGCAGGGCGTGCCCCTGGTGGCGACGCATCCCATGCAATTTGCCACGCTAAACGACTATAAGGCGCACGAGGCCCGGGTGTGCATTGCTGAGGGCTACACGCTGGGTGACACGCGGCGCGCGAAGGTGTTTACCGAGAAGCAGCGCTTTGTGACGCAAGCCGAAATGGTTGAAAAATTTGCTGACTATCCGCAGGCAGTGGCCAACACGGTGCTGGTGGCGATGCGCTGCAATTTCGAAATGACACTGGGCAAGAACTTTTTGCCGGAGTTTCCGCTGCCGCAAGGCGCGACCATCGAGTCGCATTTGCATCACGAAGTAATCACCGGGTTGGAGAAGCGGCTTTTGGTGCTGTATCCCGACGCGCTCAAGCGGGATGCCGAGCGTGCGCGCTACGTGGCGCGCTGCGAATTTGAGATCGCGGTGATCGTAAAGATGGGCTTCCCCGGTTACTTTCTGATCGTGGCAGATTTCATTGCATGGGCGAAAAATAATGGCGTTCCAGTGGGGCCGGGGCGCGGCTCGGGTGCGGGCTCGCTGGTGGCGTATTCGCTCGGCATCACCGATCTGGACCCGCTGAAATACAACCTGCTGTTCGAGCGTTTTTTGAATCCTGAACGGGTATCCATGCCCGACTTCGATATCGATTTTTGTCAGGAAGGCCGTGATCGAGTGATCGATTACGTGCGCAAAAAATATGGCACCGATAGCGTCGGACAAATCGCAACCTTCGGCACCATGGCGGCGAAGGCGGCGGTGCGCGATTGCGGTCGCGTGCTCGACATGCCCTACACATTTGTTGACGGCGTGGCGAAACTCATTCCATTTGCGCCGGGCAAATGGATCACGCTGACCCGGCCCGAAGGCAAGCTGGATGCGAACACGATTGTGGCGCGCGATGCTGAGCCGTTGTTGGTCGAGCGCGAGCGAAATGAAGAAGACGTTGCGGCGCTGCTGGAACTGGCTGAACAGGTGGAGGGCCTGCCGCGCAACGTGGGCATGCATGCTGGTGGCGTGCTGATTGCGCCGGGCAAATTGACTGACTTCTGCCCAATGTATTGCCAGGACGAAGGCTCGCCGATGGTGAGCCAGTTCGACAAGGACGATGTCGAGGCAATAGGCTTGGTGAAGTTTGACTTCCTGGGCTTGACGACGCTGACCATCCTCGACTGGACGGTGCGTTTTTGCAAGCGACTTGACCCGACGTTCGAGATTGATTTGCAGACGTTGCCGCTCGATGATGCGTCGGTTTATCAACTGTTTCGTGAAGCCAACACCGTCGCTATTTTCCAGTTTGAATCGTCGGGCATGAAGGACTTGTTGACCAAGTCAAAGCCGCAGCGACTGGAAGATTTAACGGCGCTCAACGCGTTGTATCGTCCGGGCCCGATGGATCTGATTCCAGATTACATTGCGCGGCGCAATGGCACACAAACCGCGGAGTTCTACGATGACCGCCTGAAGCCGATGCTGGAGGAAACGCTCGGCATCATGGTGTATCAGGAACAGGTGATGCAGGCCGCCCAAATTATTGGCGGTTACTCACTGGGGGGTGCTGATTTGCTGCGCCGCGCGATGGGCAAAAAGAAGCCCGAAGAGATGGCGGCGCATCGCGTCACCTTCAACGCGGGTGCGGCGAAAAATGGGCTGGATGACAAGCAAAGCAACGTGCTTTTCAGCGACATGGAAAAGTTTGCGGGCTACGGCTTTAACAAGTCGCACTCCGCCGCGTATGCCCTGCTCGCCTATCAAACCGCTTACTTCAAACGTCACCACGCGGCGGCCTTCATGGCGGCTAACATGAGCGCGGTGATGAACGACACCGACAAGGTGCGGCAACTCCTGGAGGACTCACGCACGGTGTGTGCGCTCTACTTCGAGCCGCCGGATGTGAATCTTGGCGAGTATCGATTTGTGCCGACGGATCGCAAAACGATTCGCTATGGGTTGGGCGCGGTGAAAGGCACCGGCGAGGGTGCTGTGATCGAGATTTTGCGAGCGCGGGCCGAAGGTGGGCCGTTTGTCGATTTGTTTGATTTTTGCCGACGCGTCAACACGCAAACGGTGAACCGGCGCACTGTTGAGGCGCTGATCAAGGGCGGCGCGTTCGACCTGCTGCATGACAACCGCGCGAGTGCGTTTGCCAGCGTCGCCGCAGCCTTGTCCGAAGCCGACCGCGTACAGGCAAACCTGTCCCAGAACAGTTTGTTCGGTGACGATTCGAGTGTGCACCAACTGGCATTGATTGACGCTCGGCCCTGGGAGCTGCTGGAAACGCTCGCGCACGAAAAAGCGGCGCTGGGTTTGTATCTGAGCGGCCACCCGTATGACGCCTATCGCGCGCACTTGCAGCCGGTAACGACGATGGCATTGGCACGCATTGAGCCGAGCGACAACAAGCAGCGGTTAGCGGGTATTGTGAATGCCGTGCGGATGATTAATTCGCGCAATGGCCGCATGTGTTTTATTGAGCTCGATGACCGAACATCGGTGCTGGAACTGATGATTCCTGCAACCATTTTTGAGATGCACCGGCACTGGATAAAAGAAGACATTCCGATCGTGATCGAGGCGCGTGTGACCCATGGTCGCGATGGCGGCACGCGGGTGATTGCGGACGCAATTTACGACATCGAAAAGGCGCGGGAACAGTTCAGTCGACGTTTGGTGGTGACGCTCAATGGCAGCAGCGCCGAGCAAGAGGCCACCGCGCTGCTGGCGACGCTAAAGGCTTATCGCCCTGGTCGCACACCGGTGTTCATCAAGGTAGACAAAAAAGGCTACAGCGGCGGCATTGCGCTGGGCGAAGAATGGTGCGTGCGGCCTCATTCAGACTTGCTGGCGAAGCTTAAGGCGGAGCTGGAGTTCTGATTTTGACTAGCGCCGTTAAAGCGCTAAGTCCGGACAACGAGCAGCAACTATTTCGCGCCAACGTGACTGCCAATCAAGCAAGGTTGCGGGCGACCAATAACCTAGATCTTCAAGCGCCAAGGTGCTCGAATTAAAACAGTAGTATCGCGTGACTCTTGGCGGTGCGCTGGCGCGCTGGGTCAGTTTTTTCACAACGTCTTCTTGCGCTAGCTGATGCCATTCAGCGAGTTGCGTGGGCGTGAAAATGATGAAAAAGCCGCGCGCTGGCGACGTGCCGTCTTTCAGCGTCAAAAGCGCGCCCTGAGCGTTGCGAGCGAGAGGCACGTGCTGCATCAAGTCGGGCATCAGCACCAGGCCAAACTCCTTTGAGGAAAGCGTCTTCGCTGCGGACGTCATTGCGCTCGAAGCCCCTTCGATGGTCCGCGATGCATGCAACCACTCCGCTGCGACACGCGACTGCCAGACCGCGAGCGCGACCATAAACACCGCAAGTAGGGCCACCGATAACTTGCTCGATGATTGCACCGTCGTTGCGACCACCAGCGCGAGCCCGACGGTTGCCAGGTAGTAGAGCCGGTAGCCCTCGCCGCTGCCTGGTGGATTAGCCAGATGAATTGCTACCGCGATAACGACCAACAGAGCCATCACGCACCCAACAAATGCGACAGCTCGATTGCCTTTGCGTAGCGCGAACGGGGTCAATAGCACGCCGCCCAGGACGACCGAAGCTGCAATCGGCGCCAGCGGCGCAAGCGCGACGGGAAACCCAAGATGTAGCGTCAGTCGCGCCAATATCGAAAACACGCGGTACTCGGGCGTGCTCGCGTAAACGCTGACAGTTGGGTCGGAGAACAGGTAGCTTCGCCAGGCGAGATACGCGAGAGCGACGACGATGTGGCCGCCGATTAGCCCCCCCCCCGTGCGGACGGCGGCTGATGAAGCGGCGAACATCTTGCGTGGGTAGCGCGTTTGCACAGCAGCGGTCGGCAAAACTACCACCAGCGCAATCCATACCGGCAGTATCAACGCGCTTTCCTTGCTCGCGTATGCGGCGATAGCGGCAGCGAGGCTCAACGCACACCAGCGGTCTGGGCCGACACTTTTGAGCGCTGCCCACAGCGAAACGACGATGGCAAACGTCACCCAACCGTCAAAACGGCCCACCAACCATAGCGTGACTTCCGGTGACCAAGGCACCAACAATACAGCGGCAAAAGCGGCGGCACCGGCGAGGCGCAGCTTAATCAACCGCGTGGCAATCAGGCCAGTGAACGTTGCAACGCCGAGATGCAATAGCAAATTCGTGATCCGCCACGCGCCTGACGCATGACCCCAAACGGCTGCGTCAAGGGCGAAACTTGAATGCGGAAGCGGCCGCCACATCAAGGAACCGGGCCACAGTGGGCCAATCCATTTAGCAAAGACATCGGCGAGCAAAGTGCCGTGTACTGCCCGCGGCGGCAACTCGGCAAGCAAGCCGATGTCGTCAGAAAATCCGCTCAGTTGCAACGCATGACGATGCGACCAGCAGAACAGTACGAACGCAAACAGCACAACAAAGCGCGAAGTAACGTCGCGCTCGGCTCTCACTGCTTCCGTCATGCGGGCACGGTTCTTACCGAAAGCTTGCTGATGACCGTCGCAAGTCCCTTCAAAATAAAGCGAATCAGTACGACCAAAGTGATGACGAAAATCAGCAGCAGTACGAGAAAGATAATCGGGTTCGCCATCGCCAACGCGAGGCCACCGGCAACCATGGTGTCCTCGACAAGCGATAAGCCAATGTTGCTGAACGGCTCCGGAGACGTGTTCGCCACGGCACGCGTGCCCGCCTTGCCAAAGTGAGTGCCCGCGGTCAGTGTGCCGCCGATCAAAGCCGCTGCCATGGCAACACCTTCACCACTATCGCCCAGCATGCCAGCGGCGAGGGCCGCGCCTGCGGGGATGCGCAGAAAGGTGTGTACGGCGTCCCATGCGCTATCGAGCCACGGTATTTTGTCAGCAAAAAATTCGATGAACGCCATGAACCCGGCGGCTCCCAGCACTAACGGATTCATTAGCAGTTTCAGCGTGTCTGGCAGCGGTACATAGCCCAGCTTTCCCAGCAGACCGACAACAAATACAACGAGATAAAGGCGCAGTCCAGCGCCCCAAGCCATTGCGGCTGACATTGCTAGTTCCGGTAGGTGGTTTTGTAGCCAGCTCATGTTGCTTTCTCCCACAACGTGCACAGCGCGTGCAGCGAAGCCGCGACACGGGCAAACCCTCGTTAGTGTACAGTTCGAGTTGTATCAATAAGGAGGGAAGTATGGATTACATCATTTTGGCGCTCGTGGGTCTGGTCGTCGGCGCAATCGCCAAGTTTTTGGTTCCTGGCAAGCAAGGCGGTGGCATTATCGTCACGGCGCTTTTGGGCGTCGTTGGATCCTTGGTGGGCACACTGGGCGGACAACAGCTTGGCATCGTCTCCAAGGCCGCTGGAACGCACTGGATTGCATCTATCGTCGGCGCGATCGTCGTGGTGTTTGTTTACAGCTTGATTACCAGGAAGTCAGACGCGAGTTGAGCGATATAGCTTTATTGCAAAAGCTTTTATTTCATTGGGTCTAGATCGATTTTTTGCCGTAAGTTGACTTTCGGCGTTTTATCGGCCCAAGCCCCAGTTGAATAGCAATTTTCATGAAAAGCTGATCATTCAACAGACACAAAAAAAGCCGGGAAAACCCGGCTTTTTCTTTTCCAACGAGAGTTGGACTATTCTGATTTCGCGTCGTCGGTGGCAACAGTCGTTGCCGGACGATCCATCAGTTGCACGAGTGCCATCGGAGCGTTGTCGCCCTGACGAAAGCCGAACTTAAGGATTTGCACGTAGCCGCCGTTGCGGGCTGCGTAGCGTGGGCCGAGCTCATTGAACACTTTGCCGACGATGTCGCGATCGCGGGTGCGATCAAAAGCAAGGCGACGGTTCGCGAGCGATGGCTTTTTGCCAAGCGTAATGAGTGGCTCAACGACGCGACGAAGCTCTTTGGCCTTCGGCAGCGTGGTCTTGATCACTTCATAGCGAAGCAGTGCGACTGAAAGATTGCGTAGCAGTGCCTGACGATGGGCGCTGGTCCGGTTGAGTTTGCGTAGTCCGTTACCGTGACGCATATTTGTTCTCCTGATCCTACTCTGTGCTCTTACATGCCGCCGCGATCTAGACCAGCCGGAGGCCAGTTGTCGATCTTGGTGCCAAGCGCGAGACCGCGCTGCGAGAGGACTTCTTTAATTTCGTTAAGCGATTTGCGGCCCAGATTCGGAGTCTTCAGAAGCTCCGTTTCGCTGCGCTGCACCAGATCGCCGATGTAGTGAATGTTTTCTGCTTTGAGGCAGTTGGCCGAACGAACGGTGAGTTC
>JAYSUK010000176.1:0-4573 GCA_043719085.1 Burkholderiales bacterium | reverse complement strand
GGCGCCCCGAAGACGAATCGAACGTCCGACCTACCCCTTAGGAGGGGGTCGCTCTATCCACTGAGCTACCGAGGCACCCGCACATTGTTGCAAAAACGAGCGCGACTACCGACAAAAACGATAGCTACACTTGGCGGATGCTGACCAAACCACACCTGTTATGAGCGCTCCCGACGTGAGCGAGGCGACCGCCTCCCCGGTTGCCGTGATCGGCGCTGGTTCTTTTGGCACCGCGCTGGCGATCCAGTTAGCGCGGCGCGGCTCGCGTACGCGGCTGTGGGGGCGCAACGCTGCCGAAATGGCCGAGGCAAACCGTACGCGGCACAATCCTCGCTATCTTGTCGATTGCGAATTTCCGATGACTCTGGTGGCCACGGGTGACCTTGACGCTGCACTGCTTGATGCGCAAGACATCGTGATCGCCACGCCGAGCCACGCACTGCGATCCACCATCCACATGCTCAAACCGAAGCTGCGGGCCGGGCAAGGCGTGGTAATCGCCTGTAAAGGATTTGAGCCCGGCACCAGCAAACTGTCGCATGAAGTGGTCGCCGAAGTGCTCGACGCGTCGCATCCGTACGCGGTTTTGTCAGGACCAACGTTCGCCAACGAATTGGGGCGCGGATTACCGACGGCGGTGATCATCGCGTCAAGCGACGACGCGTTCGCCGCGCGGGTGGCGCATCGGTTGAACGGCGGTGGATTTCGCGCCTACACCGGTCATGACGTGATCGGAGTTGAGCTGGGCGGTGCGGCAAAAAACGTCATCGCTATCGCGGCTGGTGCATCGGATGGCTTGGGCTTTGGCGCCAATGCACGCAGTTTGCTAATCACGCGTGGCCTCGCCGAGATGCGTCGTCTTGGCGAAAAAATGGGCGCCGAGAGCGAGACGTTGATGGGCCTCGCGGGGCTGGGCGACTTGGTGCTGACCTGCACCGACAACCAATCGCGGAACCGACGCATGGGCTTGTTGCTGGCGAGCGGCAAATCGATTGCCGAAGCCACTCAGGAAATCGCGCAGGTTGTGGAGGGCGTCAAAGCCGCGCCCGAGGTGCATCGGCTTGCGCTGCGCTACGAAGTATCGATGCCAATCACGGCGGTCGCCTGTGCCGTAATTGATGGCCGCATGACACCGCGCGAAGCGTTCGCAACGCTCGCTTCGCGAGCGGTACGCGCGGAGGCGAAGTGAATACACCCGCGTGGAATGCGTTGGATTCGCATCGTTTGGCAACGCAAAACTTGCGGATGGCTGACGAATTTACGCACGATGAACATCGTGCACAACGGTTCTCGCTTGAGGCAGCGGGCATCTTTCTCGACTTTTCAAAAAACCTGATCACCGCGGAGACGATGCGCCTGTTGCTGGCGCTCGCACGTGAGCGTGGCGTTGCGGATCGACGCGACGCGATGATGGCTGGCGAGCGAATCAATGTGAGCGAGAACCGTGCGGTGTTGCACATGGCGCTGCGCAATCCGGCGGGTAGCGCGCGAAAGTATGTGCTGGACGGCGCGGACGTTGACGTTGAAGTGCAACGCGTGCTGGCGCATATGCGCGACTTCACCTCAAAGGTTCACGACGGCACATGGCGCGGCGGCACGGGTCGTGAAATCACCGACATCGTGAACATCGGCATCGGAGGCTCTGATCTGGGGCCGCAGATGGTTTGCCAAGCCTTGCGTGCGTTTGCGCATCCACGCTTGACAATGCACTTCGTCTCGAACGTGGACGGTGCAGCGCTCGAACGTGCGCTATCAAAGGTCTCTGCCGAAACCACACTTTTTATCGTCGCATCGAAGACCTTCACCACTCAGGAAACGCTGACCAACGCCACCAGCGCACGGGACTGGTTTTTAGCGCGTGGCGGGCTTGAAGCTGATGTCGCCAAACACTTTGTCGCGGTTTCAACCAACGCCGTCGAAGTAGAAAAATTTGGTATCGACACGGCCAACATGTTCGAGTTTTGGGACTGGGTCGGTGGCCGCTTTTCGCTGTGGTCGGCGATTGGACTGTCTGTTGCGCTGGCCATTGGCATGGACTGCTTCGAGAAATTGCTCGCAGGCGCACACGCAATGGATGAGCATTTTGCGACTGCACCGCTTGAAGCGAATATGCCGGTGTTGCTTGCGCTGGTTGGCGTGTGGAACGTGAATTTTTGTGCGGCGAGCAGTCAGTGCATTGCGCCCTACGCGCAGGATTTGCATCGCCTGCCCGCCTACTTGCAGCAACTTGAAATGGAGAGCAACGGCAAGTCAGTGGATCGCGATGGCAACGCGCTTTCGGCACACAGTTGCCCGGTAATTTGGGGCGAACCGGGCACCAATGGTCAGCATGCTTTTTTCCAGTTGCTGCATCAGGGTACGAGCGCTATTCCGGTGGATTTCATTGCGGCGCTGCACGGTAATGGAGCGCTGCCAGAACATCATCGCCTGCTGCTCGCCAATTGCATCGCGCAATCTGAGGCGTTGATGGTTGGCAAGACCGAGGCGCAAGTTCACACCGAGTTACGCACGCAAGGTTTGAATGCCGCCGAAATCTATGCATTAACACCGCACAAATTCTTTGCAGGCAATCGTCCGAGTAATACGATTTTTCTCGACAATCTAGCGCCTGAATCGCTAGGCGCCTTGATCGCACTTTATGAGCAAAAGACCTTTGTGCAGGGCGTCGTCTGGGGCGTGAATTCGTTTGATCAATGGGGCGTGGAGTTGGGCAAACAACTTGCTAAAACTATCCATACAGAACTCAAAAGCGGCGCTGTTTCCAGCGCGCACGACGGATCAACGACGGCTTTGATGCGGCGTGCACTGTTGTAGCAGCAGCGCAACCCGCAACCCGCGATCCACGCTTGATACCCGCGTTGGTTGCTGCTCGCGCCACACCTAAAGCACCTCGATCAACAGCAAGGCTGCCACCTGTCGTCCCTCGCCGAGCAGCACGTTGTAGGTGCGGCAGGCCGCTGCCGTGTCCATCACTTCAAAACCAATCTGCGCATCGCGCAGCGGACGCAGCGCATCGGGCGGCGGGAAGCGCAGCTGCTTGCCCGTGCCGATGATGACGATTTCTGGATGGGCCTGCACGGCGCATGCAACCGTAGTCGCCGTGATCTCAGCGAACGTCGCCACGGGCCAAAGCGCAGCGGCGGCTTGATGCGAGACTTGCAAACTGGTGCGATGTTCGACGCCCGCGACGCTCACCGAATCGGCGGTGTAGCCGGCGATCGCGAATTCGCTGGTAGCTTCGCGTTGAAACTTCATGGCCATGGGGCGTGCTTCCGTTCGGTAGGGATGTTGCGCAGTGAGAATTATGAACGAGCTCAAAAGCCAGTGCGCGCGAAAGCAGCTTTTTACGTAGATTACTATTTTGACGGGGCTAGGTATAGTAAATGTGCAAATGTCGACTTACTATAAAAATTGATCTTGGCCCAATAAAATCAAGCGACTTGGGAATAAGTTGATAGGCGAAATTCGCTGGCGCGGCCCTGCGTGCTGCGTTGCAACAAACTTGATTCGCCGCTAACATGGCCATCTTAGGTGCCCCCTTCGTCTGCCAGATTTCTGTTGGATCGAGGAGGGGTGAATTTAAGAAACCCAACTGGGTTTCACCGTCTCCACCGGACCTTCGCTCGTAACGGGCGTCGTGACAAATCAGCATGCAAACCGAGTTTTCGCGCATCAAGCGCCTTCCCCCGTACGTCTTCGCAATTACCACCGACCTCAAGATGGCCGCCCGTCGCAAGGGCGAAGACATCATCGATTTCGGCATGGGCAACCCCGATGGCCCCACGCCCAAGCACATTGTCGACAAGCTGGTCGAAACTGCGCTGCGCGGCGATACGCACGGCTACAGCGTGTCCAAGGGCATACCTCGCCTGCGCAAAGCCATCTGCAACTGGTACGCGCAGCGCTATGGCGCGTGGCTCGACCCGGACACCGAGGCCATCGTCACCATTGGCTCCAAAGAGGGCCTCGCGCACCTCATGCTCGCCACGCTGGATCGTGGCGACACAGCGCTGGTGCCGAACCCGAGCTACCCGATTCACATTTACGGGGCGATCATCGCGGGCGCGGACATTCGCAGCGTGCGCATGACCGAAGACGTGGATTTTTTCGAGGAAGTCGAACGCGCGATTCGCGAAAGTTTCCCCAAGCCGAAAATGCTGATCCTCGGCTTTCCGTCGAACCCGACGGCGATGTGCGTTGACTTGCCGTTCTTCGAAAAGATCGTCGCATTGGCGCGCGAACATGGCATCTGGGTGGTGCATGATCTGGCCTACGCTGACCTCGGTTTTGACGGCTACAAAGCGCCAAGCATCATGCAGGTCAAGGGCGCGAAAGATGTTGCTGTTGAATTTTTCACCATGAGTAAGAGCTACAACATGGCCGGCTGGCGTGTGGGCTTCATGGTCGGCAATCAGCATCTGGTGAACGCACTCGGGCGCATCAAGGGTTACAACGACTACGGCACCTTCACGCCGATTCAGGTGGCGAGTATTGCCGCGCTCGAAGGCCCGCAGGACTGCGTCGAAGAGATTCGCCAGAAGTACGAAGGCCGCCGCAACGTGATGGTCAAAGG
>JAYSUK010000175.1:0-1702 GCA_043719085.1 Burkholderiales bacterium | reverse complement strand
ACCGCACTGGTCGAATCTGTGCTTGCGGCGCTGCCGGCGGCGGCCTTCATGCTGCTGCTGCGGGAGCAACCGGTTGTGCATGAACGCTACCTTCGCTATCTTGCTAAGCTGATCCGACTGCTGACGGCGCGGGTGACCGAGCTGAGCACGCTGGCTGTTCCGCACCGGGTGCAGGGCGAACTACTGCGGCTGGCACGCCATTCGGGCGGCCAGGGAAACGTGGCTTTGATCAACCCGGTGCCGACCCACGCAGAAATTGCCGATCAGGTAAGCACCACCCGCGAACAGGTGACGCGCGAGCTCTCCGCCCTGGCGAAGCGGGGACGTGCCACTGCTATTGGCAATGGCACGCTACTGTCGGTACGCGGCGATGGACGCGCCGGGCAAGTCGGAATCGTGCCCGGTGCTGCGGTGATTCACCACCACGTGATCAAACCGTTGATGCTGCAACGGTGCTGTCGCTTCTGTTTTGACCTCATGACTGCTTTGCGCAGTCACGCTCGCGCCAAGATCGGCGAGGTCTGAACCGCAGGCGGCAAGCAGCAGTCCGCTGAGCACCACGGCGCCGATCAAGCCGCCGGTTCTGCACCCGATGGAAGCGATGGGGCGGGCTTCGTCGCTGTTTTTCTTCGAATGGTTATTTTTCATGATGATGTCCTTTGTGGCAGTTGCACGCCGGGTTGGCGCGTCAGTGAAGCATAGGAAATCAAGCGCGATGGGGATGTGCGAAAGCGCACCGTTTTGTGCAATTAACTGTGGTAACTTCAAATCCCTTCGCTGTTGGCGAACACTGGCGGGCTCTGGCGAGCGCTGGCGAACCAGAGAACGTCGTCGCAAATAATAAAACTGGAGAATTGCATGCCGCGCAACATCACCAAGACGCAATCGCGCAACGCACAGTTGCGTGTACTTTGGGGCACGGTGCCCGATGCCGAATTTGAACGCCTGGGGTTCACACGCGAGCGGCTGCTGGCTCTGCAAGACAGCCTGTCGGGGTATGTCGTGTTGCCGGGCATGCCTGACTACGACTCCGACCGCAAGTTGTTCAACCCGGTGTTCGATTCCTACCCCGTGGCAATCGCTTACTGCGAATCAGACCTTGATGTCGCGGCGGTTTTGCAATTCGCGCAGACCTGCCTATTGGGCTTCCAGGTGCGCTCGGGCGGGCATTGCACCGCTGGTTTTTCCTCGGGAACGGGCATCCTGCTCGATGTCCGCCACCTCAACGACTGCACGGTGGACAGCGTGGCCTTGACGGCCACGGTGGGCTGTGGATGTCCGTTCAAGAAGTTGTATGACACGCTGCGGCCTTATGGTCTGCATGTTCCGGCCGGCGAGTGCGAAGACGTTTGCGTGGGTGGTTTTGTGCAGGGCGGCGGCTACGGGTTCACCTCGGTGACGTTCGGCATGAATTGCGACAACGTCATTGACATGCGTGTGATGCTGGCCAGCGGGCAGATTGTCACCGCGAGCGAGACCGTCAACAGTGACCTGTGGTGGGCCATGCGCGGCGGCACCGGTGGAAACTTTGGCGTGCTTCTGAGCGTGCGCTACAAGCTGCGGCCTCTGGGAACCGTTTTCGGATGGGCCGTCATCTGGCCACTGGCCGGGGCGCGGGACACGGCCAACGCCACTGGGGCGCTCATGTTCTTCCAGTCGAATTTTCTGGGCGACAAAACAGACCCGTTGATGAACATCCAGG